>NZ_JBIVOW010000005.1:0-438070 GCF_044754325.1 Streptomyces sp. NPDC093097
CAGCACTCCGAAGAATTGCGGGTGGCCGCCTCCATGTTCAGGGCCTCAGCATCAAACCCCACCAAGGAATGATCTTGGCGGGGTTAAAAGTAAAGTTTGAAGGAGTTCACGGCAGCCCTGCACGACGGGGTGATCGAGGAGTTCCTCTGCGCGCGGGGAGCGACGGCCCCGGGTCGGCCGATGCCGTCCCTGCCGTTCGTCGACGGCATCCCCGCCGACGAATGCCTCCACGTCCGCCTCACCCCCTCGGGTGCGTGGTACGAGGTGGACGGCGAGGGACCGGTGCTGAACGCAGGCGGGCAGCAGTGGACGTTCGCCGCGCCAACCCTCGCCGTGGTCAAACACCTCGCCAAGGGACAGACTGCATCCATGGCCGAGTTGGCGGTAGCCTCGTCGCTCCCCGTCGGCCAGGTCGCCGCTCTGCTAACGGAGTTGGTGGCGGCCGACGTCGCCGCCGTCAGCCGCAGAAGGTAGCCAGCCCGATGTTCACTGCCCCTGAGCCAGCCGTCAGGGACCGCATGCTCTCCGCCTGGGACCGCGCCTACGACCTGCTGGGCCTCACCGGCGCCGCGGGCGGAGAGGTGTGGGGATACGCCGGCCGGACGCTGTACGGGGTCGCCACTGCCCCGGACAGCCCCGTCTGGCTAAGGCTGGTCAGCGACCCCGCCGGAAAAGAAGGCGGGAAGCTGCGGGAAGGCCCCAAGGAGGCAGAACAGCATGCGCCTTCTGCCGTGCCTCGGCCACGGCTGATCGGTTTGCGGGACTGGTCAGCCGACGGCTGGGCATACCGGGCAGAGCTGTACGAATACGTCTCCACCCCGCCGGTGTCCCGAAGCCCGGTCCTCCGCCACGGCGTGGAGTTGCCGGACACCTGGTGGCACGACCTCCGCCATGCTCTGGACCACCTCTCTCGCACCCCCACAAGCCGGGAGGCGGTCCGCGAGCAGTACATCCGCCGCCGTGTCCCGGAGTTCACCGGCTTCACCCCCGACGAGATCACCTGGACCACAGCCCATGGCGACCTCCACTGGGCCAACCTCACCGACCCGAAACTGACCCTCATCGACTGGGAGGGCTGGGGCACCGCACCCGTCGGCTACGACACTGCCAACCTCTACCTGCACTCCCTCCCCGTGCCCGACCTGGCGGAGCGAGTCCGCAAGGAGTTCGCCCACGTCCTGGACGCCCCCGCCAGTCGGGTCGGCGAGCTGACCGCCTGCACCGAAATCCTCCAGGCAGCCGCCCGGGTCCCGTTCTACGCCGAACTGGCCGATGGCGTGCGGCAGCATCTCGACCACCTTCGTGCCGTCTTCGCCACCGAGCCAGGTTCAGCACGCTGACTCAGCCACGCAACCCCTACCAAGGCTTCAAAGGAGGCACAACGTGAGTGACCCCCACATCGTTCTCCCCGGTGACCGGCTCGCCCTCGGCCTGCCCCGGCAGGGCATGCTGCCCACCTACCACCGGTGGGAGAACGACCCACGGACGATCCTCGGCTACGGCAACCAGATGCCGCAGAGCTGGGAAGTCCGATCCGCCGGCTGGGAAGGGCAGGCCCGTAACAGTCAACGCCCCGCGTTCGAGGTCGTCCGGCTCGAAGACAAGCAGCCGGTCGGGATGACGGTCCTGTACGTCGACCAGGCCGTCCGCACCGCGGAATACATCATGCTCATCGCCCCCGAGGCACGAGGGAACGGCTATGCCGCCGAGGCCACCCGCTTGACGCTCGACTGGGCTTTCCACATCGGCTCATTGGACATGGTGTGGCTCAAGGTCCTGGAACCGAACCAGGCCGGCATCACCGCCTACGAGAAGGCAGGGTTCCATCCGGCCGGACGACTCCGGCGGTCGGGGTTCTGGCTCGGGCAGCGCGCCGACGAACTGATCATGGATGCACTGCCGGAGGACTTTCCCGGGCCTTCTGCCGTATCCACGGTCGTCGGGGCGCGCACGCCTTCCTAGGATCCAAGCGGCGTGGACGCAAAACGAAAAGGCGCCTCCGATCCGGTCATGTGCCGGATCGGAGGCGCGTCGCTGTACCCGTTAGATCCACGGGTTGCGCTCGTAGCTGGGTTCCTCGTCGGGGAAGTCGTCCGGGAAGACCTCGCTCACGAGGTCACCTCGGAGGATCCGCAACAGGTAGCTCTCCACCGGGCCTTCGTACAGGTCGTACTCCCTGCCGCGGCCGATGACGGTGAGGACGGCCCACTGCTCGGGGTCCTCGTGCGGGACCAGGAAACACATGTCCGCGTTGTCTGTGCCGCCCCAGCAGATCAGCTGCGAGGGCTTCACGCCGCGCTCTGCCAGCAGTTCCCGGATCGCGTCCCGCGTCACCTCCATGGTGTGCCGCGCCGTGACCGTGTTCGCCACCAGGTCGGCGAACTCGTTCTCGGCACCCGCCCGATACACCCGCAGAAAGTCGTCGAACTTCGCGCCGCCAAATGCTTCGAGGAACTTTTTGAACGCAGGCGGAAACGCGGTGTCCAGCTCCTCCTCAGCGGTCTCCCAGTCATTGAGGACCGGTCCCGCTTCACCAGTCGCGGGGAACGAAGCCAGGAGTTCGAGATCAGTCATGGCCGCCTACTTGTTGATGATGGTCTGGTCGATGTGCAGGCCAGGTCCAGTAGCCTTGACATGGACGCCTGCAGGAATGACGTCTCCGGGATTGGCATAGACCGGCGCCGCCGAATATTCCACGCTCCCGCGCTGCTTCACGGTTTCATAGATCTGCTCTTCGAGCTGTTCCATCACCTCGTTGTTCGCCGTCTTGTGCATGATCACGACGTTCACCTCGGAGCGGCCGTCTCCCCCGAGTGACCGGGCCAGCAGGTGTCCGCGCGTGTGACCAGCCGCTTCGCCTCCCCAGCCCGGAGGCTGCATCCGTCGGGATGCCTTGGTGCCGGTGTCGAGCATGTCTTGCGTGACCCTCGTTTCGACACCGGTGGCTCGCCCCATGCTGTCCAGTGGCTTGCAGTACGGCGGGATTGGCTTTTGAGGTGCCCGGCCTCCCCCTCCTCCGCTCTCGGCACTGCGCATCAGCGGCTGTCCGGTCGGGCCGGCGGGACCTTCGCCGGCCATTGCCAGGCGCGGGCCAACCAGGTTGGGCATCCGTATTTGGAGGTTGAGGAGTGAGGCGTCGAGGTGCCCCAAGCTGTCCAACTTCATGTTGCGCGGGACGTTCTTGACGCCGTCGGCGCCCGCCATGGCCTTGACGCCGCGGGCGGCTCCGCCGACGGCGCCGCCCAAGAGCATGCCGGACACGCCGGCGTCCTTGACTTCGGCGGCGTTGATGCCGTGCTGGTCCCCGAGGAGGTTGCGGCCGCCCTGGGCGACGACCACGTCCACTGTGATGGCCTCGATGCCACCGATAGCAGCGGTTGCCAGGACGGTACCGGCGATCTCGGCGACGGTGGCGGAGACAGCTACGCCTGCTGTGCCGGCCGCGGCGACGATCGCCTCGGTGGCGCCCGCGGCGGCGACTTCGCTGATGCCGCCAGTGAAGACGGCCAGGGCAGTACCGGCGACCAGGACCGCCCCGGCGATCTCCAGCTCGTGCTCGGTCTTCTTCTTCGCCTCGGCTATCTGGTCGGCGAACTTATCCAGAGCTTTGGCCATGTCCCGTGCAGCTGTGGCGACATCGTCCAGATAGCCCTTGCTGCCACCGTGGTACTTCTTCCAGAACGCGCCGAACGCCTCGATCGACTTGCCCTTGTTGTTGTCGATGACGTCCTGGGCCTTCTTGTGACAGGCCGCCGTACAGTCCTCGACCTCGTCGGCGAACGTGCGCCAAGCGCGGGCGGCTTCTCGGAGTTCGTCCTCGTCGCCCTCCGGCCACCACATGCCAGTTAAGTCCTGGACGATCTCCTTGGCCTTGTCGGCAGCGCCCATCAAGCACCGCCCTCGAAGCCCGACTTGGCCGACCGGTCCGCGTCCTCATGGTTGGCCGCCATGTCGTTCATGGCCTTGGTGATGCTCGACAGCCCCTTCACCAGAGCCACAGCAGCCTTCTCGATCTGCGCCCGGTGCGGGGCGTAGACGTGCTCGAACTTCTTGCCCTGCTCGTCACCACCCCACGGCTCCCCCAGCCCATCGAGCGTGTGCCGGAGCTTGGCCGTCGCCCGCTCCAGGGCGGCGGATTCCCGGTGGAACGTTGGTGCGGTGGACTTGAGTTGATCGGTGTCGACGTCGAAGCCGTCGCCAGCCATGCCTCCCCCTCGGCCCTTGCCTCTGACTCCCAGGTGGCGACCATCGCATACGGCACTGGCAGTCGCCCTGGTGGAGGTGTGTTCCAGCCACCCAACTGCCCCTCCTACAGCGGCCGTAGTAGGCGGACGGGCCGTAGGTGAGGTGGCGGCCGTAGCCGTGTCGGATCAGGGCGTGGTCGACCTTCAGAACGACCGGACCGCGGGCGCCGTAGCGGACAGCCTCGCGGCCCGGTAAGGGCGGTGCGGTCTGCGGCTTGGCGTGGATCTCTCTGCCGAGGAGACGGCGGAGGGATGTCGGTCCGGGGATGCCGTCGGCGTCCGGGCCGCGAAAGCTGAGGGAGCGTTGCCAGGCGGCGTAGGTGCGGGTGTCCGCGTCGGTCCAGGTGGGGCCGGTACCGACGCGGCAGTAGCAGCCGAAACCGTGGGCGACGAGGGCTTGGGCGACGGTCGTGATGTGGCCCACCGTGCCCCAGGGCCGTAGGTATTGCCCCCGATCTGGCTGTTCGGCGGTCGGTAGGGCTTCGCCGGTGGGCGGGGCTTGGCCGGGGTGGTCGGGTTGGTGCTCCCCTGGTCGTTGCGGTCGGGACGGTGATCCGGTCGCCGGGGTGGATCATGTTCGGGTTGCGGACCTGGGGTTGGTGGTGAGGAGCTCTCCGAGCGACACCCCTGCGGCGGCGATCGCGGCCAGGGTCTGGCCGGCCTGCACCGTCCAGATGGGGATGGCGAGGGCCACCGACCGCTTTGCGTTCAGTGAGAAATGCCGGAGGGTTGGCGCCATGGCAACAAGTCAAGACCCGACAAAAGGTCCCCGGGCCCTCACCCCCAGCGAGTACGAGCACGCCTACGACCGGCTTTCTGCCGCAGTCAGCCGCTACAGCACTCGGCTCGGTGCGGACGCCGCCCACGATGCCCTGACTGAGGCGTTGGCCGCCATCGGCGTGTTGGCTCCGGCCCCTGGGCCCGAGTCGGGACGCCGCGCCGTGCGACGGGCGGGTGACGCCGTGATGTGGCTCCTCAACAACGACGAGGGCGCCTGGCACGGCGGATTCGTCCTCGGCCGCCTTGCAGATGGCACCATCCCCACCTTCACCTCTGAGCACATGGAATGCGAGCGCCGGTTCATCGATTCCCCCGCTGCCTCCGGCGGTGCCTGGGGCGGCCCCGGGCCTGGCGCCCCGGCCGAGCAGCCCTGCGCTCTTGTCCCCGGCTGTGCCTGCGGGTGGCGCGGCCCTGATCTCCGCTACGCCCCCGCCGGAGGGCGTTGCGGCAACGGCACATGTCACAACGGCCAGGCTGTCGAGGCCCATCGACTGTGGAAAGAGCACGCGGAGGCTGCGCTGTCCGCGGGTGCCCCCGAGGTATGCCGCAGCCGCGTGTCCGCAGTCACCGCATCATTCGGTGAACCCGCCGACGAACGCCGCCCTGGTCTTTCTCGCTCAACTTCCCCGCGCTGATCGAGCCCCTGACCGTCACGTCTTGGCCAGTCGAATGGTGCGTCATGCGAAGCTGCGCGGGTCTTCAGCAGGCCAGTTGTCGGATGCAGCAGCGCACCGGCGCCGACACCAACTACCGCTCCTGTCCTGACAGTCCGGCTGCCGTGCCTGGCCGCAGCACCAGCGAGCACGTGGAGCACCGCCGCGTCATCCGGCTACGTGCTCGCTGGTGGCTGCACCTGCCTGGCGTGGAGTTCAGCCGCTCTTGGCGACGGTGAGGAGTACTGCTGAGTCCTCGATCGCGTCGAGGCTGTGGCGAGCCAGAGGAATGGGGACCAGATCGCCGGTCCGCCCCTCCCAGGAGCTCTCGCCGACGGTGAGCCGCACATGTCCGCGCAGGACCAGAAGAGTTGCGTCACCGGGGCTGTCGTGCTCGGCGAGGCCGGAGCCCGCGGTCAGCGCGAGGATGGTCTGGCGCAGTCCGTGCTCGTTACCGGCATAGACGGTTGCCGCGCTGCGTCCGGAATTTGCGCCTGCTGCGCGTTCCAAGTGCTCGCGGACCTGCGTGTCGAGGGAGATCGTCTGCATGGTTTCAGTATCCGGCATGGTGGACGACCACCCGACAGGCCAAGGACAGGGCGAACGGTGCCTGATACGGCGCTAAGGAGCGCGCAGCGCGTCGACCGCGATCCGAGCGGCGGTGCCGATGACGGCGTCCGCTGCGGGAAGTGTGGCGGCGGTGCTGGCGGCGCGGGTGAAGACGGCGACGGCGTAACGCCCACCGTCCGGGTACTCGACGACGCCGACCTCGTTGCGCACGGTGGGCAGGGTCCCGGTCTTGCCCGCGACGTAGACGTCGTCGAAGGGGAAGCCGGAGGCCAGCCGGTGCGGCCAGACCTGGAGACCGAGGAGGCGGCGGATCGCCGCACCGTGTTCGGCAGGGCAAGCCTCGTCACGCCACACGGCCCTGAGAAGGCGCGTCATCTCGCGCGGGGTGCTGCGGTTGGTGCGGGCGGGATCGAGGGCTGACAGTCGGGCGACGACCTGCGGATCGGTCAGTGCGCGAGCGTGATCGGGGCCGGCGTCCTCCCGAATGGTGGCCAGCATCTCGTGGAACGTGTGGACAGCGCGCGTCCGCGGCAGCCCGAGGCCAGCCGTGGTGGAGTTCACGGCTTCGAGGCCGACCCGATTCAGGAGAAGACTGGCGGCCGTGTTGTCACTGACGGCCATCATCAGGTAGGCGGCGTCGCGCAGGGACATGCGGACCGGGTCGAGCATGGCCGCAAGCCCGGTGGGACCGGCGGTGCGGCCATCCGGCGGGCATTCGATCTGCTCGGTGAGGTCCACGAGGCCCGCCGCGGCCTGTTGGTGGAGGGCGACGAGCAGGCAGAGCTTGTGCACGCTGGCGGTGACGACCGCCTCGTCCGCGCCCGCGTCGACCTCCGCGCCGGAGTCGATGTCGAGCGCGTGCAGCCGGCCGGTGACGCCGGCTTCGGCGAAGGCTGTGCGGATGCGGCGGCGGGTGGTGGTCGTAGTCGTCACAGCCAGTACTCCGATGCCGGGCGCAGGTAGAGCGGCCGTGCGGGTTCCTCCGCGCCACCTGCGGCCGCGTCCAGTAGGGCGCGTGTGGTCGCTTCGGTGAAGGCCCTGACGGCGGCGTCGCTACGCCCCCGGGGCCAGGCTACGGAGTGTCGCCACGTCAGGGGAGCGCCCGCAAGGGGGCGCCAGACGATGTCCGGGTCCCCTTCGGCGGCGTGCGTGCTGTGGGCGTCCGTCGGGCTGAAGGCGACGGCGCCCGCCGAGAGGATCAGGCCGCGTACGAAGCTGGCACCCTGGCCCTGCCGGACGACGGTGGGCGTGTAGCCGTTGCGGGCGCAGGTGGTCAGTATGTCGTCGTAGAGCGCCGGAGCTCCGGAGCGGGGGAAGACGACCAGGTCGTGTCCGTCAAGGGCGGCGAGCGTGACCGTGTCCAGTGCCGCAGCGGGCGCCTGGCGCGGGAGCAGCACCCCGACCTCGCGGCGCAGGACCGGCCCCAGTTCGAGGCCGGAGATGTCGCAGGGGTGGTGGATGAGCCCGACGTCCAGATCGTGCGAGGCGAGCCGGGTGAGCTGCTCGGCGGTGGGCAGCTCGTGCAGCTCCAGTTCGACACCGGCGTGGCGCTGCCGGAAGCCCGCCAGGATCGCGGCGACGGTCTCGCCGGCGATGTCCGGCGGCAGCGCGGCGCGCAGCAACCCGGCCTCCCCGTCCCGGATGCGGCGGGCGGTGGCAGTGAGGGCCTCGGACCGGGTGAGCAGTTCGCGTGCCTCGTCCAGTAGCAGCGTTCCGGCCTTGGTGATCGTCACCTGCCGGCTCGTGCGCTCGAACAGGCGCAACCCCAGTTCGCGCTCCAGACGCTGGATGCGCTGCGAGAGCGGTGGCTGGGCGATGCCCAGGCGCGCTGCGGCACGGCCGAAATGTGACTCTTCTGCAACAGCCACAAAGCATTCCAGGTGCCGAATCAGGTCCATGACCAGCAAGCATAGCGTTTTTTAATTAATCTGACATTGATAAGAAACTTGGACAAACAGCGTGGGCTGCTGCTCTCCTCACCGTGTGAGCACAAACGACGGCCCGCTGACGGCCAAAGCTAGAACCCCCGCCCCGACGCGCCGCAGGGCCACCTCAGTGATCCGGACGGCCGGCGCGGCGACCCTGGCACTCGCCCTTGCCGCCGGCGGTGCCTACCTCGCCGAATGGGGTCCCTTCGCCCCGGGCTCACCCGTTCCGGACCCCGACGCCACGGCCCAGGCGCGGGCCTTCCTGGCCGACTGGGCCGAGGGGCGGCTGTCGAACGCGGGCGAGCGCACCACCAGCCCCGGCAAGGCCCAGGAAGTGCTGCGCAACTTCACCACCGGACTCGGCATCGAAAAGCCGACCCTGACCGCGCATCCGGCCGCCGTCACCGAGGACGGCACCGTCCGCGTTCCGTTCACGGCCGCCATGCCCGTCGCCGACCTCGGTACGTGGACATACGACGCGACCCTTCCCGTGCGCAAGCAGGACGACGGCTCCTGGAAAGTGGCCTGGAAGCTCTCCCTTGTCCACCCTCACCTGAGCGACAAGGAGAAGTTCCGGCTGGACCGCGAGGACAGCGACGGGCCCGAGGTCACCGACCGGGCGGGCCGTGCGCTGTCCGAGGACACACACCCCTCCCTGGGGCCCGTGCTCTCACAGATCGCCCGCGCGGCCGGAGCCGGCCCACGGGGTGCGATCCAGCGCGTCGCCCGCGCCACCGGAGAGGTCAAGGGCACCGAGGCCACCTTCGGCAAGAAGCCCTCCCAGCCCCGCGACCAACCGATCGGGACCACGGTCGACTCCACCTGGCAGACCGCTGCCGAGAAGGCGCTCGCCGCCAAGTCCGGCGGCAAGAACGCCGCGCTCGTCGCCCTACGGGTCGACAACGGCGAGATCCTGGCCGTGGCGAACTCCCCCTCCGGATTCAATCGCGCCATCTCCGGCACCTACGCACCCGGCTCCACCTGGAAGATCGTCACCACCGGTGCGCTGATGCTCAAGGACGCGGTCGAGCCCGAGGACATCGTGGACTGTCCCAAGTACCTCACCGTCGGCAAGGAGTTCCACAACGTCGAGACGTCCGAACACCGCAACGCGACGTTCCTCAAGGACTTCACCGAGTCGTGCAACACCGCCTTCATCAGCCTGCGCGACAAGCTCGGCGACCGGGAACTCGGTGACGTCGCCGGGAAGTACTTCGGCGTCGGCCAGGAATGGCGCACCGGCATCCCGTCGTTCGACGGGTCGGTTCCAGCACCCCGCGACGAGACGGAGAAGGCCGCCTCGATGATCGGGCAGGGCAGGGTGCTGGCCAATCCGCTGATCATGGCGTCCGTCACCGCGACCGCGGTCTCCGGCACGTTCCACCAGCCCACGATCACGCGAGGGAACAAGGACACGACGACGACCTCCAAGCTTCCGCAGAACGTGGTCGAACAACTGCGGAAGGTGATGCGTGCCACGGTCACCGACGGCACGGCGAAGGTCCTGGACGGCCTGCCCGGCGGCATCGGCGCGAAGACCGGCACCGCCGAGGTCACCGAGGACGCCCCCAACAACGGCTGGATCGTGGCCCACCGCGGCAACGTCGCCATCGCCTGCGTCGTCGAGCAGGGGAAGACCGGCGGCGCCTCGGCAGGGCCCGTCGTCCGCAGCCTTCTCTCCGACGTCCCCGCCGACCCGTCATGACGACACGGGTCCCGTACCCCACGGGCCCACCCGACCGTACCCACCGCACGACCTCGACGGGACAACGATGAACCGACCGATCAGACACATAGCCGTCTTCTCCGGGGTCGTGATGATGGCCCTCTTGCTCCGGGCGACGTGGTTGCAGTTCTTCCAAAGCGACAGCCTGGCCGACAACCCGCACAACCGGCGGGTGCAGATCGAGGCGTTCTCCCAGCCTCGTGGCGACATCCTCGTCGGAGGAGAAGCCATCACCGGTTCCGAGGCGACGCCCGACTCCGACTTCAAGTACAAGCGCGTCTTCAAGGACGGCCCGATGTACGCGCCGATCACGGGCTACTTCTCCCAGGCACAAGGCGCGACCTTCCTGGAAGGCGTTCACAACGACCTGCTGAGCGGCAAGGACGACCGGCTGTACACAGGGCCCCTGGCCATGCTGACCGGCGAGAAGCCCCGGGGCGGCAATGTCGTCACCACGATCGACCCGGCAGCGCAGAAGGCCGCTTACAAAGGGCTGACAGACTTGAACGCCAAGGGTGCCGTAGTCGCTCTGGACCCGCGCACCGGCAAGATCCTCGCCATGGCGAGCACGCCGTCCTACGACCCTTCCGTCTTCGCTGGTATGTCCAGCAAGGAGGGAGAGGTGTTCCAGAAGCTGGATAAGGACAAGGGCAAGCCGCTCAGCAACCGTGCGATCCGCGAGACCTACCCGCCCGGATCCACCTTCAAGATCCTCACAGCGGCGGCAGCCCTCGAAAGCGGCGCCGTCACCGACATCTACGCCTCGTCAGGAGCACCGGCTCCCTACCAGCTTCCGCTCAGCACGACGAAAATCGGCAACGTCGTCCCCGACTCCCAGTGCGACCGGGTCTCGATGAAGACCGCCATGCAGTGGTCGTGCAACAACGTCTTCCTCGACGCGGCACTCAAGACCGGCGGGGACAAGATGCGAGAAACGGCCGAGAAGTTCGGCTTCAACAAGGAGCACTTCGCCCCCGTGCGCACGGTCGCGAGCGACTATCCGGGCAAGTTGGACAAGCCGCAGACCGCGCTGACCGGCATGGGACAGGGCAGCCTGGCCAGCACCCCGCTTCAGATGGCCATGGTCACCGCCGGACTTGCCAACAACGGCAAGGTGATGAAGCCGTACATGGTCGACGAACTGCACGGCGCCGACCTTTCCACGGTCGAGAAAACCGAACCCGAGGTGCTGGACCAGGCCGTCTCCGAGGACACCGCGAAGAAGGTGCAGGAGATGATGGAGTACACGGTGACCGACGGCACAGGCGACAAGGTACGGATCGAGGGCGTCACAGTCGGCGGCAAACCAGGCACCGCCCAGCACGGTGCCGACGTCCGCGACGAGCGCCCCTACGCCTGGTTCGTCTCCTACGCGAAACTGCCGGACGGGTCGTCCCCGGTCGCGGTCGCCGTACTCGTCGACCCCGAGGACATGAACATCTCCCGTTCGGACATCGCCGGTGGCCGACTGGGTGCACCCATCGCCAAGGCGGTCATGAAGGCCGTTCTGGATCACCAGTAGCCGACCGCCGGTCCGGCACCCGGACACAAGAGTTGAGCGCCGACCAGACGGCGGAGCGGGAGCCGGGCCGCGACCCGGCCGAGGACGCCCGGGACAGGACCCTGGTCAACGCCCCGCCCCGGGTTCCTGCAAGGGCGTCCAAGCCCCCTAAGGGCCTGGACGCCCTTCTGCCTCGGTGCGAACGCAGGCTAGTGCCCGCCTGATGGGGCCCGGTTGCAGTCTTTCTCCACGTTATTCAAGTTGACAACGCTTCTGTGAGCATGCGAGCAAGGTCTGCTGGTGGTGGCATGACGTAACCGGGTTCGGTGCGTTTCTCTGCGGATTCGTATGCCGGCATGTGTACAGGGTCGATGACGATGTGTCCGTCGGTGCGCAGGGTCTGTACGTTGCGCTGGACGACGGGCCTCTCCCACATGAGGGGGTTCATGTTGGGTGCGAAGACCGCGGGGCGGGGGTGAGCGAGGATCGTGCTGGTCAGCAGTGTGGAAGCCGTACCGTGGGCAGCGTTTGCGAGGACGTTGGCGGTGGCGGGGGCGATGAGGAGCAGGTCGGCCCAGCGGGCGAGGCGAACGTGTCCGTATTCTGCATCGAATTCGTTGGTGTGGATCCCGTCGCAGAGGTGGGCCAATCCTTCGGCGGGCAGCATGCGGGACGCGGATGCCGTCGGTATGACACGGATCTCGTGGGCGAGGTGGGTGCGGAAGTAGTTCAGGTAGATGGGGATGCCGTAGGCGGCGAGCGAGCCGGTGACGCCTACGAGAAGTCGCTGTACGGGCCGGTGTTCGCCAGCTGTCATGGCCGTGCCTTCCGTTGAGCTTGTGCTGTGTTCCGTGGGCATGCCGGGTTCATGCGAGGAGGAGTGCTGCGTCCCAGTCTCCGTGCCTGCTGGGGTATGCGTAGGAGTGAAGTGCCAGCGCCACACCGGTGGGCCCGAACAGCAGGCCGCTGGCCTCGGGTGTGTGGTCCTGGGCGGTGGAGAGGGTTCTTTCGGCGAGAAGCCGAGCCAGGCGCGTGAGGCGCTGGTGTGCCGTCGGTCCGTGGCAGTCCTGCCGTAGCCGGGTCGTGATCTGCAGGAGTCCTGCCCAGCCGTGGCACACAGACGGGGAGTTGACTGCCTGGCGCAGGTGGGGCACGGCCATGGCGGAGAGGAAGGTGGAGACGGCCAGGGTGTTCCAGTCAGGTCGCTGGACGGCGAGGGAGGCCAGTTGCAGGGCGCGGCTGATGCCAGGGGTCGCGTTGCACCAGGCAAGCTGGGTGGGGGCGCTGTCGAGGGTTTCTTTGCCTGCTTCTTGCGCTGCCGTCAGGTGGCTGGGCCACCAGGCGTGCCTTTGGCTTGAGTTCACCCGGCGGGCGATGAGCCAGCGGGCGATGGAGGAGATGGCGTCCAAGTGGCCAGGAACGTTCATTCCGCGGCGGTGGGCGAGGGAGAGGAGGGCGAGGGGTCCTGCGATGCCGTGGGCGAGGCCGAGATTGGCGTGCCCGTTGTGGTAGGCGGGAGGGCTGTCGGGTGAGGGTGGACCCGTGATCCACCATCCGGGCGAGGGGAGGTTCTCCCCGGCGGGCTGGGGAGCGAGGCGGGTCAGGCAGCTCAGGACTGCGCGCAGGTCCTGGCACGAGGGCCGGCAGCGGCGCAGCAGGTAGGCTCCGAGGCCGCACAGTCCGCTGACGGTGTCGTAGGTGCTCATGCGCAGTTGCGGCGGTGAGCTTGCTCGTTGCTGGTCGCATGCCTGGATCAGGTGCCGGGCGGCTTCGTGCAGCCAGGTATCCAAGTGCTGCAGGAGTGTGGCGTAGTCGGTGTGACGGCGGTTGAGCTGAAGGGCTGCGAAGGCCGCTCCGGCGACCCCGGTCATCAGCCCTGGTGCGGCGGGCAGGGCAGAGACTGCCTGTTCAAGGTGGGCGTGGGCGAGGCGGCGGGAGGTGCCGAGCTCGATTTCCGAGAGCAGCAGGGCGTAGCCGGCATGGCCCGTGGCCAGCGTCGCATCGGTGACTGCGGCGGGTTCGGTTTCCAGCAGAGCCAGGCGGACTGCTTCCCGTGCCGCGCGGGAGTGGAGGTTCACGGCATGTGCTTTCTGCGGTTGTGGCGTGCCTCGGCCATGCCCCGGGCAACGGCGAAGCAGCGCTCTTCGCTGTCGCGGTCGGGACCGATCAGGCGGTTGTGGTGCATGTGCAGAAGGCCGGAGAGGGATTGGTCCCTGCGCTCGCGCGGGAGATGCTCAAGGGCACGCATGTGGCGGGCCGCCGCGGCGGCCCGTGCCTGCCAGGAACGGGCGAGTTCGTCGCCGAGAGGGGCAGGCAGACTGTCGCTGGTGATCAGCGCGAGGGCTTGCTGGCGGTGAGAGGTGAAGAAACCGCGCTGCAGTTGCTTGGGGATGCTGTCCATCAGCCAGGCTTCGCTCTCGTGCACGCCCAGCGCGCCTGTGAGCAGGTCCGTGAGGCTGGCAGCGGCAAGAAGATCGGGATCCAGCTGCATCTCACGCAGCAGGCGCAGCTCCAGGAGAGCTGCATGGCTGTCCAGGCAGAACACTTCCTCCGCTGCTTCGATGCCGTCGGCTCCTCCGTAGCGCTGTGTCTCCGGCTCATAGGTCTCCAGTGAGAAGTCCCCTACGAGACCGCCTTCCTGCAACTCGCCCGCCCAGCGGCGCAATGCCGTGAGCATGTCCATGTGGGCCTGCTGGGTGGTGGTGCGCAAGCGCAGGCGAAGGTGCGGGCGCGGGTCGGCATAGCGGATGTAGAACCACTGGTCGGCCCCCTCGGGAGCGTCAGCCAGGAGGGCGGGCACGTGGTCGAGGAGGACGTCGTTCTGGAAGGCCTCGGGGCATTCCAACCGGCCGTACAGCCACAGACCGCCGGGCAGATGCCTGATGCGCCTGGCCTGGAGGACGGGCGTGGCCGGTGCTGGTTTGGGGTTGTGGCGAGGACCGCTGGTGAGGTGGAAGACGAACTCGGCGGGGGTTTCCCTAAATGGGCGGTGGGCCTTGGACGCAGCATCGGTGGTCCAGCCGAATCCGTAGCCGGTGGCGTGCGGGGATTCGCTCAAGGCGGTGACCCGCCCGCGTACGAGATCCTGGTGGAGCAGGTGCAGGTGCTCTTCATCGTCGAGGTCGAGCTCCAGGAACTGGTCGTAGTGCGTGGCGCGGACGGCCGCCGGCACACGGTAGGTGCGACGCCACTGCTCGAAGCCCTCCCTCCACCGGTCAAAGGATCCCCCCGTGCCCGGCAGCGACTGGGCGTCCAGGGTCCAACGCGCCGGGGACAGGATTGTGCGGCCGTGGCGCACCCGCGGCAGATAGGGCAGAACAGCAGCAGGTCCCCAGTCCCACGGTGCCCACTGCTTGTTGTCCAGCGCGCCCAGTGTGGCCAGGAAGCGCACGAGGGGATGCTGCCGTTCGGGGTTGAGCATATGGAAGCTGCTGGGAACCACACGCGTACCCAGCGCCCGGGAACGCACGTACAGCCCCTGCTCGTCCGCCTCGACAAGCAGGTCCTCCACACCGAGATCACCCTCTTCGCGGAAGGTGCCCACACACAGGCGCGGCAGGCCCCACCCAGAGGTACAGGCCACGTTCGCGTGCCGCGGCGGGCTGGGACGGTAGTCCAGCACGACGCGCTGCGCACCCGCCTCGCCGCACGCGACCGCGGCGAGGCTCGCCCGCATGTCGGAGCCCGCATCGAGGAGGTGGGAGAAACGCCCCCGCATGGCTCCTGCCAGAGGAGCCACCATGCCTGCTGTCAGCATCAGGCGGAAATCCCCCGCATCGAGCTCGGCAGAGGAATTCGCCAGGACGTGGGCACAGATGTCCACGGAAGGAGACGGTCCCGGATCCCGCTGCTCGCCTGCCAGCTGTTCGACCAGGCCCGCGTCGAGCACCACCTCGTGCCGCCCCTCGAGCACAGCCGACTGAGCCAGGCCCGCCAACAGCCGCTGGCGGGCCTCACCAGCCCCCTGCCGGGACGAGGGGTCCTCTGTAGCAACCGGGCCGAGGGGGCCCAGACCACGAGCAGGATCCACAACCTCCCTCACCGGCACGCCGATCCCACTGCCGTACCGCTCCAGGAACCTCGTGTGATACTCACTCACATGGCGGGGAACAACCGTCGGCGCCAGGCGGTGGAGTGTCCGCGCCGCGTATTCGGCCTCCCTGGCCACATCGTGCGGAAGGCGCGCCGTCACATCCAGCCCCAGGTCCACCTGCACTGGATGAGGTACAGCCGCCAGGCCCTGCATGCGGGCACCGGCCTGCAGCAGATCCTCGGAGCCCTTCCCCATGGCAGTACCTGCATAATGCGCAAGCTCTGCCCGGACAGCCCGCAGTGCCTGGCTGTCCGCCGATGCTGCTTCCACCCGCTCCAAGACGTTGATCATGCGCCCCAGGGGGTCCGCTGACGTGAGCGGCGGAACGAGTTCGGTGATGACGAAACCCTGCCTGACCATCTCCACCAACACGCCCTGGATGTCCGGCAGAAGCACAGAAGGGAAATCCTCGCGCAGCATGGCGACCAGATCCCCGCCCAGACGGCAGACGGCCAAGGCCTCCAGCACACGCCGCACGACCGCAGTCGCCCGAATGGATACCTCCACACCCCCGCCCCGGTCCGCTGCGGCGCCCGGCCTGCCAGTGCCTTGCAGCAGCGTGACACGGCCGGCCCGCAGAGTGCACAGGTCGTTCGCCGTAAGCCGCAGAGCCACCAGGACCTCACACCGCTCCTCCAGACCAGCGGCCACGGCACGCAGCCACGCATGATCCGGCCTGGCCGCCTTGACATGCGAACTGCCCGCCACGAACAGCGACGTGCCCCCGAAACCCGCCCTCGCCACACCGGCCATCAGCCCGAACGGCGTGGCCCGGCTGCTCATACGCAGCTGATAGCGCCTCAGCCCCACCATGGCCTTGCGTACAGCCGGGGGCTGTACGGGCCGCCCCGACTCCCAGCTGCGCAACGCCGTCGACAACGATGGGCTGGCCAGCTCCACAGCCTCGCGCAGTACCTGCTCACCAGCCATATGGGCAAGACGATCCAGCTCTCCGTCTGCGGGGAACGGGTGCAATTCCCGCTGATCCACGGTCAATGGCGCGGACGGCGCCCTCATGTAGGAGCCAGTGCAACGGTACATGCCCGGACGCTAATCCACGCCGGTCAGGAAAATCTAGTCAGCCCAGCAACCGGCTTTAAACTCCGGCCTTCTTTCCGATGGGCAGGAGAGCTCCAATTAAAGTGTAGGGCCCACTCAACTTGATGTAATCCCCCTTGAGCGAACAGTGATTGAAGATTCCAGGGCCTTGACTGCGCGCCATCTGGCTGCACATAGTTGATCACGTCAGGGCCCAACGGCCCACCAGAAGAACAGCCCGAGGAGGAATTATGCTTGGCGCAGCCCTGGAGCAGCACGACGCACTTTGCGAGCTTGAGGAGTCCTTCGACCTGGATATAAGACACAGGGAACTCCCGCCGGTTGAAGGGAACAGCGAAACGGATAGGACCCTCAGTACCTTCGCCACCTCTTTCCAGTGCCCTTCCATCGCCTGGCAGTGTTGAGAGTCCCTTTCTCTACCTGCACATGAAGGAAGCACCATGCGACTGCCGAGCTCTTTCGTGACAATCCCCCGTGTAATGGCTGAGCCGGTATGTCTCAGAGGCCCCCTCGGTGCCCGCCGAGAATCGGACACCGAGGGGTTCCTCGCCACCTACGGAGACGACCGAACCCGCCGCTACATGGCCCACATTCCCCTCGTCCTTCATCCGGCCATGGCAGACGCCTATTTCGACAGGATCCAGCAGACCTGGACCGATGGAGAAGACGCCACCTTCATCGTGGAACACGCCGGCACCGGCGCTTTCGTGGGGTTCGCAGGAATCCACGCCTTCGACCCCGCACAGGCCAGCGGCGAAGTCTCCATCGCACTCCATCCGGAAGCCCGCAGACTCAGCACAGCAGTTGCCACACTCAGGGCCTTGTGCGCCTTCGCCTTCGACCAGCTCGAAATGCGGCGCATAGTAGCGCGGACAGAAATCGAAAACCGTGCCGCAGTGTATGTCGCCAGCCACGTCGGCTTCCGTGACACCGGGTGCAGCACAGCGACCTACACCAACCCCCTCACCGGGCAGCGCCCCATCTGCAGGGTAGGTGAACTCCGGCTGCAAGACCTCATCAGGTGACAGTGGGGGCCCGGCCCCGAAAGGGTGCTGACGTGGGCCGGGCAAGCCCGTGCGGACTCACTGGACAAGGACGACTGAACCGAGGGACAAGTTGGACGCCATGACGGACACGGCCGGAGCGGCCTCGCCCGTTCCGGCCGCCGCAATGGTGAACGGACCCGAGGGCGAAGACCTCCTCGACTCCCTGGCACGCTTCTGCCGACGGATCCCTGGCGCACACTAGAGTTGCGAACCCCCTCCGTCGACAGGGAACTCCGCTCCCGTCGTGAAGGTCGCGCCGAACGCCAAGTACGCCACCGCGGCGGCCACTTCCTCGGACGCCCCCAGCCGCTGCATCGGGATCGTGCTCCGGTAGGTGTCCTCCATCGTCTCGACGACGTCGGCAGGCAGGGAGCGGTTCAGGACGCCTGTGTCGATCGGCCCGGGGCTCACGGCATTGACGCGCACCTTGCGCGGCAGCAGCTCTCGGGCCAGGGTGCGCGTCATCGACCGCAGGGCTGCCTTGCTCGCCGAGTAGACACTGAGCGCGTCCAGGCCCATGACGTTCACCACCGACGTGGTGAGGACCACGCCGCTTCCCTCGCGCAACAGCGGCGCCAACGCCTGCACCGTGAAGTACGGGCCCTTGGCGTTGACGCCGAACAGTGTGTCGTACATCTCCTCCGTCGTCGCCTCCAACGGCGCGGACGCGGTGACGCCGGCATTGACGAACAGCGCGTCCACCATGCCGAACCGCTCCTGGACCGTGCCGGCCAGCGCCTTGATGTCCTTCAGGGACGCGGCATCGCTGCAGACGGCGATCGCCTTGTCCCCCAACTGCTCCAGCGCGGCGTCCAGGGTGGATCGGGTACGGCCGGTGATCAGTACGTGCGCCCCACCGTCCGCGAACAACTGGGCCGCAGCCAGGCCGATACCGCTGCTCCCGCCGGTGATCACGATCTTCTTGCCGTCATAAGTGGTCATGCCCCAAGCCAAATATCCACCCCCACACCCTGTCCAAGACCTGTTCCGCATGCCGTCATGTCCCAGGCGCATGACGGCGCGCGACGTACCCTGGGCGCATGGACCTCGACCTGCGACTCGTGCGCTACTTCACGGTCGTTGCGGAGTACGGCAACTTCGGCCGGGCCGCCACCAGGCTGCACTTGGCGCAGCCGTCGTTGAGCCGTCAGATCCAGCGGCTGGAGGCTCAGCTCGGTGTCCGGCTGTTCGACCGCTCGCCGCAAGGCAGCAGCCTCACCGACGCCGGTCAGGCCTTCCTTCCCAGGGCCCGCATACTGCTCCAAGAGGCCGAGCAAGCCGCTCACACGGCCAGAGCCGCCGTCCAGCCCCGTACCATCACCGTCGGCTGCGCCGAAGGACTGGTCATCACCGCCTGCGTGCAGGAACTGCGCCGCCGGCACCCTGACAGCCAGGTCCGCACCAGGCACCTCGACTGGCGGGACACGCTCGCCCTCGCCGAGGGGCGGGTCGACGCCCTCGTCGCGTACAGGCCCCTGCCCTTGCCCACGGACGGCTTCCGGGTGACCGAACTCCATGAGGAGTCGCGGGTACTGGTCACGTCGGCACGTCATCATCTGGCGAACGAGAAAACCGTCAGCCTGCGGGCTCTGTCGGACGAGGAACTGGTCGCCTGCGCCAGCACTCCGGTCCTCTGGGGGATGCCCAAGCCCGTCGGCAACCGCCCGGCACCACCCCCGCCCGCGAGCGACGACAGCTTCGAGGACAAGCTGGAGTTCATCGCCACCGGCCACTGTGTCGCGGTCTTCCCTGCCGGCGATCGACGCGCCGCTGTGCGCGAGGACATCGCCCTGGTGCCCGTCATCGACATCGATCCCTGCGAGGTCGTGCTCGTCACGCGCGCTGACGACCCCAACCCGCTGCTCGGATCGCTGGAAGACGTCGCACGTACCTTGCTCGGCACAGCCTCCCGACGGGAGAACGACCAACTACCGGTCAACTGAACCTCTTTGCCTCTGCGAGGTGTTCCAGATGGCTGTCGCCGCGCTGCACAGTCAGCGGGGCTGCCGACCGCTCCCGGCCGGTGTGGGGCCGACTCCACCGATTTCCCACTCGGCCCGTCAGCCGCACATCGCCACGCGGTACGGACGGTGGGTTGCCTCGGCCCGGCGGGAACGCGGTGTGCCAGAGCCTGACGCGCTCGATGACGTGTCGGGTGACGTACCGGCCGACCGTCGTACCGGTCGGCCGTCGTGCCGGCCACCTCTACCGGGAACCGGGCGAGGAGACGGTAGTTGATGGGCGGGGACGGCCTCCCGCCCACTGTTGGTCCAGGCAGGCCAGGCCGCTCTCGTTGAACCCGTGGTTCAGGTCCCGGACAGTGCCCTCGTCAGCCTGGACCAACTGGGCGATCACCGGCACCCGGTTCCCGCCGGCGGAGGCCAGCAGCATCATCGCGCCAAGATGACGCACCGAACCGGTGCTGCCCCGGCGCACGACCTGCTGCAGCTTCTGCCCCTCCTGGTCAGTCAGTCGGCGCACACGGACAGGCTCGTCCACCGCAGCACCTCCGGCAGTCGGATCGGACGTCAGCGCACGTCCGACCGCCACCACGGTCAACCCGGCGAACCCATGCGGTCAGGGCACCAGCATCAAGTCCGTCTCGCCCAGGAAAGTCAGCCCCTCAACGCCGTTCAACTCGGCAGGAAAGCGGGTCAGGGCACACTGCAGGGCCTGCAGCGAATCCACACCGAAGATCGCCGTCACTCGGTCGACGACACCTGGATATCCGGTGATCCGGCACGGGCAGTACCAATCCGTCCCCTCCGGGTCGCGGCAAGGCACCCCGACCTCCAGCAGCACCGGAAGCTGCGTCCCGTCCGGAGCGGTGAAGACCAGCTCACGGCTGGCAATGACCTGACCAAGCTCATATTCAGCACACACCGCAGAAGTACAACACACGCCGCCGAAGGCCCATGACGCGTGCCTCCGATACACGCCATAGAAGGCAAGGCCGGGGAGTTGACCGTACCGGGGGCGATCCGCAGGCGCCCCGGTTGCCTGACTCAGGACTTCTTGCCATCGTCCAGGCTGTACGCGTACCCGCGCTCAGCAGCGGCCTTCTGGTACCGCTCGCGGAAATCGCTCACCGTCGGCCCCTTGTCCGTGGCGCGCATCATGGGCTTGAGGTTCGCCAGGTTCTCGTTGCCGTCGAGCTTCGCCTGGAACATATCCTGCGCGCCGGCGTTCGGCATGATCAATCTGCCGCATCTGCCTGCGTTGCGGAGGGGGCGTCGTCCGGTTGCCGGTCCAGGGGCAGAACAGGCAGGGGTGTCCGCTCAGGGCGTGTCCGTCGCGAAGATCGTCGATGTTGCGTTCACCCGCGCGGGCTGGGCCCGAGGCGTGGTCCGACGTCAACGCGGGCGGGTTCGAGATGTCCCGGGCTGGCGCCTTCGCGATCACGCGGGTGCCCTTGGCGATCAGCGGGCCCGAAGCTTCCATGCGCGACGCCTCCGCGCTCCGGCGCACTTTCGGGCGCCTGTCGGCACGTCGCGCTACCGAAGGAGCACATGCGACCCACGCACCCAGGGTATCCACATCAGCACAATACGTATGCGGCCAGTGTGGTCGGTCCGCACGATGCCCGGGCCCCCGCGCCTCGGGCCGTCGCCCGAAGATCCCTGCACACGGCTTCAACGCCCAGCCGGTCGGGAGCCCCTGCGTGCGCGTCGGCCCGCGACACGGCGGCCCAGCCGAACGGAGGAACAGGATGAGACTGTCCGTTGGCAGGAGTCGTCCCAGAGGGACGGACGGCACGCGAGCCCGGTCGCGCGCCGGGCTGACCCGCCTCGTGGCGGGCATCGTGGCGGCGGTGCTGACCGCCGCCGGACTGGTGTTCGGGACGGCCGGTCCGGCGACGGCGCAGCCCCCTCCGCCGAACAGCCTGGAGGACGTCCAGGCCGCCACCTACAACCTGCAGGGCGCGGGCAGCGGAAACGACGTCAACAAGTGGACCAAGGACCTACCGCAGCTCTTTGCCATGAACTACAACATGATCGCCATCCAGGAGGCCGGCCCCGGACAGGCCGTGCCGGGGGCGTTCCTGGGAACCATTCCGACCGGCGGCCCCCAGCCGGTGGAGGTCTTCCAATGGAACGCGGGCACCCAGAGCCGCCAGGAGATCGTCTACATCTACTACCTGCGGACCGACTTCGGCGGTAACCGGGTCAACCTGGCCATCGTCACCCCGTGGTACACCACCCAGATCCTGTACGGCCCGAACCCCGGGGCACGTCCCGCCTTCGGGATCCAGCTCGGCAACTCGTCGTTCTGGACGGCGCACGCGGACTCCCTCGGCGGGCAGCAGAACAATGCGGAGGCCACGCTCAACGCGATCCAGGCGGCGTCGCCCAACGCCAACTGGCTGGCGATGGGCGACTGGAACCGCGATCCCAGCGTGCGGCCGATCACGGCACCGGCCGGAGCCGTGCAGTACCGCAGCGGCCAGCCCACCGTGGGCCTCTACACCGACAACCCTTCCGAGGCGGACTACTTCTTCACCGGTCGGCCGCTCACCGCGGCCGCGCTGTACGAGGGGGTGCGGCTGAACGCGATGAGCAGCGACCACACTCCCGTCGCTCTGCTCCCCCTCGCGCTGCGCGGCGGCGCCGAGCCGATCGAGCTGCGCAACGTCGGCAACGACGAGAACCGCCTGGCGGTCCCCGGCGGATCGACCACCGACCATACGGAACTGATCACCTATCCCCCCACCAGCCGCACCGGCGGACAGGCCGCGGTTCCCGCCGCGGGCCCCGAGCAGACGTGGCGCCTCGCGCCCCTCCTCGGAAAGCCGACCTTCGTGCTGATCAACCAGAGGACCGGCAAGTGCGTCGATGTCCTCAACGGCCACGGCCGGCAGGACCTGGTCGACCAGGCCACCTGCTCGGGCCAGGCGACCCAGGAGTGGAACTTCCACCCGAACAGCAACGACTCGGCCACGGGCGTGCTCGTGAACAGCGGCCACACCACCAGCTGCCTCGACGTCGTCGGCGCCAACGGCAACGTCGCGACCGCCGCCATCGCCCCCTGCGACGGCACGAACACCCAGCAGTGGGAGATCGCCACCCGGGAGTCGTCCGCCATCGCCAGCGTCAGCAACAGCAACCGGCTGCTCGATGTCCAGGGCGCCTCACAGGACGACTACGCCCACGTGATCACCCAGACCGACAACGGCGGAGCCAACCAGCGCTGGCACCTCGACTCCAGCGGCCCCGGCACCTTCACCATCGTCAACGAGGAGTCGGGCAAGTGCCTGGACGTCCACGACGGCATCCATGCGCCCCAGGGTGACTGGGTCGACCAGTACGACTGCGCGGGCCAGTTCACCCAGGACTGGGAGTTCACGGTCGGAACCAACGGCAGCGTGCACCTGGTGAACACCTACTACGGGTGGGACCTGGACGTGCTGCGCAACCTGACCGGCGACGGCCGCTGGGTGGGCGTCTACCCGGACAACGGCGGGGCGAACCAGCTCTGGACCTTCCTGAGCTAGGGCCTGTGTGAGGTCGTGATCAGTCGGGTGTCTGTAGGAGGTCGTTGATCCAGATCATGTTTTGTCGTACCTGGCAGCGATGCCGCGCCAGGCCTTCAGCTTGTTGATCAGGCGCTCGACGGTGTTCCGTTCTTTGTAGAGATCGGTGTCGTGGCTGACGGGCCTCCCGCCTCGGCTGCCCTTCTTCTTGCGGTTGGCGGCCTGGTCCTTCTTCTCCGGGATGACCGCCTTGATCTGGCGCTTGCGCAGGTAGGCGCGGTTGGCTCGGGAGGAGTAGGCCTTGTCACCGGCGGCCGCGCCAGGCCGGGTCCGAGGACGGCCGACGGGCCCGCGGATACGCACGTTCTCCAGGACCGAGACGAACTGTGGGCCGTCGGCGGCCTGTCCCGCGGTCAGCACGATTGCCAGCGGGCGGCACCCGCGATCCCCGGCGAGATGGACTTTGCCGGTCATTCCGCCCCGGGACCGGCCGAGCAGAGCGGCTTTCAGTCGGAGCCTGCGGCGCCGTCGGATGCGCCGCCGCTCTTCCCTGCCGGGGTCGCTTCCGCCGCCTCGCCCGTTGCATCCCTGCGATTCACCCCTTTTTGTCGAGCCTGCTCTTGCTCGGCAGCGGCTTCCTCCAGCGCCTCCACGACCTCTTTGTCGATCCTCATCCCGGCGGCGTCGTGGTGTGCGCGGACCGTCGTGGAATCCACGCTGACCAGGGACAGGTCTGCCTTCCCCCGGCGGGCGGCCTCGGCGATCAGGCCTTCCAAGAGTGCTGCGAACACACCAGCGTCACGCCAGATTCGGAAACGGCCATAGACCGTCGACCAGGGGCCGAACTCACCGGGCATCTCCGCCACTGGGCACTGGAACGGAATCGCCAGATCACCCCTCGAACTGGTCCCGCAGCCGCTGCGGGTACGGGCCGTACTCACCTATCGGCAGATGCGGCTCGATGAACTCCCACTGATCATCGGTGAGTTGCCTGCGCGTCACACCCGACGCCCTACCAGGTTCGGCTCCCGAACGGGACAGAACCCGAGAATGATCACAACCTCACACAGGCCCCAGGGCGCGCCCGGCACCGACGGCATCGAGGCGACCCGGCGCCTCGCCGCCGCCCCGGCTCAGGCCCGGGTGCACACCGTCATCCTCACCAGCTGACCGGTCGCGAACGCGAGGCCGTCGTCCTGGCCGCGCACGGCCTGTCCAACGACGAGATCGCGCGCCGCATGTGATCAGCCCGATGACGGCGAAGACCCACATCAACCGGGCCATGACCCAGCTCCAGGCCCGGGATCGCGCCCAACTCGGGGTCCTCGCCCACGAATCCGGCCTCGTGCCCCCGCGCAACTCCTGACGTTCACGGTCCGGTGGCATCCCGGCGGTGGAACGTCGTCGAGTGCTTCACAGGCCGTGGCCATCGGTGTCGGTGACGTCGGGTGGGCGGTCCGGGTTGACGTTGTCGGTCCGGTGAAGGATGCGCTCGGGCAGGGTGCCGGCGGTCTTGCACAGGTGGTCGCGGAGCCGGGCGTGGCGGAACTGGTAGACCGTGCCGACCTGGCGCAGGACCTTCCGCTCGCAGGCGTCCTGCAGGAACGCGTCCAGGTCCCTCGGCAACCATCCCGACAGCGGCAGCCAGATGCGGGCCAGGACCACCCAACGCCCCCAGGCGGTCATGGTGGCGGCCCCGATCACGATCACGCATCCGGCCACCAGCCCGGCCCCGAGTCCGGCCGGGGCACTGTTCGCGAGCCCGAAGGCCATCCCGTATCCGGACCCCATCACGAGCCCGATGGTGAGCATCTGCTTGAGTACGGTGGCGCGGTTCTTGTTCAACAGAACGGATGGGAGGGCGATTTCCTTTCTTTGCTCAATCGGGATGACGGTCTCGAACCCGGCCCCGAGCGCGGCGATGAGCCCCATCACGAGCCCCAGGCCGGTGCCCACCGCGAGCGGCACTCCCGCATTCAGCGCGATCACGGGCCCGGGATAGCCCAGGAGAGCCATGACGGCCGTGCTTCCGAACGCCCACAGGAGTCCGAACAGGAGGCCGCCGGCGAGCCCGCGCGTGACTCTGGGGCGGAAGCTCTCCCGCAGTCTTGCCTTCGTCCCGTTCTCCGTCCAGCCCCGAAGCCTGATCTCCATGAGCGACGGTTCGAACTTCGGGCCGCCGACCTTCATCTTCGTGACGAGCCCGTGCATGAGCCCGAAGGTCAGCCCCAGCCCGAGCCCGTTCTGCGGGCCGGTGAGGCCTGCCACGACGAGCCCGTTCACAGGCCCGGACAAGAGCCAGACCTCGGTCCCGTAGACGATCCCGGCCACGAGTCCGGACGCGATTCCGACCGTGACCCCGACCCGCAGCATGCGCCAGCGCAACCTCACGGTGGTCCCCAGCCGCCACCATTCGATGTCGGGCGTCTTGAGTTCCGTCATATGTGCGGCGAGGTAGCCGAGCCAGTGCCGGGCACGTTCGGGGTCCCAGCGCCGGTTTTCTCCTGCTGGCTCGTTGTTGAGAAAGCGCTTGTAGGCGGTGGGGATGAAGATGTCCAAGAGGTGGTTTTCCAGGGCTTTCTGGGTGTCGAGCTCCTTGTCTGTCAGCAGTTCCGACGGGTCGCGCTCGGATTCGTAGACGTACCGGGCAAGTGTGACCATCAAGGGGGTGGTCAGCACGGCGGCGAGATTGGCGCCGGCCTGTGTGGGGTGAGGGCGGCGCAACTCGCTCAGGACGTAGGCCCATCCCTCCTCGGGGGCGACCTCCCTACCGTCGGGGAGAGTGGTGCCGGTGACCTTCTGCAGATACTTGACGGAGTCGTCCAGGTTGAGGTCGACCAGCTCGATGGCGGTGGCGGAGGGCACCACCTGGGACTCTTCCCTGGCGGCTTCCATTTCGTCGCGCCGACTGGTCACAAGCAGCGGCATGGTGCAGCTGTTGAGCGCTATCAGCGCGTCTTTGCGCAGACCGACGGCGATCTCGTCGAACCCGTCCAGGATCGGAAGAACGTAGTCGGCACCCACCAACGTGGCGGCCCACGTCTTGTTGCCGCTGGGGCCGGTCTCGGCGAGAAAGGACTGATCCCTTTCCAATCGGCTGATCAACCAGCTTCGCAGCGGGGTGGTTTTGGGATTCCATGATCCGAGACTGAAGATCACCGGCACCGGCGTTTTATGGGTGCGAGAACGCGCTTTCAGGCGGGTCAATGCGAAACGTAGGGCCAGGGCGCTCTTCCCTGATCCTGCCCGCCCCAGCACCATCAACCAGCCGGACTCCGCCTGTCCCTGAACGCCAGCCGCGATCTCGTCCAGTGCATCGGCCCGGCCCTGCGGAGGAGCATCCGTTGCCCCAGCCGGAGTGTTGCGGATGTCTTCCTCACGGCCGAGCACGTTCCCCGGCACCGGTTGCCAGCGCACAGGCAGCGAGTCCGAATCCCGCAGCCTCAGTTGTTCTTCCTCATGCCGCAGGCGTGCGTGGACGTCATTCGCGAGCAGATCGGCCTTGTCGGCCAGCGCATCATCGACGGAGCGGCGCTCGGCGCGCACTGCCTCCACGAGTTGCTCGACCAATGTGGCCAGCGCGCCCTCGGTGGAGGCCCCTTCGGCGAAGAGCACGTTGACCGTGTGGTCGCCGATGGCGAGGATGCCCGAGACCTCTCCGACCGTGATCGGCGGATTGCCGCCCGCCTGGTCGGGAGTGGGTGCTGCGGGCCCCGACTCCTCCGGATCCGGCGCGACGCTCACCGGCACAGGATGTTCCTCACGCCCTCGCCGGTGGAGATGCCCCCGGCTTTGTCCGTGGCGGAGACGCTGCGCGTCCCGGCGGCCTGGGCGACCGGGCGCTCCGGCAGCATCGCCGGCAACTCGCCGACCAGCAGCCGCCGTCCCGGCCGCATCGTCGCTCCGGCCGCCTCGCCCTCGGCCCTGGTCAGCACGCCGACGCCATTCGCACCCACCACCGGCGTTGCACCTGCCGGCATCAGCTGGCCAAGCACAGTGTCGATCCCCGCCAACAGAGGCACCTCCCTCTTCACGCAGACAGTCGGCCTTCCGTGGCCGACCTCGTCCCCGGCCGGCAGGCACAGGCGCCTGTGCCTGCCGGCCACCCTGCTTCAGCCTCCGTTTTACCCAGGCGGTGGCCGTTCACTACGCCTGTCCACTACGCCTGTCGAACGTATGCGGTGCTGGGCTTCTCGTCGGTCACGACATCGACGTCTTCACCCTGCAGCAGGCCCGCGAGTTGACTGTCCAGATCGGCGCCACCAGTAGCGCGCGCACGGACGCCCTGATGGGCGGCCCGGTGCGGAATATGACGCGCCATCACAAGATTCCGGCCGTCCGTACCCTTCCGCCCCGTGCTGCCATGCGAGGCCGCCCCACCGTCACACTCTCGACGCCGGGGGGCAGCAGCAAGCAAGACCGCCCGGCGGCAACTGACGTCGCTCCGGCCGGCGTTGACGCCTTCGGCGGGCCGGTCAGGCTTCGGGGTGATGCGCTGCTGATCCCCTCCGTCATCACCGGTGCGGCGGTGGTTTTTCAGCCGCGTGCCGAGGAAGAAGGCAGCGGCGCATGCGACGAGCGCGCCCACGGCCAGCAGGATGAGATCCCCGGTGTCCTGGCCGGCGGCCGAGGGCTTGGGGACGATCTCGGGTTCGGTCGGCCTCGACCTCGGCGTCGGACGGGAGGAGTTCGTCACCGGCGTGGGGTGGGAAGCCCTGGGGCTCGGATTGCCGGGCGTGGTCGCGCCGCCCTCTGCGGGCCCGGCGCCCTCCGACATCGTCGGCCCGGGAACGGCAGCGCCCACCGCTCCGGTCGTCGGCCTCGGAGCGGCGGAGGCCACCGGTCCGGTCGAAGGGGGCGGAGTGGCGGAGGGGACCGAACTCGGCTTCGTGACGTCGAAGGACGTCACGACATTGCTCTGGCCGGCGTTCAGGGTGCACGGCGCGTCGCCCTGCAGCGCCAGGGTGCCGGTCGCGTTCTTCGCGAGGAGGTGGAGGGTGAGGCCGCCGGCTGTGACCGTCCCCCTGCCCGGATGGCTGAAGGTGCGCGAGGTCGCGCTGGCGGTTGCCGTGACTTTGAAGGGACCGGATGCCGGGACGTTGGCCGTGGCCATGCGGAAGGGGACCGTGACGTCGAAGTCAGCCTGTGGCGCGGCCACATGGGCCCTCGCGTCGACCGTGCCCCCGAGAGTCTTCATGCCGGCGCTTGCGAGCCACTGGGTGAAACTCGCGCCCACCGTCGCCACCGCGTGGACGGCGATGACGTTGCTGGGCGTGCCGACTGCGACCGCATTCGGGATGTCCGATTCGATCTCCGCTGTGAATGGCTGATCGCCGATCAAGGGAGACGAACACGTATAGCCGAACGTCCGCGAAATCGGTTGCGCGGCAGCCGTTCCAGCTCCGACAACACCCACCAACCCGCTTGCCGCCACCGAAGTCGTGGCGGCCACAAGGATGATCCTCACCCTTGGCCTGCCACACCTGATACTCATGAGTCAGCCCCCGTTCACTGTTCCTGTGTGCGATTACCGAACGACTCTCGTTTCTTGAAGCTCAGCGCGTTGCTCAGATCGCGTGCCCCGTGCCGGATCTGCGGCGCCCGGGCAATTTCGGTCAACGGGGCACGTAACGTTACTTGGAAGACGTGGCCCCGGCGGAGCTGGTTCCGCAAGGAACCCCGCACACCGCTCGAACACGTGCCGAAACACGTTGATGGGGGGCACCTTCCAGGAATCCACTTCATGACTGACTGAACATCAAGAATGGTGCTTCTGCGTTTACTGATGTTTGTGCGCCGAAAAGCCAGTAGGTAGCTCTGGCCGCTTGACCATGCCCCTGTTGCGGAGGCAGATCATTTGGTGCAGACGGCGGTGGCGATCGCCTGGGACCGACCGGCAAATGGATCACTTGAGCCGGCGGATGATGGCCGGGCGTCCGAGCGGTAGAGCTTGGTCGCGCGTCGGACGAGGATGCGGAGCCCGACCAGTACCGCGGTGAGTTGAGGCAGAAGTCCCCATACGGCAACGCCCCAGCCCGCAAGCGACGACCAGCCCCCTCCCGTGCCGCGCGCCAAACACAGCGCCGATGGTTCACCTCGCTTCCGTCGCCCCGAGCTCGCCGCTCGGCAAGCTACTCCGTGATACCGTGTAGCAGTACTCGGCACTACGTAGTACCGAGAGATTCGACGAGGAGGCCTGCGATAGACGACCTGACGGAGATGCTGAAGGGCACGCTGGAGGGCTGCGTGCTGGAAATCATCGACAGCGAGGAGACCTACGGGTACGCCATCACGCGTCGACTGAACGAACTCGGCTTCGCCGACGTCGTCGAGGGGACGGTCTACACCATCTTGCTGCGGCTGGAGAAGAACGGGCTCGTCCAAGTGACGAAACGACCGTCCGGGGTGGGTCCGCCGCGCAAGTTCTATGCGCTCAATGATGCTGGGCGCGAAGAACTCGGAAGGTTCTGGGCGAAGTGGGAGTACCTCTCATCGCGAATCAACAAGCTCAAGGAGGGCGGGAGATGAGTTTCTGGGAGACCATTACCGGTAGCGACCTCACCAGGGAATGGAAGGCGTTCGAAGCTCGGGCCGAGGCATTGCCGGCCGACTACCGAGCGGCGTGGGAACAGATCAAGGCTCACCTCTTCCCCTACTCGGGCTTCACGGGTCGCAACCTGATGCCGATTCTCGACGGCGCCCTGGGGCTGCTCGAAGAAACAGCGGCGGACGGGCAGAGCGTTCAAGAGGTACTCGGCGACGACATCAAGGGCTTCTGCGCGGCGCTGGCCGGTGGAGAAGGGGCTCGGAGCTATCGCGACCGGTGGCGCGAGCAGTTGAACCGCAACGTCGCAAGGAAATTGGGCCAGCTGGGAGGCTGACGTGGGCATCCAGGACATCATCGAGGGCAAGAAGCAGTGGCGAGCGCACATGGCGCGGGTCAAGGCGCTCCCGCAGGATTACCAGATCGCCTACAAGGAGATGCAGAAGTACTTCTTCAAGGTCGGACCGATCGACTTGGCGGACGGGACCCTGCTCTCCGGGATTGTCGATTTCTTCGAGGAGGGCGTCGCGACCGGCAAGGGGGTCCTGGAACTCATCGGCAACGACGTCGCCGCCTTCTGCGACGACCTGATCAAGGACTCGCGCACCTACGCGGACGTCTATCAGGAGTCCCTCAGCGGGAAATCCGGCACGGCCGAGGAGTAGGACCGACTCGCAGGTGGATCACTTGAGGCGGCGTGTGGTGGGACGGCCGTTCCAGCGAGAGCGGCTTGTCGCACGGCAGATCGGCAGACGTGGCGTGACACGTGCGGCGGCGAGGCAGAAGTCCACGACCTCGCCGCTCCTCTCGGTGCGACGCCGGAGCTTGCCATAACCGTAGCCATTCATCCACGGGTGGAAATGTTCCACCACCCAGCGCTTGCCAGTCCGGATCGGGGCCGGCACGCCCTTGCGGGCGGTGCCGACCGTAATCCCCATCTCGCTGCCAGCGGACGGGAGTTGGCATTGTCGTAGCCGCGGTCGAGGTTGACGTTGACGTTCACGGTTTTCGGCATCGCGTCGACGTGCCTCTTCGCCGCGTCCAGGGTGGGCCCGAGCAAGGGCGGGTCATACCGGTGTGCCCGATCCCGAAGGGCACACCGCAGGCATCGGAGCGTGATGCTTCTACTCCGTCCGTTCCACGGGCGCGGGGCCCGGACGGTCGAACGGCATTGCCGAGGAACCCAGTTGATGCAGGGCGCGCGAGGTCGCCTCGTCCGCCGGATGGTAGGCCCAGATCCGGTGGCCTTCGCCTCCCGGCAGTTCCAGGACATGCTGGTTGAGGGTGAGAGGTCCGACCCGCGGATGTCGGAGCTGTTTGCGGTCCATCGCCTTCTCGTAGACGCGGTGTTCGCTCCAGGCGGTGCTGAACGCGACGCTGTGGGCCGACAGTTCGGCCACCAGCGCCGCCAACCGGCCTGACCCCACCTCGTAACCGGCCTGTGCGCGGAGAGCGGCCACCATGCAGTGGGCAAGTTCGGGCCACTCGGCGAAGAACGACTGCGCGCGGGGGGCGAGAAAGACCATGCGGGCGTAGTTGTCCCGCGGCGCCAACCCCTCGTGGAGAAGAGCACCGAGCGCATTGCTTCCCATGATGTCGAGCCGGCGGTTCACCAGCAAGGCGGGCACCGTCATGGAAGCGAGCAGCCGACGCACCTCCGCCAACCGCTCCCCGTCCATGCCGGGTTCTGCTCCTCCCCCGTCCGCGGCCGCCGCCTCGCCGGCGGCGAGTTCACGCAGGTGTCGCGCCGCTGCGGCGTCCAGCAGCAGCGCGTCGCACAGCCCCTCCACCACCGCACGAGACGGTCGCCGTTCCCTGCCCTGTTCGAGACGCACGTAGTAGTCGGTACTGATCCCCGCCAGGAACGCCACCTCGTCCCGCCGCAGCCCCGCTACCTGACGCTTCGCTCCCGGGGCCAGCCGGTGCTGTTCGGGGCGTACCTGCTTCCGTCTGGCGCGCAGGAATCCTGCCAGTGGCCCGCCGCTCCGGTTGCGGCCGCTCGAAACCTCCATGCCGAGCAGCATAAGGACGCGCGGCCAGCCGACGTGCGGGGTGCGGGCGCGCGCGTGGAGTGGGTGTGCCACTCCTACCCGTCCGATCAGCGGCATGACTACCGTGCGGAGGCGTGCCGGGAACGCAGGGGCCGCAGAGGAGCGCTCCGCTTCCCCGTTCCCCCTCCCCTTCCCGGATGTTCCGAGACCAGGGCGTCGCATGGGCGTGGTCATGGTCGTGGACGGGGAACGGCGAAGGTGCGCCCGGTACCCGTACAGAACGCGAGACTTCAGTGCAGAACGTGAGAGAGGGAGAGCAGTTGATGCTTGTCATCACCGGCGCCAGTGGTCGGACCGGACGGGCCGCTGCGGCGCGGCTGCTCGCGCAGGGGCATGCCGTTCGAGCCGTCGGTCGTTCGGCCCGGCGCCTCGCCGGCCTTGCCGAGCGCGGTGCCGAGGTGTGGGAGGCAGACCAGACCGATACGGCTGCGCTGACCGCTGCCTTCCGTGGCGCGCACGGCATCTACGCGGTGATCCAGCCCAACTACATCGCCGACCACCCCGACTTCGGCGCCTTCCAGGACCAGGTGTCGGCCTCCCTCACCGAGGCGATCACCGCGTCCGGCGTGACCCGCGTCGTCGGGCTCAGCAGCTGGGGATCCCAACACGCCGCGGGCACCGGCCCGGTCGCCGGGCTCCACCGCTTCGAGCAGCGTCTCTCGGCCGTCCCCGGACTGGACACGTTGTGGCTGCGGGCCGGCTACTTCATGGAGAACCTCCTGGACCACGTCGAGGTCGTCAGGCAAACCCACCGCCTGCGTGCCCCCTTCGACCCCGACCTTCCGTTGCCCTTCGTCAGCACGCGGGACATCGGAGTCAGGGCGGCCGAGGAACTGGCCGATGGGACCTGGCGCAGCACGGAGGTTCTTGAGCTCCAGGGGGAACGCGACGTGAGTATGCGGGAAGCCACGGATGTGATCGCGAAGATGACAGGCGCAGCCGACCTCGCCTACGAACAGATCGGACTCGCCGCCTTCCACGCGGAACTCCGGGAGAAGGGCGTGTCCGCCAACGTCGCGGACATGATGGCCGAGGTCGGCAAGGCCATCAACCTCCGGCTCACGCGGATGCAGCAGCCCCGTACCGCCCGCACCTCCACCCCCACCTCCATCGAGCGGTTCGTCGACGAGGAATTCGCCCCCCGATACCGCGCGCTCGGATCGGCGGGAGGCGCCTGACAGGTCGTGGACTGCCCTGGTCCTGCTGCGTGTTACGCCTGTCTGGTGCGCAGGACGCTGGGACAGGGCGTGTTGTCGTGCGGCGGGAAAAACCGCGATGGCCTGGCGACGCCACGATAGGCGGCGCCGGGCCCGCGGTCTGGCGGCGTATCGCCCCCGAGTGGCGGGGCGGCCGCGGTGGTCAGGGGCGCAGGACGGGTTTGACGCACTGGCGGGTGTCCATGGCGTGGAACGCCTGCGGTGCGTCGGCCAGGGCGAAGGACGCGTCGAACACCCCGCCTGGCCGGAGGGTGCCGTCGAGCACCTCGGGGACCAGTTCGGGCATGGTGGCGCGGACGTTGGCGCCGCCTCCGCTGAGGCGGAGGTTCTTGCCGAACAACTCCCACAGCGGCAGGCTCACGCCCCAGGGCAGACCGACGTAGCCGATCCGGCCGCCCGGCCTGGCGCAGCCGATCGCCTGCTGCATCGACTGGAGTGTCCCGACCGCCTCGATCACGTGGTCGCTGCCGCCGCCGAGCAACTCGGCGACCTCGGCGGCCCCCTCGTCGCCCCGGGTGGCGACGATGTCGGTGGCGCCGTGCGCACGGGCGAGCCGCTGCCGCTCCGGGTTGCGCGACATCATCACGATCCGCTCCGCGCCCAGCCGGCGGCAGGCCAGGGTCGCGCACTGCCCGACCGCGCCGTCGCCGACCACCACCACCGTGGCACCGGGCCGCACCTCCGCGTGGAGGGCCGCCTCGTGCCCGGTGGGCAGCACGTCGGTGAGCGCCAGCAGTGCCGGGACCAGCTCCTCGGGGGGCATCTCCGGCACCGCCAGCAGTGTCGTGTCGGCCAGCGGTACCCGTACGAATTCGGCCTGGCCGCCGTCGAGTGCCGACCCGTCGGGGCCGAACTCGCCGAAGAACATGCCGTTGTCGCAGGCGATGGGCATCCCGCGGCGGCAGTTGGCGCAACTGCCGTCGGAGGTGCTGAACGGTGCGATGACGAACTGCCCCCGGCGCAGGGCCGCCACCTCGCTGCCCACGTCCTCGACGACCCCGACGAACTCGTGGCCGCTGCGAATCGGCCGGGGCAGCGGGGACAGCCCCCGCAGTACGGACAGGTCCGAACCGCAGACCGCGGCGGCCACCACGCGCACCAGCGCGTCCGTGGGTTGCTCGACGCGGGGCTCGGGCACGTCCTCGATGCGGACGTCGCCCACGGTGTGCATGACTACGGCACGCAACGGAACACCTCCTTCAGTTTCGTGCCAGCGCGGTACTGCGCATCAGGAACTCGGCCAGGTACCCGTCGTGCGGGATGCCCGGCGGCAGCCACCAGGTGGGCCGGTCCAGGCCGTAGACGTTGCGGATGGACGCCTCGCCCAGCAGCGCGTCCACCAGCGCGTCGTCCTGGGTGGCGACGCCGACCACCAGGGACCGGCGCAGCGGAGCGGTGCCGTGCTCCCTGGACCACGGCGCGACCCATGCGCAGGGGAACGGCAGCTCCAGTGCGAGCTGTTCGGCGGCGGGGTCGTCCAGCAGGTGCACAGCCGGCCGCAGTGCGGCGCTGCCGTCCGCCAGGTCCTGCACCCCGCCGGCCAGGACCGCCCGGGTGCCGTGTGCCCGCTGCCGGAGGAAGGCGTCGACGGTCCGGGCCTCGGCCAGGGGGAGGCAGGGAAGCCCGGCGTCCTCCTGGTCCGGTGGCAGCGGCCGCAGTGCGGCGAGCCGTTCGGCCAGGGCCTCGGCGAAGCCCTGGGCGTCGTGCTCGACCAGCACCGCGGTGGTGTTCAGGCAGGACACCCCGCCCAGCCCGCCGACCGAGTCGGCGATGACGTCGAGGTGCGGCTCCCAGTCGCCGGTGATGAGGATCTTGACGCGGCCGGGGCCCTGGGGCAGCACCGGTGTGTCCGACGAGCCGCCGGTGTACCGGTCGACCACGTCGTCCCCGCCGAACACCATGGCGAGGTCGCCGCCCCGGACCACCTCGTCGGCGGCCCGGTGGTCGCACGGCAGCAGCAGCACGTCCTCGTCCGCGAACCCGGCCGACCGGAGCGCGAGCACCAGCCGGTGGGCGGTGAACGGGTCGCGCCGGGACGGCCGGACGGCGACGCGGTACCCCAACGCCAGGGCCTCGGGCCACAGTGAGTGGACCGCGGGGTGGTTGCCGGACGCGTTGACGCTCAGCAGCCGGCCCCGGCGGCGCCACACGACCGCGCCGTCGGCCCCGACGTCGGTGTGCTGCCAGTCAGGCGGCAGCGCCCCGCGCGGGCGGGCCCGCTCGGCGGCCCGCACCGCGTGCGCCAGCGATTCCCCGACGATCTCCGACGCGGCCCGGATCACCGAGACCGGGACGCCGGTGGTGCGGGCCACCAGACGGTGGTGCGCGTCGGGTTCGAGCCCGCCGAGCGGGGCCGTGGTGAAGGCCGTTGCGGCGGCCCGCAGCCGTGCTTCCCGCTCGGACAGTGCCCAGTCCGCCGCGACGGCCGGCCGCCGCCGCAGTCGGTCCAGCGTCCGCCCGACGTAGAGCGGGGGGACAAGTGTCAGCTCGGCGACCGGCCGGCCCGCCACGTCCCGTACGGTCTCCCGCCGGCCGGTGCGGTAGGTGCCCTCCGGGACCAGGGCGTCCAGCAGCCGGGGCTGATCGGGCGGGGCCCCGCCGGCGGCGGCCCGGGTGGCTCCCGGGAACGCCGCCGCCATCAGTAGGCCCCCACGATCACGGGGACACCGGTGAACTCCTCGACCGGGCGGACGTCGGCGACCGAATGGCCCGCCCGGTCCGCCGGCCCGGCCACCCGGCGCGCCATGTCGCGTTCGCGGTTGTTGGGCAGCAGGGCCGACTTGCTGAGGTGGTGCATGACCACCTGGCCGGTCTCCCCGACAGCGACCGGCTTGCCGCTGTCGGGGGCGACGACCTCGTAAGTGACGTTCACCGAGGGCGAGTCGAAGACCGAGTCGCCGCCGTCCGTGGTCGTCCGCTCGAAGGCAGCGCCGAGCGCCATGGTGCTGCCGTAGAGCCCGTACAGCGGTATGCCGGGGAACACCTCGCGGGTGAACAGGTCCCGGGTGTCCCGGTCCATGCTCGTTCCGCACCAGGTGATCACCTGGACCTGGTCGCGCACCAGTTGCACCAGCCGCTCGTCCCGGGCCAGGCGTTCCAGCAGCGGCGGCGGGGCCTGGATGGCCCCGACGCGCTGGCTGCTGAGGACGTCCGTGGTCTGGGCGAGCACGTGGTCCAGATACCGATCGGCCTCCTCGGGGCGTCCCTGCCCCAGGCATCGGCGCACCCAGCGGGGGTCGAAGTCGATGGAAAACCGCAGGCCCGCCCGGCGGCGCGCGTGCTGCCCGGTGAGTTCGGCGTAGTCGTGCGGGCCGCTGGGGCCCATCGACAGCCAGTTCACCCCGCGCGGGTAGCCCCGCTCGTCCATGGCCCGCATGGCCTGTGCCATCTCGCGTTCCATCCAGTCCGCGAGATACACCACGCGCTTGGGGGCCCCGGTGGTGCCACCGCTCTCGAAGACGCCGATCACCTCGGCCGCCCCGCCGTAACCCCGGGGCAGCAGGTCCTCCACCGGGGTGTGCCGCAGGTCGTCGACGACCTGGGGGAACAGGCTCAGGTCGGCCCTTGTGCGCACGTCCGTGCGCGGGTCGAAGCCCAGCCGGTCCAGCCGGTCGAGCCAGAACGGCGTGCCTGTCTCCGGTGAGAAGTGCCACTGCATGGCCGCCCGGACCAACTCGTCCGGGTCCACGTCCACATCGAGCGGAGCATCCAGCACCGCCAGGGCGTCCGCTGTTTTCATCCCGACTCCCTCCGCCGCTTGGGCGATCCGATACCGTCCGCGACCGGTCAGCGCAGCTCGATACCGGCGGCCTTGACGGCGTCGAGGAATTCGCCGCCGGCCACCGCGGCGGCCACCCGCTCGATCTCGTCGGACATGTACCGGTCGTGGTCGAGGGTCGGGGCCAGCGAACGGACCTTGTCGTAGGTGGCCTTGCCGGCGGTGCTGAGCCCCTCGTAGCGGCCGGTGAGGTCCACGGCCTGGGCCGCGGCCAGGAACTCCACCGCGAGGATCTTGCTGTTGTTGCTGAGCACCCGGCGGGCGTTGCGCGCGGAGATCAGGCCCATGCTGACGATGTCCTGGTTGTCACCGTTGGACGGCACGCTCTGGGTGCTGGCCGGGCCGATGGTCCGGTTCTCCGCGATCAGTGCGGTCGCCGGGTACTGGGCGCCCGCGAAGCCGCTGTTGAGGCCGGGCTCGCCGGCCACCAGGAACTCCGGGAGTCCGTAGCTGAGGTGACGGTTGAACAGGCGGTTGCTCTGGCGCTCGGAGAGCACACCGAGCTGGGTGAGGCCGATCGTGGTGAAGTCCATGACGAACGCCACCGGCTGGCCGTGGTAGTTGCCGCCGTGGAAGACCTCCTTGCCCGGGAAGAACAGGGGGTTGTCGGTGGCCGAGTTGAGCTCGGTGTTCAGCGTGCCGGCCGCGTGCCGCAGGGTGTCCCGGACCGCGCCGAGGACCTGGGGGATGGCCCGCAGCGAGTATGCCTTCTGGAGGTAGACGTCGGTGCGGGTGACGTCGTCGCCGGACTTCTTGCTCTGGTACTCCGCGCGAAGGTCCTCGTGGGCGACGGCCAGCTTACTGTCGGCGAGCAGGGTGCGGAGGTTGGCCGCCGAGTCGATCTGTCCGCCGTGCGGGCGCGCCAGTTCGTGGCCTTCGGCCAGGAACGGGCTGGTGGAGCAGCGCAGGGTCTCCACTATCAGCGCGGAGACGATCTCCGCCTGGTGGAGCTGGTCGAAGGCGCGGCTGACCACCAGCGACCCCAGTCCGGTCATCCCGGACGTGCCGTTGATCAGCGCGAGGCCTTCCTTGAACCGCATCTGCAGCGGCTCGATGCCGCGTTCGCGCAGCACCTCACCGGTGGGGACCCGGCCGCCGTCGCGCAGGACGTAGCCCTCACCGATGACGGTGCAGGCGATGTGCGAGAGGGTCGCCAGGTCGCCGCTGGCGCCGAGCGAGCCGATCTCGGGGATTGCCGGGGTGATGCCCAGGTTGAGGTAGAGCGCGAGGCGCTCCAGCACCTCGGGGCGGACCGCGGAGTAGCCGCGCGACAGCGCGTTGAGCCGCGCGGCCAGGATGGCGCGGGCCTCGTCCTCGGCGAACAGCGGTCCGACGCCGGCGCTGTGGCTGCGGATCAGGTTGGTCTGGAGCTCGACCTCCTTGGAGGGGTCGACCTGCATGTAGATCATCTCGCCGTAGCCGGTGGTCACCCCGTAGACCGCGGCGCCCTGGTGGACGATGTCCTCGAACTGCTGCCGGCTGGCTGCCGCCTTGGTCAGTACCTCGGGCGTGACCGTGCACGGCACGTAGTGCTCCGCGATCCGGCGGACGTCCTCGATGCCGAGGTTCTGCCCGTCGAACGAGATGGACTCGGTCGTGGTGTTGACTGTCGTGGTCAAGGCACTGTCTCCCTGTGTTGGAGGTCGGGGGGGGCCGGGAGATCCGGCGGAGAACTCGTGGGGCAAGGGCGGTTCGCCGGGATGCGGCGCGTCCACCGGCTTGCTGCATCACCCGGCGGAGGGGATGCCGGGGTGAAATCGAGGGGAAAGACATCACGGGAAGCCCGTTATGGGAGACCCGTTATCTGGAACCCGTCACGGAGCACCGTTTCGGGAAACCCGTACGCCGACGTCGCGTTGACATCAAGACGGTCGGGGAGGAATCAGCGAGAAGAACCGAGGCGAACTTACTCGGTCGCTGCTGTTGCACGTTACACGCTAGCCTCCGGTCTCGCACGGGTCAATCACAGCATTCGTGGTAACTCCCGTAACAATTGACGCGACCGCCCTCTCGGAAACCACCCCCCACAAAGATCACGCCACCCTTGCCACCGGCACCCGCACTGGCTGAAACTCTGCCGCCCTGGCCATTTTCATTCGGCCCGATCGGTGCCGAGCGACCCATCCCGAGTAAAATCGGCCAGTGCAGAGGTAATTCACGCCCCGTCGACGCGTCCGACTCAACGGCAGGCAACTCCCCCGCGTCGGCACGCGGATCCGGACACCGGCGTCCGAAGATCACTGCCACCGCCGCCCAGGCCCCCGAAGAAACACCTGGTCAACGACGCGCCTGGCAGGGAACCGCACCGTGACGGCCGGACTGACCGAAGTCCGACCGAGCGGACCGAAATCCAGCCGATCGCAACTGCCGGCCTTGCCGCCATGGTCAAGCGCAGGTAATGATCCATTCAGAAAAACTCTCGACGCAGAAACCCCTTCGCACCGCGTCGGAGCACCCCCCAACAGCAGCGCGTATCGACAGACGAGGCAGTGATTACGCGGCAGCCAGGAGCGCAGCGAAGCATTTTCCCGTACTGAAAAACGCGGCCTGCTTCCCTCCGTATTTCTCCATCGGGCCTTCTACGGCAACTCCGGACAGCCGACGGCCCGTCAATCCGAGAATCCCCGCACCCCGAGTCAGGGAGTATCTCAGTGAAACCCAAGGTCAACGACCGTTTCCGCAAGGACGCGAGTCTCGACGAGGTCATGCACAGCATGCGCGAGAACGGATATGCCGTTGTCGAGGAGGTGCTGTCACCCGAGACGGTGGACGCCCTGCTGGCCGAGATGATGCCGCATATCGACGCCACACCGTTCGGGCCGGACGCGTTCGCCGGCCAGAAGACCAAGCGCACCGGCAGCGTCGTCGCTCGGTCCGCCACCGGCCGGGACCTCGTCGTCCACCCGCTCTGCACCGGCGTGGCACGTGAACTGCTGAAGACCTCCACGGAGTTCCAGCTCTCGCAGACCCAGCTGATCAGCGCCCACCCGGGCTCGGTCGCGCAGAAGCCGCACAAGGACGAACTGGTCTGGGACTTCTTCCCGTTCGCCGCCGACCACCATGTGATGTGCCAGTTCTTCTGGGCACTCACCGACTTCACCGAGGCCAACGGCGCCACCCACGTGGTCCCCGGAAGCGGCGCGCTCTCCCCGGACGAGGTCAACCCCGAGGACTCCATCCCCGTGGAGATGAAGAAGGGGTCGGTGTTCATCTTCGACGGGAAGGTGGTGCACGGCGGCGGCCACAACGTCACCGACGAGGTCCGGCGGGGCCTGATCCTCAGCTACTGCTCGGGCTGGGTCCGCCAGGAGGAGAACCAGTACCTCGTGTCGCCGCCGGAGCTCGCCCGCACGTACCCCGAAGAGCTCCTCAAGGTGATCGGCTACCAGCAGGGCTGCTTCGCCATGGGCTATGCCGGCGACATCGAGGAGCCGATGGACGTGCTGTTCGGCCGCAAGGCAGCCACCCCGGTCGTGCCGTCGGAGGCCACCCGCCGGGCCGCCAACGCGACCGCCCGCGAGTGGAGCAAGTCGGTCGCGGAACGAACCGTTTGACGCTCCGTCCCGACGGACCACCAAGTCACCAACCCCCCACGCTTCCGCACCGAGAAAGAAGGATGACGATGACTTCCGTCCAAGAGCCGGTATCGGTCATGCCCATCATGAACATGGTCTACGGCCTGTGGGTGTCCCAGACGCTCGTGACCGCGCATGAGCGCGATGTCTTCGGGCGGTTCGCCGAGCATCCCGGAATGACCACGGCGGAACTCGCCGAAAAACTGGGCTGCGAGGAACGCCCGGTCGAGCAGCTGGTCACCGCCTGCGCCGGACTGGACCTCCTGGAGCGCCATGGCGACGGGTACCGCAACACCCCGATGACCAGCCGGTACCTGATCCGCGGCGGCCAGGACTACGTCGGCGGCTGGGTCGAGGTGGTCTCGCGCCACGACTACCCGGGCTGGCTGCGGCTCGACGACGCGCTGCGCACCAACCGCCCGACCGCCTGGGACAGCGAGCGGCGGGACTCCCTGTTCGACGACACCAACCCGGTTGTCGTGGAGACCTTCTGGGAGGGCATGAGCGCGATCTCCCGCCCGACGGCGCGGGTGATGGCCGAGACCGTCGATCTGTCGGCCGCCCGCTCGCTGCTGGACGTCGGCGGCGGTGGCGGCGCCTACGCCATCGAACTGTGCCGGGCCTACCCGGAGCTGTCCGCCACCATCTTCGACCTGCCGTTCGTCTGCGACCTGACGGAGAAGAAGGTGAAGCAGGCCGGGTTCGGCGACCGCGTCTCCTTCGCGCAGGGCAGCTTCTTCACCGACCCGCTGCCGACCGGCCAGGACGTCGTGCTGCTGTCCATGATCCTGCACGACTGGGACATAGATCAGTGCCGGTCCATCCTGCGGAGCTGCTACGACGCCCTGGCCCCGGGCGGCCAGTTGCTGATCAGCGAACTGCTGGTCGCCGACGCCAAGGACGGCCCGTTGGACGCCACACTGATGAGCCTGTCGATGCTGGTGGAGACCTTCGGCCGGAACTACACGGGCGAGGAGTACCGGTCCTGGCTGCTGGACGCCGGCTTCACCGACGTCGAGGTCCGGCCGTTCGACGCCCCGGCCGCCAACGGCGTCGTCATCGCCCGCAAGCCGGCCAACTCCTAGCGGGCAGCGACCTGGTATCCGCGGAGCGGAGCGCCGCACGCCCGGCCCCGCTCCGCGGACAAGTCGCCCCGTCGAGGAGATCCCGCGCGGAGCCGGTCACCGCGCAGGGCTCCCGGCTCCGCCCGTCACCTCAGTTGGAGCCCTTGGCCGCACGGTTGCGGCGTACGGCCAGGACCGCTCCGGTTCCCAGCAGCACGGCGGCACCACCGGCGAGGGCGAGCTGCGGCATCGCGGACGACGATCCGGTGGTGGCAAGGTTGCCCTCGGCGGAGCCGGAGTTCGGCGCCGGCTCGGCGGAGGCGCCGCCCTGTGCCGACGGATTCGGCGTGGACTTCGCAGTCGGCGTCGGCTTCGCGCGGTCCTTGTCCTCGACCGTGCCGGGCTTGGCCTCGTCGACCGTGCCGGGCTTGCTGCCGGCGGGCAGGACCTCGAAGTCGTAGCGCTTCATCGGGCCGAGCACACACGGGTTGTACGGGTCGGAGGCGTCACCCGCGAGGAGGGCCAGGGCCTTGTTGGCCGGGGCCTTCGCCTCGACCGTCATACGCATCTTCACGTCGGAGCGAGCACCGGGCTTCATCGCCTTGACAGACGCGATGTGGGAGGAGCCGTTGCGGCTGTCCAGCTCCTGCCAGTCGGAGCCGTTGGACCACTGCACCTTCATGAAGTGCTGGTACTCGTCCGTGGCTTGCAGGTTGAAAAAGACCAACGGGTCCACGTCCAGCGTGCGGTCGGTGCCGTTGGCCACCGTGAACGAGAAGTCCACCGTCGTACCCGCAACGACCTTCGAGGGCAGGCCGTTGGCCAGCACGGTCAGGTCCAGCGCCCGTACGCACTTCTTGGCGGCGGCGAGTGCCTGGTCGGCGGATTCCTGCGCCTCAGCGGCCTTGTCGAGGGCGACGAGGAACGTGTTGTACTCCCGGGACGCCGCAACGCGGGCGTCGTGCCAGGCATCATTGGTCTCTGCCTGCTTGGAGTCGGCGTCAGCCTTGTCTGCCGCGGCCTTCTCGGCCCGAGCCTCGGCCGCGGCGAGCGCCTTCCGGGCTTCTGTCTTGCCGGCCACGTCCGTGGCCTCTGCCAGCTTGGCCTGGGCCTCCACGACCGCCCGGTCAGCGGCCGCCTTGTCGGCACCGGCGGCCTTGGCCACCTTCTCCGCGGCGAGCCAGGCCGCCTTGAGCGGGTGGGTGTCCCGGTCCAGGTCGGCCATCGTGGCCTTCAGCTTCTCCAGCCCGGCCTTCTTCGCGTCGACTGCCGCGTCGTACGCCTTCTTCGCGTCCTCGGCGGCCTTTTGAAGCTCCGCGTAGGTCGGCTTGTGCTGCGTCTGCGCCGGGAGATCGCTGTCGGCGAAGGCGGAACCCGTTGTGAGCAGGACGGTGGGTACGGTCACTGCGGCGACAACGGCGGACGCGAGGGTGCGACGAAGAATCACTGGAGCCTTTCCTGGTCAGAGAGAGGACGCCCGCCGCGCGGCGTGATGCCGACGCGCACGGGAGGCCCTGATCGTATGACCGAAATAAGCGGCAAAGGCAACGAATTTTCGACTTACACGTGCGATCCCCCAACCACCCCGAGGGGCAAACCGGGGCAATGGCTGACAGTTGCTCCCGTTGTTGCGGTTTTCTCTGTGATCTACCCAACGGAGCCTTCGGCAACGAGAGTTGGGGACCGGCCGACATCGGTACACGAGCCGCACGGGCAGCGGCCCCGAACTCCCTCTCGGCCTTCAGCCGGTGACGGCCCCGGCACGACACCGGCCAACTGGCTCGTGCCACTTGGCCGGCATCGGAGATCACGGGCTTCGACCTCCGAAGGACGACGTCCGTCAAAGCGGTTCAAGCCCGCCCATGGCCATGCACGTCGCCACTGAGGATCAGCATCCAGGCCACCTTCATCTCTTCGCGCGTGCACGCCATGAAGCCCCAGCGGCCATGCGTGAGTTGATGCACGATGTGCAGTCCCCTGCCCCGTTCCGACATGACCTCCAACAGGGCGTCAAGCCCGCCTCCCCGCAATTCTGGTACGGGGTCGAAAGGCATCCGTGCCGACATGGCGGGGACCCGAGGAATGCGTGGGTCTCGATCCACCACCTCACAGACCATTCCGGCCGTGACCCGACGCAGTCTCATCTCATAGGGACCCGGCGCGTGTTCCAGCGCATTGGCAACCAGCTCCGAGACGGCCAACACCGCGTCTTCGCGCACCTCTCCGCCAAATCCGAGCTGGTCCAAAGCACACTCCAGGGCCGTCCGGGCTCGCGACACCGCATCAGGGGTGTCTTCGGTCCAGCGCCAGACCACGCGAACGGCATTGCGCTTACGGTGCAGCGGCGCCATCACCACTCCCCCCGCACACCATGACGTTCCCGGGAGACGGGGCCATGACGACCTCGCCCCGGACACACGCACCCGATTACTTCGACGAGGACAGCGGAAGCTGCGTGGGCGAAGAACAATGTCGGAGATGCGGCGATGAACAGGACAAGGAGCATGGGGAAGACCTCCACGGTGGTCGCGATTACGACGCGACCACCGAACCTCACCGCTCATGAAGAGCGGAAGCCACTGATCAAGAGGTCTTTTTCGTCGCGCGTGGACGAGGCGCGAGAGATCCGATGACCGCCAGAGAGAGGGCCCGTAGTCGCCGCACAGCACGAGACGTTCAAGCGGACGCTTACGCGGCCGACCTGGAACGTACCGGGGGGGACAAGCGCGCCGGAGATCCAGATGCAGCCCAAACGCGCCCATGCTGGCATGGGTGGTGAAGGCCGAAACAGGCGCACCACCCATCTGCGTGCGCCCAGCCCGACCCGACCCGACGGCAAGGGGAACAAGATGCCCAAGTGGAAATGTACGCAGGAGGGCCCACACAAGGGCAAGGCCGTGAACGTCACCCCGGATAATCCTCCCCCGAGCCCGACATCCGTGAAGTGGGAGGCCAAGGGAGAAACCGACACCACCATACGGGCCTGGCTCGAGGTGAAGTACGACAGCAAGAACGCCGCCATGGTCATCGAGAACATCGACGCCAAACCCGAGGGGATAGGGCTGGGCTCCCTGCTCGTCTACCTCTTCGCCGAAACCGCGAAATCCTGGAACATCAAAACGATACGCGTGGACCTGGCTGCGCTGACGCCTGGAGCAGTCGGCCTGTATCGCAACATCAAGCTCCAGCCGGACAAGAACAGCCTGAAGAAGATAACCGACAGCGATCCGTGGAAGACGGACAGGATCGGCCCGAACTTCGCGAGCGCCGTATGGCAACGCAAGGGCATGGACAGTCTTCTGTGGGACCTGGGCGGCGGCCGGACACCGATGAACAGGGCACTGGACGACGGGTACAAAGGATTCGACACCGGCGGAACCGAAACCCTGGAGAAAAAGGCCGTCATCAGCGTCAGGAAGGTCACGGAGGACACGGGCCTGCACAATTCCCTGACCCACCGGGACTGGATCGACCCCAAAAAACCGATGGAAGACAAGGTCAAGCGCCTCGCCTGGGCCTACAAGGCAGCCATCATGACAGTCCCCTTGCAAGGGACCGTCAGCGATGCCCTGAACGCCTCCAAGCAGGCTCTCAACGGCCGCTGGGAGCAGGTGAAGGCGCCAGTCGCCGCATGACGCCGGGACACCTCGGAACGGCCGAGCGCCGTGGACCTGAGGTCCACGGCGCTCGACTGTCGGGTGCCAACTACGCCCGGTGTGCGGGGCGTTCCGCGCTCCGACTCAGCGGCGGCGCAGCGCCTTGTCCGTGAGCGCGGGCGGGTCGTAGTGGGTGACGTCGTGGTTGAGGTCGGTGCCAGGCGGGACGATCTCGTCGATGCGGTCGAGGATGTCGCCGCTCAGCACCGTTCCCGCGGTGTCCAGCAGCGAGGTGAGCTGGTCGTGGGTGCGGGGGCCGATGATCACGGAGGTGATCGCGGGGTGCGAGAGGACGAATCCGGTGGCAAGTGCCGGCAGCGTCAGCCCCGCGTCGGCGGCCACCTTCTTCAGCTCGGTGACCGCGGTGAGCTTGGCGGCGTTGCCAGGCAGGCTCGTGTCGAACAGCTGCGGCAGGAAGGTGGAGCGGGTGGCCTCGCTCGGAGCCGCGCCGTCGGGACCGCCGTACTTGCCCGACAGCCAACCGCCCGCGAGCGGGCTCCAGGTGAGCGCGCCCATTCCGTACTTCTGCACGGCCGGCAGCACATCCCGCTCGATGGCGCGGGCCAGGATCGAGTACGGCGGCTGCTCGCTGCGGAAGCGGACATGGCCGCGCTTCTCGGCGGCCCACTGGGCCTCGACGATCTCCCCGGCGGGGAAGGTGGACGAGCCGATCGCCCGGACCTTGCCGGAGCGCACCAGATCGGACAGCGCCGCCAGGGTCTCGTCGATGTCGGTGTACGGGTCGGGGCGGTGCACCTGGTAGAGGTCGATCCAGTCGGTTCCCAGGCGGCGCAGGCTGTCCTCGACCGCACGGACGATCCAACGCCGGGAATTGCCACGGTGGTTGGCGTCCGGACCCATCGCATGGTGGAACTTGGTGGCGAGGACGACGTCGTCCCGGCGGCCCTTCAGTGCCTTCCCGACGATCACCTCGGACTCACCGTCGGAGTACATGTCGGCGGTGTCGATGGTGTTGATGCCTGCGTCGAGGGCGGTGTGCACGATGCGGACGGCCTCGTCGTGATCCTTGGTGCCCCACGCACCGAGCATCATCGCGCCAAGGGTGTACTCACTGACGGATATGCCGGTGCCGCCGAGGATCCTGCGGTTCATGGCTGCTCCCATGCCTTTCGTATGACCGGTGTCGGAATCCACCCTGCCTGCCGGCCCCCGCACCAACCAGACCCGGCGGATCCTGGTACCCGCAGGGCCAGGCTGAACCCGGCATGGAGAATGGTCCGATGCATGCAGAGCCGGAGATCAACGCGTTCCTCAAGGCCCGTCGGGCGACCCTCGACCCGGCCGAAGTCGGCCTGCCGCCCGGCGGAGCGCGGCGCAGGGTGCGCGGGCTGCGCCGCGAGGAGGCCGCCCGGCTGGCAGGGATCAGCGTGGAGTACTACACGCGCATCGAGCAGGGTCGCGGCGGGAACGTCTCGCCGGAGGTGCTGGACGCCCTCGCCCGCGGGCTGCGGTTGACCTCGGCCGAGCACGCATACCTGCGGAACATGGTGCAGCGCGCGGCGCGCGGCGGGGCCGCGCGGCAGCCGGCCCCGGAAGTACCGCAGGTCGTGCGGCCCGGCCTGCGTGCGGTGCTCGACGCGATGGACGGCGTCGCGGCCCTGGTCTACGGCCGCGCCATGGACGTGTTGGCGTGGAACCGGCTGGGCGGGCAACTGCTGTGCGGCTTCGCGCAGCGATCGCCGGAGGAACGCAACATCGCCAGGCTGATGTTCCTCCACGCGGACGTGGCGGACGCGCACCCGGAGGTGGCGCAGATCCGCCGCGAGGTCGTCGCCGTACTGCGCGCCCAGGCCGGCCGCACCCCGGACAGCGTCCAGCTGTGCGAGGTGGTCGGTGAACTGCGCGAGCGCAGCCCGGAGTTCGCCCGGCTGTGGGAATCCCAGGAGGTCGAGGAGAAGGGACACGGCGTCAAGCTCGTCCGCCATCCCGATTACGGGACACTGGAGCTGCACTTCCAGGCGATGCGACTGCCGCCGCCGGACGAGGAGTTGACACTGCTGCTGTACGCGGCCGAACCGGACTCCCCGACCCAAGCGGCACTGCTAGCGCTGTCGAGCAGGGCCGAACTCCACGCGGAGACCGTTTGCTAGTACTGCAACGGTGTTCGTCGGGACGGTCGGACAGGCTGGTCGTTGGCCTGAGCATGGGTGGGGACCTCGCTGATATCAGGGTGTGGGCCGGCGAACTGGACGCAGTACATGACCGGTTCGTGCACAGGTTTTCCACGTCAGAGCCGCGGGAGTCGGCACTCGCCTACATGCGGGGACTGATCGCCCCACTGAAACGCAAGAACGGCCGGACTCTGGCCGAACAGGCCGGTCACCCCCATCACCCTGCCGAAACCGCCTACGGGGAGTACGAGTTCGGGATACCCATGAAGATAGCGGCGAGGTCCGCACTTCACTGAGAACTCCCTCGAGGGCACACGCATCGACGAAGCACGCCGAAGGCCAAGGCTTTGACCACAGAGAAGAAATTCAACATACCCGGCAGAACCCCGACATTCGCATGTCTGCTCCTCACGCTGCTGTGCAGTTGCGCGCCCGACTCCAGGTATCAGCCACTCCCCGACGATCGTCCGGTGAAGGAACGTGAACTCGTAGGCACGTGGAAAGGATGCAACGGATCGGTGAAACTGGACACTTCAGGGCGCGCAGCAGTCGAGGGGCTTGGGCGCCAGGAGTTCCAGTACGATCCGAACAAACCAGTCTCAGGGGAAGGGGCATGGCGAGTCGTCAAGCCTGGCGAATACAAAGGGGGGATGTCTGTAGGGAACGGGAAATTGCTCAGACTGTCCGTTGCGACGGACAACGAATCAAAGGACGGTCAAGATGACGAGAAGCGTGACAATGACGCCCTCTCGCACTTCCCCTCAGGGCATGACTCGCAGAGTCACTCCTCCACGTGGATCATGAACCCCTCAAGTGATGCCAAAGGAACCTATCTATATTTCCTCATCGGCGATCCCGACGTTCGAGAAATGTGCATCCTCCGCAAGGAGAAAGGCATCCGATGACGACTTGATCACGGGGCTCGATTACCACGCAGCGGACGGGACGGCCGCCCACCACATTCCACTATGGGCAGGCCCGATGTGCGGCGTCATCCTGATCTGGGCTGGGCCTGACTGACCCGTTTCTGGTGAACCTCGGGAATGCGCTGGTGCTGCTGTATCTCCTGTACTACGTGCGAGACGTGTTGCGGTGGCGGCTCCGGAAGGCGATGTGCTGGCACTGACCGCCGTGAACGGTGTGACGTTGCCAGCCACGGTGGTCGTGGATCGGGTCTGGTCGGACCGGGCCAGCAGGCGGCGGCCGTTCGTCCTGGGGTCGTGGGTGCTGATGTCGGCCGTGGCGGTGCCTGGCGTTCTGGCGGAACTGGACCGGGGCGCTGGTGGCCGCGGTCCAGCTCGGCGTCGGCTTCGGAACCCATGTGCCGCACTGGCTCGGCCCCGACGACGATCGGGTCGTCGAACTCCTCGTCCTCTTCGGCCGTCAGGGAGAGCGGGCCCACCTCAAGACCCACACCTCCTGACAGCGCTCCCGGACCGGCTCCGCAGTCCGCGCCGATCAGAGGCCCAGGCCGTGCACCGCCTCCCCGCACCGGCCGCGCCACCTCGGCATGGAAAACCTCCACCCCGCCGTGGGCGATGCGCCGGCCGCCCGGGCGTCTCCTTCTTGTCCGGCCGCAGCCGTTCCTCGTCCTCCAACTCCACACCGCAGCAAACGTTTTCTGCGACCGCAGGTCCGGCTCAGGCAACCCTCACGAGCGCCAGGCAGTCTTGCCGGGTGCCGAGGTCGGGCAGCGCCCTTGCCGACGCGCCGCCATAGGGACCGAAGACGACGTGCCGAGTGCCTGAGAGAGGGTGGAGATGACCAACCTGAACACCGTGGTCACCTGGGTCGACGTGCGCGAGAGGCTGCCTCGGATCGGTATCCCGGTGGCGGCCGCGATCACGGGCCGGTATCCGGCTGACAGTGCCACCGCCTCCGATGCGGCGTTGGGGGAGGAATTCTGGCTGGTGAGGCCGATGTACTTCACGACCCGGCATGAGAGTGCGGACGGGACAGAGCACCGGGACTGCTTCGTCGACTCCGACGGGGTCGTCCGCCTGCCCCACGGCCTCGGCAGCGACGAAACCGTGACCCACTGGGCCGAACTCCCCACCCTGCCCGGCAAGATGACGCACATCGTTCTCGGAGAAGACGTACAGCCGGCTCTCCAGAACACATGGGGCGCTCGCCCCCTCAACTGAACCACAGCCCGCTCGCGGAGACACCAAGCGATACCGGAGCCGATACGGGAGAGGGACCCATGAACGGCTGCACCCTCGGCGACCTGATGAACGTCGTCGGCAGTCCGGCCCTACGGCTGCACACCGCACCGGCCGACCCCTCGGCCCCGGTCACCGAGGCGCTGCTGTACGACCCGCACGCCCCGCTGCCCCCTGCGCCCGGGGCCCTGCTGCTCGCGGTCGGCGTGCGGGCGGCGGCGGCCGGGCCACTGGTGCGGGCCGCCGCGCAGGCAGGGATGACCGGGGTCGTGGTGCGGGGCACGGACGGGCCGGTCGACGAGGCCGAGACGCACGGCGTGGCGCTGCTGGCGATCGACGAGGAGACGGCCTGGCACCATGTGCACCTGCTCCTGGCCTCGGCGATCGGGGCACGGTCCGCACACGGCGGCGGACTGGGCGACCTGTTCGCGCTGGCCGACGCGATCGCGGCGGCGGTCGGCGGGGCGGTGTCCGTGGAGGACCCGCGCCAACGGGTCCTGGCCTACTCCACCGTGCCTGGCCAGCCGGTCGACGAGGAACGCCGCCAGGGCATCCTCGGCCTCCAGGTCCCGGACGACGTGGAGAACTCGGAACAGGTCCGGCTGGTGTTCGCCTCGGACGGGCCGGTGTGGCTGCCGCCGGCCACACCGCGCGGTCTGCCGCGGCTCGCCATCGCGGTGCGGGCCGGCGGCGAACCCCTGGGCTCGGTCTGGGTGGTCGACGGCGGCACGCTCGCCGCGGACGCCGAGAAGACCCTGGCCCAGGGCGCATCGACGGCGGCACTGCTCCTGCTGCGAGCCCGCGCCACCGAGGAACTGACTCGCCATCAGAACACCGACCTGGTACGCCGCTTGCTGGACGGCTCGGCGGATGCCCAGGCGGCGGCGCACCGCCTGGGGTGGGACACCGTCCGCGTGGCCGCGTTCGTGCTGGACTCCGCGGCGAGCGTGCCAGACGCCGAACGGACCTCACTCAGGCTGCTGGACGTCGTACGCCTGCAGTGCGAGGCACGCTACGGGCAACATGCCTGCGTGCTCCTGGACGGAGTGGTGTACGCACTGCTGCCCGCGCCCGGGGAGCACGGCGGAGGACGCACGCCGCAGGAGCGCAGCGCGGTCGACCGGCGGCACCGGCAGATGGCGGAGGACATCGTGTGCCGTGCCGGCCGGTCGCTGCGGGTGCCGGTGCGAGCGGCGCTCGGCGAGGTGGTGCCCCACCTCGCCGAGGTGACGGACTCGCGAGCGGACGCGGACCTGGTCCTGCGCCTGTTGAACGACGCCTTGCCGGTGGCCATGGTCGACGAGGTGCGTCCCCAGGTGACGCTCCTGCTGCTGTCCGAGGTGATGCGGGAGCGGCGGGCGCTGAGCGCGGGTGCCTGGCGGCGGGTGCTGGCCGCGGACGTCGACCACGGCTCCGACTACGCCCGCACTCTCGTGGCCTGGTTCGACGCGGGCTGCGACGTGGCGAGGGCGGCCAAAGCGCTCTCCGTCCACCCCAACACCTGCCGCTACCGCCTGCGGCAGGCCGGCCGGCAGCTCGGCATCGATCTGGAGGATCCCGATGAACGCCTCGTCCTCTGGCTGCAGTTGAGGACCCTGGCGGGGCTCGGCAGTGCCGCCGGAGCCGACCGCACGGCCGCCCCTCCCCCACCGTGAGGCGCGGCCCTGACGTGCGGCGGACTTCGCCCCGGAAGCCTGCCCGTTCCACGCGAACGGCTCGTGCCGGACCACGTGATGCCGCGAACTCGCCCCCACGGCCTTCGTCTGAGTGCATGCGTACCTCGGCCGGAGCGCATGGTCAGCCGAAGTCCGCCTGCACGGTGGGCGGTTACCAAGCCAGTGATCACGTGTGAGGCGTCGTTCGGCCTCTGGCGTTGAAGGTCAGGCTGGTAAACGCCCTCTCAGAGCCAGCCGCGCCGGCCCGCCTGAACCCCGGCCTGGAAGCGGGTGGTGGCACCCAGCCTGGCGAGGAGGACGGAGACGCGGCGTACGACGGTGCGGCGGCCCATGCCCAGGCGTCGGGCGATCGCGTCGTCGGTGGCACCGCTGGCCATGAGGGTGAGGATCTGCCGGTCCCGGGCATCGATCTGGGTGCCGATGCCCGTCGCCGAAACGGGAACGGCAAGCCTCCACAGGGACTCGAACACGTTGGACAGTGCCCGGAAGAGGCTGGAGGGACGTACCAGGAGAGAGACGACACCGGGGTGGTCATCGGCGGCGAGGGTGACCACTGCCAACTCGCTGTCGACGATGGCGAGTTTCATGGGCGGATCGTCCAGTGTCCGCGCCTGTTCCCCGGCCTCGATCATGCGGGCCATGTTGGGCCCCGCGATGGGGTCGTCGAACGCGGAGCCGTGGTAAATGGTGCGGTAGACGACTCCGGCGGCCATGCGCTCACGCTGAAGCACCTCCTGCCCGAGGTAGTGGTCGACCGTGCCGGAGTACGGTGGCACGTCGATGGTCCGGAGCTGGTGGCATGCGGACTGCTGAAGCTGCCGGCTGACGGCTAGGACGCGGGCGGCGTCCTCGACGACCTCCAGCGCGCCGTAGTGACCGGCATCCCTCCTGGCGAAGCGGTAGAGCTTTTCCAGTTCCGTCCCGGCCTGGCGCAGGGCCGTCCACAGGGCGGCATCGCGCTGCAGCAGCGCCTCGACGACCTGTGTGGGCGGCAGTGCTTCCCAGGACTCCTCCCCGTCGCCGGCGTCCGTCGTCATGACGATGTCTGCGGCGGCGAGTTCCTTCAGCACCGCCCGTACAGCGGTCTCGCCCAGCCCTGTCCGGGCCGCCAGCCGTCCGACGGGCTCACGTGGGTGACCGACCAGGGATCGGTAGACGCGCCCGCGGTCGGAGTCCGGGTCCAACACGTCGTGCACGGCACGCCCTTCGCCCGTATCAGGGGTGGCCCGCCCGGCCGCCGAGGCGTACTGCGTGGTGGCGCACGTGGGCCAGTGGCCCGAGTGTGCCACCGTCTCAGTATGGCGCTGTACGAAGCACTGCGGTGAGAATTCCGGTGTCTGGCCGAAACCGTCGGTTCCTTGACATCCGGCCCATTCCGAGGACACCTGATGAGACCAGTCCTGTCCCTCCGGCTCCCGCGCGCGAGGGCAGCAGTCGCCGCCGTGACGGCCACCCTCCTCCTCTTACTGGGAACGCCTTCCGCGCACGCACAGCCCTCCGATCCGCCGAGGATGGCCGACGGCTTCGGTCTGACCCAGTCCGAAGCCGCATACGGTTCCGCCAACAACTTCGTGGTCACCGTGAAGACGGCCCAGGTCGCCGGTGAGCACCGCATCCGGATCCTGCTGCCCGGCGACTACACGTCCAACCCCGCCAAGCGCTACCCGGTGCTCTACTTCCTGCACGGAGCCTCCGACGACCCGGGCAACCCCAGACTCGCCTACCCCGCCCTCCTCGCGGCCAAGTCGATGATCACGGTCATTCCGGACGGGGGCCGCAGGGGCTGGTACGCCAACTGGGTCGACCAGGAGACCGCCGCCGGCGCGCAGAACTGGGAGAACTTCCACATCAACCAGGTGATCCCGTTCATCGACGCCAATCTCCGCACCATCGCGGCCAAGAAGGGGCGGGCCGTCACCGGCCTCTCGATGGGCGGCTTCGGTTCCCTGCACTACGCCCAGGCGCATCCCGAACTGTTCAGCCAGGTCGGGGTGTTCTCCGGCGCGGTCGACCTTTCGAGGAACCACGCTGTCATGCGGGCAGCCGTGGTCGCCACGCTCACCAACATCGGCGCGCCGCTCTGCGGCTCCAGCGACTCCACCTGCTCGCTCGACTTCGGGCCCGCGGTGTCCAGCGACGCGCTCTTCGGCACGCCGTTTCCGATCCTCGACGCCGACTGGCGCTGGAACGAGGCAGACCCGTCCACGCACATGGACCGGCTGGCCGGCATGGGCATCTCGCTCTACACCGGCGACGGCAGGGGAAAGCCCACCGATCCCGAGTTCTGGGTCAGGTCGGCGGCACAGCACGCCAAGGACCACCTGGACGAGCTCGGCTACCCCTATCACTACGTGGACTACGGCAACGGCTCCGGCTGGGGCAGCTGCGACGGCGGCCACAGCTACGGCTGTTGGGCGCAGGATTTCGTCGACTTCGTGCCACGCGTGGAAGCGGCCTTCAGGTCCGCCTGACCTCTCCCGTTCCCAACAGACAGGGTTACGTACGTGATCAAGCGACTGTGCACCATCCTGCTGAGCCTGGCGGTGCTCTGCACCGTGGGGGTCGGCGCCGCCCACGCCCAGCCGGGCAAGCGGGTCTTCAACGCGATGCAGATCATCTTCAACCCGTCGGCACCCGATCTCTTCTGCACGGTCGGCGCGGTGGGCAACGACAAGTACGGGCACAAGTTAGCCATCGCGGCAGGCCACTGCCTCGGCGACCCCGAAGGCACATACGCGGACCGTGAGATCCACGACAACGTCGCCCCCGTCTACGACCGGTCGGACGCCGGGTTCGGCCCGATCGGATACGTGCGCTACTTCAAGGACCCGGAGGGCTCCCAGACGGGTCACGTGACCAAGGACTACATGGTCATCGAGCTGGTCCCGCAGGTGACGCTCTCCTCGCAGGGGCCGTACCTGAAGCAGACGGGCGAGGTGAAGGTCCCCGGCGGGACCGCCAGTCCCAACGCCCTGAGCCCCGCGCTGGACAACGAGCGACTGCTCGCCACCGGCACCAACGAGATCATCACGTCGGGCCAGGCGGGTGTGTGGTACGGCACCGTCATGGACAACGCCGACGGGGTCTACCGGTCACCGGCCGTTTTCCTGAGGGGCGACTCGGGCGGGCCGGCGATCTGGCACGTGCCGGGGACCGATTTCCCCTCCCAGGCCAACGGCTTCCAGGCATCGGGCCCTTGGGCTGGCATCGTCAAGGGGATCACCCTGCAACTGCCGCCCTTCCTGTTCACCAGCTCGGCGAACATCCTCGCCGACCTGCGTGCCCGTGACGCCGCTTCCCCCGCCGGCGTCTTCGGCGCGGGCTTCGAGGTGACCACCAACCCGTAAGACCGGCCGTGGAAAACGTCCAACGTCATCGGAACCGTCTCTCTCCATACCTTCAAGGAGGAAAGACTTTGTCCATCGGAATGCTGTCAGGACGCACGAGAACGACCCTGCTCGGCGTACTCGCGCTGGTGGCCACACTCTTCGTCGCGGCGCCTCCGGCACGGGCCGAGGTCTCCGCGTTCGAGCTCCTTCCGCTGGTCCCGGCAGGTGCAGACCACCAGCCAAGGCTCAGGGCCGAAGTGGAACACTGGACCCTCGCGAAGATGGCCTCCGTCGGCCTGAACCACGAGGACCAGGACGCCACCCCGCCCCCGGGGGGCTGGGACAACCTCAGCAAGCCGTGGCCGCAGAAGGCGGGACTGGTCTCGCGCACCGCGGGCAAGTTCTTCATGGAGTACAAGAACTTGGACAACGGTGCCGTCACGGAATCAGCGTGCTCCGGCAACGTCGTGGCCAGTGCCAATCAGAGCGTCGTGGTGACCGCCGCCCACTGCCTGCGCGTCCACACCCCGGTCGACGTGGGCTTCGGGAACATCGTGGTCACCAACATGGCCTTCGTGCCGGGATTCAACGGAGCGAACCTGCCCCGCCACACCACCAGCACGGCGCTCCCCGGCAAGGACATCGCCCCGTACGGGGTCTGGGGAGTGACCCGCGAGTGGTTCACCAGCACCTGGAGCCAGAGCGCCGACTGGCTGCTGGGGCACGACATGGCCGCGGTCCTCGTGGCCAGCCCCGACGACCCACGGCCGATCGGCCAGATCACCGGCGCTCAGCGAATCGGCTTCAACCAGCCGCAGAACCAGACCAACCACATCTTCGGCTACCCGACCATCAACGAACGCAACTACTACCGCCCAGGCCACGTCTCCCCGGAACTCCAGCGGACCTTCGACGGCCGCAACCTCATGGTCGCCCAGGGCACCACCCATGCCGACCCGGTCTACTACAGCGACGTGATGCCCGGGGCCCTGTCACCCGGATGCAGCGGCGGCGCCGTGCTGCAGAACTTCGACCCCACCACCGGCGCAGGCCTGCAGTCCGGAGTCTTCTCCCGCTACGACGACCCCGGCCAGATCATCGGCGTCCTCGGCTGGCAGGAGGGCCCCAACATGAGCTCCACCCACTTCGGTGACGAGGAGCAGGCCGTCTACAACGCCGCCCAGTCGGCGTCCCTGACGTAGCCCGGCCGATCCCACACTACTCAGGAATCAGGAGAAAACGTGACACGAAGCTTCGAACCGCCGCGACAGAGGTGGCTCTTGGCCATCGCCCTGTCGATCGCCAGCGTCGCCAGCACCATCATCGGGTCGGCAGGTACGGCCCAGGCCGCTCCCGCACGGCCTGCCCGGTCCTGCGGGCCGGTCATGTTCGTGGTCCCGGGCTGGCAGGACGGCGGGGCCCAGAAGCTCCTGGACCCGGCTCTCGCTCCCGAGGGAGCCAACCCCGTACGCATCCCCTACCCCAACAGTGTCAACGACATCAACCTGTACGCCGATGTCGACGCCGGTGTCGCCAACCTCAGGACGGCGCTCTACAACCTCTACGTCACCAACGGGTGTGACCTCAACACCAAGGTGTACATCGTCGGATTCAGCCTCGGCGCCCTCGTCGCGGGCACCGTCCTGGAAACCGAACCGCCCGGCCGGAACATCCAGGGAATCCTGTTCGCCGACGGCCGGCGGCAGCCCGGCGAGTCGAACTGGCCGGGCGACCCTGGCGGGCTCGTCGGTCACCTGCCCGTTCCCGGCCCCGGCGGCACCGGCTTCCGCCCGCTCGACGGGTTCCGGTACCCGACGCTGAGCCTCTGCAACGGGCCCAACTCGGCGGGCGGAGCGGATCTCATCTGCTTCGGCGGCACCAACCTGGACAGCTATTTCACCTCACACCCCTACTACAGCTTCGACGTGGCCACGGAACTGAGAATTCACGGCGAGGGCCCCTACCCTCACAACCTGAGGAACCGTGTCATTCCCCAGTGACCTGAGTCGGAGACCCATCGGCCCGGGCAGTCGAGGAAGGCATGGGTGCCGCGGCCGGAGTCGGTGCGGATCAGTGTCCGTCGTCCCCGCCGCAGGCGTTTGGGCAGTTGGGCCAGGACGAGTTGGGGGGTTTCGATGTGGTCGGCGGCGGCGTTGGAGCCCGCGCTCCCGGGCCGCAGCAGGGCGGCCACCGGTTCCCCGGACCCGGCCTGGCCCTGGTCGACGAACGCGACGAGCGGATGACGGCCGAAGGTCTTCTTCCAGGTCGCGGTGGCGTCCTGCTTCTCGGAGTGTGCAAGCACCGGCACGCCGTCGATGTCCACGATCAACTGCCGTCGGCGGCCGGACTGCTTGCACGGGCCAACTCCCGGACCCTGCCGTGCACTTGGGAACGCGCGAGCGTCGCGAGCGCGACATCCAGCAGGACCTTGCCCGGGTCGTGCACCGCCCGCGGCTTGCGCCACGGCGCCATTGCCGCTGATATCAAGGTGTCCAGGTCAGAAGCACCACTCTCGGCAATCCGCACCGGAAGGTGGACGCGCGCGACCGGCTCGCCCGTGAAGTCCTGGGCCGACAGGATCACCAGATCCGCCGCGCCGCGCTCGGCGTCGTGCACATACGCCATCACATATCCGTCGTCCTCGGCGACGGGCGACTCCGCAGGAACGAACACGCCCTCGCTCACGGCCCCGAACCGGCCGAACTCATGCGCCTCGGTCGTACCGCGTACCAGGTCGTGCTTGAGCAGCGCACTGCTGAACCCCTCGTTCGGCCGCGGGTCTCCGGGACCGGTGGGCGGCGCGTAGAGCTCGACCGCGGCCGAGTACCCGTACCGGTGAGGGCGGGCGACGCAACGGGAGTTGACCCGGGGGAACTCCTGGATGCGGTCGTCCAGCCGTTCTTCTCGAACCTTTCCGGTGGCCAGGTCGACCCGCCAGCGGTCCAGCGTGGGGCGGCTGGTGCCGAAGTCCATGATGTTGAAGCCCTCGGGGTGCCGGACGATGTCGATCACCACGTCCGTGCCGTCGTCGTAGGCGTTGAGCGTGTGACCCACCAGGCTGGGGGCGACCTCGAACCAGCGCACCTCGCCGCCCATGCATGGCATCACACCCACCCGTGCCTGGTGTGACGCGTCCCAGAGACCTCGGAGCGACTCCCGAGGGGTACAGCGCCAACGCCCATTCCGTCTTCGATCCGTACACCCGGGAGCTGCACTCGCTCGCCTTCCTGTACGGGGCGCAGCACGTCCAGCACATCGTGATGGACGCCAAGCCTGCGCGAAGCGGTCCCCGACACCCTCGCCTTCGCCCGGCCGAAGGGGCAGCAGGAGCGACATGATCACGGCGCGGCTGATGCGATCACGGCGTCGTCGAGCCGACCTGCATGGCCCCCTTCACGGGGCTGAACCCGCACCGGTTCGCCCAGTTGGTGACCGTGCCGCGGTGCGGGCACCATGTCGGCACCGGATCCGCCGCAGTGCCGACAGCCAGGGATGGGGCCGGCCCACAGGCCAGCCCCATCCCTACGCCCCCACCGCGCCTTGCACGAACCGCCGAAGGTGCGCACGTACGGCGTCGGGCTGCTCCAACCAGGGCTCGTGCCCGGCGTCCTCGATCCGCGTCAGCGGAAGAGCGAGCCGGAGCGCGAGTGATTCCAGCGTCGCCACAGGGCGGGGATCGTCGGCCCCACCGAGGAGCTCTGCTCGCGCGGGCAGGCACGCGCGCAGCTCGGCAAGATGCCCATCGAGCGGGTCCGCCCGTCCTTGCCTGCCCAGTTCACCGTTCATGGCCCAGTTGACGGGGCGACGCCGCCGGGCACCCTGCGCGGCCCAGTGCCACCCGCGTTCGGGATCGGCATGGTCGGTGAACCAGGCCAGCGTGAGCAACTCGACCTCCTGCTCCTCCGTGCGGCGCGGCAACTCCTCCAACTCGCGGAGCCGTTCCCGCCGCGCAACGGACATCCGCCGGTCGCGCTCCGCTCGGTACCCGGTACGCCAGTCACCGACGAACGGCCCGCACATCAGCAGCAACGCCGCAACGCGGTCGGAGTGCGCCAGGCAGAACCGACCCGCCAGGTCGGTGCCGTAGGAGTGCCCGATCAGCACGGCTCTGGGCACGCCCCACGCGTCGAGCAGCTCGGCGAGATCGTCGACATGCCGGGCGAGGGAATGGCGGCCCCGCCATGGGGATCGGCCCGTGCCACGCTGGTCGTACCGGTACACGGGCGCGAGGTCCGCGACCATGACGGCGACATCGCCCAGATAGTCCGGCAGACCCGGCCCGCCATGGAGCATGACCACGGGCGGCTGCCGCGTCGTGTCCCCCAACGCCCTCCACCGCAACCGCGCCGCGTCGGTCATCGACACCAGGCCCTGCGTCTCCCTCAAGGTCACCGCGGAGAACCTACCGGTGTCACCGAGGCTCCGCCACAGGCTGAGAACAGGCTGGAGGTCTCCCTCAGCGGAGGTCGCGGATGAGGTCGTCGACGATGGTGTCCACCTTCGCCGAGTCGAACTGCTCCGAACCGATCAGCAGGGTGACGGCCCGTTGGCCGTCATCGGTCACGGCGTTGCGGACCTTGTGGCCGGTCTCCATGTATCCGCTGTGTCCCCAGGTGACGAAGCCCGGGGTGTGCTCGTAGCGCTCGACGCCCAGGCCGTAGCCCCCGCCCTCCTCTTCGGGAACGGTGCGCTTCATCTCGGCCAGCTGAGCCGGAGCCAGCAGCTTCCCGGTCCACAGCGCGGTCCAGAAGGCGGTCGTGTCGGCACCGGTGGTGACCAACGCCCCCGACGCGTCGGACGCGGAGACGTTCCATGCCGTCTTGTCCACCAGCTTCCCGCCCTGCTCCACGTAGCCTCGCAGGTCGGGCTCGGGAAGCGTGGTCCGGTCGCCGGGCCAGTAGGTATCGCGCAGTCCGAGCGGCTTGATGATCCGCTGCTCGATCTCGGCACCGATGCTGCGGCCCGTGACCTTCGCGACGATCAGGCCGGCCAGGTTGTAGTTGGTGTTGGAATAGGCGAAGCCGGACGGCGTCCTGTCGGGCGGGGGCAGCGTCAGCGTCTGCTCGACCGTCAATAGGGGCTCGATGTGATCCCAGCGGTGCGCCTCCAGGTCGGACCAGAACGGCGCGTCCATGTAGTCGGGCAGGCCGCTGGTGTGCTGCAGAAGCTGACGGACCGTAATCTTGCGCCCGTCGTAGTGCTCGGTGCGGATCAGACCGGGCAGGTACTGGTCGACGGTGTCGTCGAGCCCGATCCTGCCTTCGCCGACGAGCTGCAGCACGACCGTGGCCGTCCAGGTCTTGGTGTTGCTGGCGATACGACTGTGCTCATTGCCCACGACCTTGCGGCCCGTCCTGATGTCGGCGAGGCCGGCACCGCCGCTCCAGACCCCGCAACGCGGGCTCTTCACCGTCACGCTGATCCCCGAGGCGCCGACGCTCGCCAGGTCCTTCACCGCCGCCTGGATGCGCTGGGTGTCGCACCGCGGTGTCCCTGCCGACGCAGCAGGAATGGTCACCAGAGAGGCTGTGAACGCCAAGGCCACCACCGCACTTATCTTCCGTCGCACCATATCTCCGTTCTCCACGGGCGAGCCGCTCACGGCGCGCGCCCGCCCTCGTCTCCTCCCGGCCGTTTCCTCTCGCCCCGGGACAACGCCACTCTAAAAATCGCCCGGAGCCCGGGAGTTGTCCACGCGTCCAAGCATCGACCTGCCGGTTTGTGCCAACGGCCAAGAGCCCGGGGGACGTCGCGCGTACGCTGAGGCCGAGGGCGGCTCGCCGCCCCGCAAGACAAACGCCTCCTCACGGCGGTGCGTGACCGTAAGGAGGCGTTCGTGCGCTTCGCCACCTACGCAGCGGCGACCAGCTCGCGGGCGCGTTCGTTGAGATCCGCAACAAGCCGGTGCCGGCCGAACGGCTGCATACGCCGCTGAAGGTCTTGCACCGCCTCGACGGCCCGGGACGACTTCACCTGTGCCGACAGCTTGATCGTCCGCACACCCGCAGCGTGCGCCGCCTCAAGATCACGCCGTTGCAGATGAGACACGGCAAGCGCGGCATGCGACATCGCGCCGCGCCGCGCCCGCTTTTGCACAGCCGCGTGTTCGATGGACCGGCGGGCGTGCTCCTCGGCCGCCTCGGCGTCGCCCAGGTCGCGGAAGGTGTTCGCGTGCTCCCCATGCAGGTACGCCGGATCGATGAACTCCGCCCAATCCGGTTCGTCGTCGAGACCTTCGACCCGCTCGTACGCCTTCTCGGACTGAGCGACAGCGTGCGCAGCGGCCGCCTTCTCCCCCAGCAGCGCCAGCGCACGCGCTTCGAGGCACCACAGGTCGGCCAGGCACGCCGGTGACGTGGTTTTCATCAACCCTTGACGGCCGGCCTGTGCCAGCCGTCGGCCCTCGGCCGGATTGCCGAGCAGCGTCGCTTGATCAGCCATGCCCGCCAGGACGTGGGCACCGAGGGCGGCGTTCCGCGACTCCTCGGCGAGGCGTAGAGACTGGATCAAGTACCGCTGCGCAACGCTCTGTTCGCCGTTGTCGTAGGCCATCCAGCCCAGGAGGTAGGTCTGCTCCGCTGCGGCCTCGCACAGTGCGTACCGAACGTGGTCGTCGTGGGCGCGACGAAGCAACGGGTAGACGTGTTGGTTCAGGTAGTCGGCCAGCACCAGCCGGCCCGACCCTCCGCCCTGGAAGATGTCCATGCGCTGAAAGGTCGAGAACATGTTCTTCACCGCGGTGACGTCCTCAAGACGCACCCGCGGGCCCGGTTCGGGCGTCTGATCGAGCGTGCTCAACAGCCAGTCCCGCGAGGGTCCGACCCCCGCGACGGCCGCAAACGGCGCGGCTGCAAGCGGCGCCCCCGACGACACCGTTGCGCTGGGCCACCAGGCCCTGGACTCCGCCCGCGTCGTCGACTCCGTCCGCCACCGGGCCGGCGACCTCACCTCGTTCCTGAACCGCCGCTATCCCCGCCAGACGGCCGTCGAGGGGCTGCGCGAACGGCTGGCCGCCGCCGACGCTGCCGCCCGACCAGCCCTGCGCCCCATCTCGACCAGAGCATGAAGGACACCGCGATGACCACCAAGCCGCCAGCCGAGCACGCACTCAACATCCGCAAGCCCTACTTCGACCTGATCGCCACCGGCACCAAGACCATCGAAGTCCGCGTCGGCTATGGCAAGATCCGCAAGATGGCCGCCGGGGACACCCTGCGGTTCACCTCCGGCGACGACACCCTGACCACCCGCATCACCGCCCTGCACGAGTACAAGTCCTTCGAGGAGATGCTCGACGCCGAGGACAACACCGCCATCGGCGAACCGGGCATGACCCGCGATGGGCTGCTGGCCGCCTGCCGCGCCATCTACCCGCCCGAGAAAGAAGCCCTCGGCGTCTTCGCCATCCACGTCAACCGCCAGGCATGATTTCCGCCTCCTGCCTGAGGGGTGGGAGCGCAGCGGCGAGGGGCCACCGCATGGCCGGGGTGAACGACAACTCGGCCGTCAGCGAATGAAGGAGCTGTACGTACCGCCGAGTTGGCGGATCTCCTCAAGTGGGTACGGGGTCTGCCTGCTCTGGCGCCGGAACTTGCGGTTGAAGTCGGAGATCACTGCGGCGATCGGCGCGTGCCGGGCGATGATCGCCGCGGCCTCTTCTGGGATTCCCGTGGGGCGCTTGCCCTCTGCGTAGGCGCGCACCAGTGCGTAGCGGCCCTCCCACTCCTCCTTCTGGTATCCGTGCAGAGCAGCGACCAGCCAGTTCACCAGATATGTGGCGATGTAACAGCGGTCGTAGGTCTGGTGTTGGTCGAAGAATTCGGCCTCGTCCCGTGACAGGTCGAACCCGGAGGAGAGGGCGAGGCCGTAGTCCGCGAAGTAGAGGCGTTGGCCGTCGGTCAGGATGTTCTCGAAGTGCGCGTCGAAGTGCAGGAGCCCGCGGTTGTTCATGAAGGAGGTGCCGGCCGCCAGTTCCCTTTCCACCATGGTGCAGGCTCGGTTGGCGGTTGGGGCTCCTGCTTCGATCTGGGTGCCCAGCCACTGGTGCAGGTTCTGCGGGATGTACTCCAGGAACAGCGCGACGCTCGCCGAGGACTGTCGGAGAGCCTGGATCCGGCGGCGCACCTGTGATCCGCCGCCCCAGTAGGCGACGGCCCGTTCGATGTCGGCGAGTTCTTCGGGCAGGGGAGTCGAGTCCGGCAGCACCCGCCAGTGATACATCAGGGGAAAGCCCTCGTATTCCGCCGCGAGCACCCAGTTCGTCGTCATGGTGTGCACGGCGAGTTCCCTCCAGGCCCCGAAGCCCGGCCCGCCGATGGCGCCGACACCGTACTGGCAGAAGACGGGCAGATCGAACAGATTCGCCGTGGACCGGACGTGCTCAGGTCGCCTCTCCAGATCGGTGAGGGGCACCCGCTTCACGAAGACCGGAGTGCCGGCGACCTCCAGCAGAGCCGACTTCCCGCCGATGCCGGATCCGATCGGCACGGCCGCGTCCACGAGCTCGCGCAGCGCGCGATCGCTGCGCAAAGCCAGAGATGTCGAGACAGCGCTGTGCGCGGTCAGACGCGAACCGCGCGACATGTCAGGGCACTTCACCGCGGCCTCCACCTTCATCCCGACCTCGATTCCGCAACGGCTGTGCGGTCCCGCCGAGCGCACTGTGTACAGGCCGTCTCCCGGCAACCCATCACGTGAGCCGGGCCGAGACGGCGACGCGCCGCAAGGTGGCGCGGCCGTGCTGCAGCGTTGTGGTGGAGAATCTTGCGGCGCCTATCCCCTTCTCGCGGAGTGCAGTTCACTCGGTGTTGAGGTGCGCCAGCGTGGTGATGATGCGGTCGGCGATGTCCGGTGGCCACGGGAAGGCGACCGTCACTGCCCGTTGATGTGCCAGTCCGTGCAGGCCCAGCCATAGTGCGACGCTGTCCGCGTAGAGGTCGGTGCTGGTGGCCTGGCCGACGGCGACGCAGTCGCTCAGTGTCTCGGTGAGCAGTTGCAGGGGTGCCTCGCCGACGGTCGCCACGTCTTCCACCGTCACGGTGGTGTTGCGCAGGGCAGGCATCCAGAGGCCGCCGAACATGGTGCGGTATCGCTCAGGGTGGTCCTGGGCGAACCGCAGATAGGCGTGGCAGAGGGCGAACAGTCGCTCTCGGGGGCCGCCGTCGGCCGCGCCCACGGCAGCGCGCAGTTGCGCCTCCAGTTGACCGAACGCCTGCTCCACCACGGCCAGCATGATGGCCGGCTGGTCGGGGAAGTGGCGGTAGATCGAGGGCGCGGCGATCCCGATACGGCGGGCGACGGATCGCAGCGTGATGGCAGCTTCATTGCCGGTCTCGTCGAGCAGTTCGACCGCTGCGGCCACGATCTCGTCGCGCAGGCGGGAGCCTTCCCCGCGGGGGTTGCGGGTGCGGGTGGGTGTCGCGGGCTGCTTGTCGCTCATGGCTTGAGATTACACATGAAACCTTACGGGCTCCAGCCCTTGTGAAATCTAAGATTACGGCTGTAACTTTACGGCTGCATCCACAAGTGATCCGATACGGAGAACGTCATGAACGGCACCGTTGCCACCCGTTCCACCGAGGTCGTCCTGCCCGGCAATGTCGAACCAAGCGGCCTGCAGGTCCGCACCCGCACCATCCCGCCACCCGCCACGGGCCAGGTCCTGTTGAGGATGGACGCCACCGGCGTGTCCTTCGCCGAGCAGCAGATGCGTCGTGGCAAGTACTACGACCAGCCGCCCTTCCCCTTCGTGCCTGGGTACGACGTGGTCGGCACGGTGACCGCCGTCGGCCCCGGTGTGGACGCCACGATGATCGGGCGCCGGTTTGCCGCGGTCACCAAGACCGGCGCCTGGGCCAGCTTTCTGCTGCTCGACGCGGCGGACCTGGTGGCGGTGCCGGATGGCGTGACTGCGGCCGCCGCAGAGACCGTTGTGGTCAACGGGATCACGGCCTGGCAGATGCTGCACCGGACCGCCAAGGTGCCCGAAGGCGCGACGATCGTGGTGCTCGGCGCCAACGGTGGAGTCGGGTCGACGCTCGTACAGCTGGCCCGGCACGCGGGGATCACAGTGATCGGCACGGCGTCGACGCGACACCACGAAACAGTGCGTGAGCTGGGCGCGATCCCGGTCGACTACCGCGACCCGGACATGTACCAGCGGATCCAGGAGCTCGCGCCGCGCGGCGTGGACGCGGTGTTCGACCACGTCGGCGGTGCCGGACTGAAGCAGTCGTGGCGGCTCCTTCGACACGGCGGAACGCTGGTGTCATACGGCACCGCCGCCACGAAGGACGAGAGCGGCAACTCGCAGCTACCCGTGCTGAAGCTGTTCGCGTGGCTGGCGTTGTGGAACTACCTGCCCAACGGCAAGGCTGCACACTTCTACAACTTCTGGGCAGGCAAGAAACGTCTGGACGCCTTCCGGGCTCGACTGCGCGAGGACCTCACTCAGGTGCTGGCGCTACTGGCCGACGGTGTGCTCACGCCACAGGTCGCCGCGGAATTCCCGCTGGCCGACACCGCCGCAGCACTCGCACTGGCCGAATCGCGCACCGTCGCAGGCAAAGTCGTCATCGTCCCGTAGGAGCAGCGGCCGTAGCCACCACGCGGCCGCGACGAGCCGCCCCCGATGTACCGTGCCGCCGCCCCCAGGGCCGGCAACGAGGCACCTGACGATCTCTCCACGCCTCCTCGGCCAGTCAGTCGACGTGCTCGCCATCGCCTGGCCGGACTTCGCCGATTCAGCCCACCGACTCGGCCCGCCGGCTCCGTTCCGCCGCGATGGCCGTCGACGATCCCGACGACAGCCGCACGTCGACCCGCCGACTCTTCCTGGCACACGCCGAGAGGCATTCCCAACGCTGCCACGCCATTTTCCGGTGTCCCCCGGCACCCCGCCGTCGGCGACTCCGGTTCCACCTCCGAGGACCTGACCACCTCGGGCACAGGCGCCAGTCCGCCGTCGACAGCGGACCGGCGATGTCCTGATCCTCCTTCCCCGTACCAGTATTGGAGTTCCTCGCATGTCCGATGCAGTCAAGTCACGGACCGTTCGCCGTCGTTGGTGGTGGTCCTTGTGGGGCCTCATGGCGGTGTCGGCGATCGGCATCACAGCTGTCTTCGTGCCGCCGTACCTGACCGGCTCCTCGTTCGCGCCGATCGACCGGAGCATCGTGGGGTATTACGCGAGTCTGGTGATCCATGCAGCGCCGGCCGGACTGACGTTGGTCATCGGGCCACTGCAGTTCGTACCGCGACTGCGAACCCGTTATCCCCGGGTGCACCGGGTAGCCGGCCGGGTGTACCTGATCTCGGTCGTGGCCGCCTCGATCGCGGCCCTTTACGCCGCGACAGTGACGCCGAGCGGCCCCCCACTGCAAGTCGCGTTCTACATCCTCGTGATGGCGTGGTTGTACACGGCCGCTCAGGCCTATCGAACGATCCGGCGCCGTGACGTGCAGTCGCACCGGATCTGGATGATCCGCAACTACGCACTCACCTTTGCCGCCGTGACACTGCGCCTCTACCTGCTCGTCGGCACGGAGCTGTCGAAGGCCATCCCGTCACTCTCGTTCAGGGACATCTACACCACGAGTGGCTGGGCGGCCCTCCTGGGCAACGTGCTCATCGCGGAATATTTCATCGTCCACCGGATCCTGGTTCCGTCGGCCCGCCGCCGGCGGCGCGGCAGCGCCACGGCCACCGAGGCACCGCAGCCGCTGAGCCAGGGCCATTGACGACCCGCCAGAATCCACAGCGCGCAACGGCCATGGGACCAAGGAGCCGTGGTGGATACGTCGCGGGAAGTTGCCCGGCGGCCGCGGTGGAGCGGCGGGCACGGGCCCGCCGCCAGGCGTCCTCACTCCCCAGACAGGTGCTCCAGCGCAAAGGCGACGGCGTCGGCCACCGCCTTGTCCGCAGCGGGGAGATGACCGACGAGGAGATGCCAGACATGCCCCATCTCCGGGGCGACGTCCAGGCGCGTGGGCACGGAGTCCTCCGCCAGCTTGGCGGCGAGCCGGAGGGCGTCGCTGAGCATCACCTCGTGCCCTCCGATCTGGATCAGTACCGGTGGCAGACCGCGGGTGTCGGCGAAAACCGGGGAGGCCAGCGGACTGTTCGCCGGAGCCCGACCCAGGACGATTCCCGCGGCGCGACGCAACCCCTCCCGGCCGACGGACGGGTCGACACCGTCGAGAGAGAACATCGTGGCCCCGGTGTGTTCCAGGTTGGCCCAGGGCGAGATGGCGATCGAGGCCGCCGGCATCGGAAGGCCCTGATCGCGGGCCGCGACCAGAGTGCTGACCGCCAGCGCGCCACCGGCCGAGTCACCGGCGAGGACCACGTTCTCCGGCTCCGCGCCCTGCCCCAGCAACCAGCGGTAGGCAGTCACCGCGTCGTCGACTGCGGCCGGGAAGAGCGCGTCGGGCGCCAGCCGGTAGTCCGGCACCAGTGCATGCGCACGCAGGCGCCGGGCGAAGTGGCCGACCAGTCCGCGGTATCCCTGCGGGTCGCCCACGATGTACGCGCCCCCATGGAGGTAGACCACATACCGGCCCTCGATCGCACCTGCCGTGGTCACGCGCTCGGCGGGGACGCCGCCGGCGTCCACCGCCTGGAACGCCACCCCGTCCGGCGCGGGAAAGCTGTCCTGGAAGAACTTCCGGTAGGCGAGCCGAGCGTTCTCAAGGGAGCCGGCCCTCTCCCCCGCAGCCGCGTCGATGACGTCACCACTGCGGGTCGCCCACTCCTTGTAGAAATCGGAAACCTCTATCGAGACCACAACGGTCCTCCTCACGAACAGGTGGACAGCGGCTTCGTGCCGCTGCCGACGAGCAGTGCCGAGTCTCAAACAGTCACATCAATGTGAAGGTCAAACGGAGGCACACACCTGACGCAGTAGGTTCGATCACATGCGCATCGGAGAGCTGGCAGACCGTACAGACACCACCCGACGCCTGTTGCGCTACTACGAGGAGCAGCAGCTGATCACCCCCGAACGCTCCGCCAACGGCTACCGCGAATACCACGAAGGACACGTGGACCGCGTACTGCAGATCCGCGGACTGCTCGACGCCGGACTGCCCACCCAGATCATCCGGCAGATCCTCCCCTGCCTCGACAAGCCGCGGACCATCTACTTCCCCGACGTGACCCCCGAGATGATCGACACCCTGGAGCACGAACACGAACAACTGAGCCGACGGATCACGTGCCTGACCCGGAACAGAGACGCCATCGCCGACTACCTGAGCCGCGTACGCGAACAAGCCGCCGTAGAGGGCTTGGTGGCCGACCTACGCGAGCCTTACGGCCGCTTCGGTTCACCTCGAACTCCGGGTCTGCCTCGCCCCGGGCCGTGAGCGTGTCCGGCCCTCGGAGCGGCCGCGAGGCAGGAGACCGGGTTCTGGGGCGGCATGAACAAGGGGTGGAAGAAGCGCGACGCGGGCGGGGTCGACGCCCGGGTGCTGGGTGAGGAAGTCCAGGACGGGGCCGACCACGTTCTCCCAGTCCGGTCGAAATACCAGCCCTTTCCGGTGGATGGCCGCGGGCTGCCCGGGGCCGTCGAAGGTCAGGACGTGGTAGCCGCGTTCCTGTCCGCCGACGGCGCCGCGTGCAGGAAGAACTCTGCCGCCCGGTAGTAGGTGGAAGCCCGCAGCAGGCGCTGACGGGGTGGCTTGCGCGAGCTTCGGCCTCCAGACACTTGGCGGTGGACAGCCAGGCGTCGTGCCAGCCGTCGTAGTCGCCGGAGGTGACCTGGGAGGCGGTTGCGACGACTTCACCGACGTCCGAGCCCTCGTAGACGGCCAAGCCGAGATTACGCAGGGTCTCGAACCAGAACTGCTGGTCGTCCTGGAACATCAGCTGCTGCATCACATCTCCCTCTCAAGGAGGGCCCGGAAGGTGCGCGGGGGCCGACCGGTGAGGCGCTGGACGGTGTCGGTGATGCGGTCCTCCGTGCCTTCGGCGATGGCACGGTCCATGCCGGCCAGCATTGCGGCGAACTCCGTCGGCACCTGCGTCGTGAGGCGATCGCGCATCTGCTCGTAGGACAGACGGCGGTGGACCACGGGCCGACCGGTGACCTCGGTGATGAACAGCTGGGCGTCTCCGACAGGATCGTGTCCCCGTAGGGCAACGGCGCCCCCGACAGCATTCCCTGCCTGGTCAACCAGGCCGCGCTCGATCGAGACATCGCTCGCCACGTCTGGTCTCGATGTCCACCTGCGCGCCGTGGTTGTCAGAGTTTGGCGCGTACCAGGGCGGGCCGGTTGGTGATGATCGCGTCGACGCCCAGGCGCAGGCAGAGCTCGATGTCCTGTGGTTCGTCGACCGTCCAGACATGGACGGCGAAGCCGGCCGTGTGCAGCCGTGCGATGTGGTCGGGCCGGGCGCGGATCAGCTGGAGGTCGATGCCGATGATCCGGGCACCGGCCGGTGCGGGGAGCGGTAGGCCCGGCAGCAGTACGGGGTGTTCCACCAGGTGGACGGTGGGCAGAGTCGGGGCGAGCCGGTGCAGTCGGCGCACCGCTGTGCGGGAGAAGCTCATCAGCTGCATCCGCGGCGTGGCCGTTGAGCGGGGAGCGGTGAGGCCGAAGCGGTGGAGGAGGCGGACGAGCTCGGTCTCGACGCGGCCGCTGTGGCGGGTGGGGTGCTTGGTCTCGATGGCCAGGCCCACCGGGCGCGGGGCGGCGGTGGCCAGGTCGAGGAGCTGTTCCAGGGGGAGCAGCCGTTGGGGGCCGGTGCCTTTCCAGGAGCCGAAGTCGAGTTCGGAGAGCTGGGCAAGGGTCATCCGGGAGACGGTTCCGCTGCCGTCGGAGGTGCGGTCGACGCGCCGGTCGTGGAGGCAGACGAGGTGTCCGTCCGCGGTGAGGCGGACGTCGCACTCCAGCGCGTCGGCGCCGTCGGCGATGGCCTGCTCGTAGGCAGGGAGGGTGTGTTCGGGCAGGTCGTGGGAGGAGCCGCGGTGGGCGATGGCGAGGGGCACGGCGCGGGCTCGTGCGAGGCGGGGGTCGATCACGACTCCACGCTCACGACGGAAGGTGAATTGCTGGTGACAGTCGGGCGGCTTCCTCATCTCCGCAGGCCGAATCGGGGGTAATTCTTTTGACAGATTTGAAGAAATCCTGGGATTGGCCATCTTGGGGACGTGAGCAGTTCACCCCTGCGTAGGACTGTCTGGCGGGATTGAGCCACCAAATCCCGACAAGTCCTCCCCTAGGAGACAGACACATGCGCATACCCGCAGGCCGTGGCGCCGTCGCGCTCGTCGCCGCTGGTGCACTGGCGACACTGACCGCCGCGTGCGGCGCCGCCACGACCGAGGTGGCCGACGGCAAGGGCACGACGAAGGCGGGCTCGGCCGCCTCGGTGGCCGACTTCGGCGGCATGAACGGCCTCGTCCAGGCCGCCAAGCAGGAAGGGAAGCTCAACGTCATCGCGCTGCCCCCGGACTGGGCCAACTACGGGGAGATCATCAAGACGTTCGAGGAGAAGTACGGGATCAAGGTCAACAGCGAGAATCCCGACGCGGCCAGCGCCGACGAAATCGCCGCGGTCAAGTCCCGCAAGGGCCAAGAACGCGCCCCCGACGTCCTCGACCTGGGCATCTCCTTCGCTCGCAGCGGCGGCCAGGAAGGTCTCTTCGCGCCGTACAAGGTCACGGCCTGGGACAAGATCCCGGACGCGCAGAAGGACCCGAACGGCAACTGGTACAACGACTACGGCGGCTACGTCTCCATCGGCTGCGACGCCAAGCGCATCAAGAACTGCCCCCAGACCTTCGCGGACCTGCTCAAGCCCGAGTACAAGGGCAAGGTCGCGCTGAACGGAAACCCGACCAAGTCCGGCTCTGCCTTCGGCGGTGTCTTCGCCGCGGCCCTGGCCGGCGGGGGGTCGTTCGACGACATCCAGCCTGGCATCGACTTCTTCGGGAAGCTCAAGAAGAACGGCAACTTCCTCCCCGTCGAGTCCACCCCGGCCACCGTCGAAAAGGGCGAGACGCCGATCAGTATCGACTGGGACTACCTGAACGCCGGCTACGCCGACCAGTTCCGCGACAAGGGGGTGGACTGGAAGGTGACCGTGCCGAAGGACGGCGTCTACGCCCAGTACTACTCCCAGGCCATCAACAAGCAGGCCCCCCATCCGGCCGCCGCCCGCCTGTGGATGGAATTCCTCTACAGCGAGGAAGGCCAGAACCTGTGGCTGAAGGGCTACTCCCGACCCGTGCTGCTGCCCCGGATGACCGCTGACGGCACGGTCGACAAGCAGTCCGCCGCCAAACTCCCCGAGGTCAAGGACGCGCCGAAGTTCCCCGGCGAGGACGCGCTCGGCAAGGCCCAGAAGACCCTCGCCGACAACTGGGACAAGGCCGTCTCCCGATGACCGCCCTCACCCCTTCCCACGCGGGACCCGCCGCGGCCGTCCACCGCCGACGGCACCGCCCCCGCCACTGGCTCGCGGTACTCCCGCTGCTGGTCTTCGCCGGTCTGTGCTGTGGGCTGCCGCTGATCGCCCTCGCCCACGGGGCCCTGACCGGCACCGACCCGGCCACCGGCACCACGGCCCTCACCAGCGAGCACCTCCAACGCTCCCTACAGGGCACCTACCTGACCTCCCTCGCCGGCAGCGTCAAGCTCTCCCTGATCACCGCGGTACTCGGCTCCGCCGTCGGATGCGTCGTCGCCCAGGCCATCGTCACCTCAGGAATGCCACGGCTGCGCAACGCCGTCCTGACCGCCTCCGGCGTCCTGGCCAATTTCGGCGGCGTGCCGCTGGCGTTCGCGTTCATCGCCACGCTCGGCATCTCCGGCGTGCTCACGCAAGTGCTCCACCTCGACGGCCTCGGCTGGAACCTCTACTCGGTCACCGGCCTGACCGCCGTCTACCTCTACTTCCTCAGCCCCCTCATGGTGCTGGTGATCACCCCGGCGCTGGACGGGCTGCGGCCGCAGTGGAGGGAGGCCGCGCAGAACGCGGGCGCCACCACCTGGCAGTTCTGGCGCCACGTCGGACTGCCCGTGCTCATGCCCTCCGCGCTCGGCGGCTTCGTCCTGCTCTTCGGAAGCGCCTTCGCCGCACACGCCACCGCAGCGGCCCTCGTGGGCGGCTCCGTGCCGCTGGTGACCTTGAAGATCGCGGACGCGCTGGCAGGCAACGTACTGGCAGGCCAGGAAAACGTCGCGCTCGCGCTCAGCCTCGACATGATCGTGATCGCCGCCGTGGTGATGGCGCTCTACCTGCCCCTGAAACGACGGAGTGCCCGATGGCTGCGCTGACCGACCACCACCCCGCGGCCCCACTCGCCGCCCCGGCACCGGCACCGCCCGTCACCCGCCCGCGCGATCGCCGCCGCGGCACCGGGCGCAAACTGGTGCTGGTCCTGGCCGGGCTGTACTTCCTGCTGCCTCTGGCGTCGTCCTTCGTCTTCACCGTGCACGCGCCGGGACAGGGCATCTCCTTCGAGGCGTACACCGGGATCCTCACCGCCGACGGCTTCACCCGCAGCCTCCTCCTCTCCCTGGGCCTGGCCGCCGCCACCATCACCCTGGTGCTCCTGCTCGCCGTCCCGGCGCTGATCGCCGTACGCCTCGGCGCCCCCCGGCTGCGCCCGGTCGTGGAAGCGCTGTGCATGCTTCCCCTGGTGCTGCCGCCCATCGCCCTGACCGCCGGACTGACCACCGTCCTCAACTGGGGACCCGAGTACCTGGCCGCCACCCCGCTGTACCAGACCTTCCTGGCCGTGCAGTACGAGGACTTCCCCCTCGTACTCGTCCTCACGTACACCGTCCTCGCCCTGCCCTTCGTCCACCGCTCACTGGACACGGGCCTGCGCGCCGTCGACCTGCCCGTCCTTGTAGAGGCCGCCCAGAACTGCGGTGCTCGCTGGCCCGGCATCGTCGTCCGCGTCATCCTCCCCAACCTGCGCGCCGCCCTCGCCAGCGCCACCTTCCTCACCCTCGCCCTGGTGCTCGGCGAATACACCGTCGCCGCGCTGCTCGGCTTCGAACCCTTCGCCGTGTGGATCGTGAGCGTCTCCGGATCGCAGGCACGGATGTCCGTGGCCGTCTCCCTCCTCAGCCTCCTGATCACCTGGCTGCTGCTGCTGGTCCTCTCCCGCACCGGTACCCGCTCCACCAAGGAGAAGCCCTCACCATGACCGCAACCGCCCCCGACCGACCCACGGGCGGCTCCGCCGCCGGCGCCCGCGTCGAATTCCGTGGCCTGCGCCGCGCCTTCGGCCCCACCGTCGCCCTCGACGGTCTCGACCTCACCGTCGACCCCGGCGAACTCCTCGCCCTCCTCGGCCCGTCCGGCTGTGGCAAAACCACCGCACTGCGCGTCCTCGCCGGCTTCGAGCACCCCGACGCCGGTGACGTCCTCATCGACGGCCGGGACATCACCCAGGTGCCCGCCCACCGCCGCGACGCCGGCATGGTTTTCCAGTCCTACAGCCTCTTCCCCCACCTCACCGCCCGCGACAACGTCGCCTTCGGCCTCACCATCCGCAGGGCCCCCACCGCCGAACGCCGCGAGCGCGCCGCCGAACTCCTCGACCTGGTCGGCCTGCCACAGCATGGCGACCGCTACCCGCACCAGATGTCGGGCGGACAGCAGCAGCGGGTCGCCCTCGCCCGCGCCCTCGCACTGCGGCCGCGCGTCCTACTGCTCGACGAACCCCTCTCCGCGCTCGACGCCAAGGTACGGCTCAGCCTGCGCGAAGAGATCCGGCGCCTTCAGCGCTCGCTCGGCATCACCACCGTCTTCGTCACCCACGACCAGGAGGAAGCCCTCTCCATGGCCGACCGGGTCGCCGTACTCAACGCCGGCAAACTCGAACAGATCGCCGCCCCAGCGGAGCTCTACCAGCGCCCAGCGACCGCCTTCGCGGCCGAGTTCGTCGGAACCATGAACCGGCTGCCGGGCCTTTTGGCCGACCATGGCCAGGCCCACGCGCTCGGCGTGACGGTGCCCGTCGACGGCCAGCCGCCCGGTTGCGGACGGGAAGTGGACATCCTCGTCCGACCGGAAAACGTCACCGCGACCTTTGACGAGGGCGGCAACGCCACCGTCGTCTCCGTCGACTTCCTCGGCTCCGTCACCCGCCTCCACCTCGACCTCCCCGGCATCGGCTCCGTCAAAGCCGACCTGCCCTCGCACGACGCGACCGGCCTCACCCCCGGTACCACGGCCCGGGTCGGGCTGCACCGGCGCCCGGTCCTCGCCGTGGCGAAGCAGACCGCATGAGCCCGGCGATGACGCTGCCGGAAGCCGTGCTGTTCGACATGGACGGCACCCTGGTCGACACCGAGCGCCTGTGGTGGGAGGTGACAGAAGCAGTAGGCACCGCCCTGGGCCACACACTCGGCCCCGCCGACACACCGCACGTGGTCGGCCGGGCGGTCCAGGACACCGCGGCCCACCTGGCCGACGTCACCGGAGCCGCCCTTGCCGAGGATCTCGCCGCCACCCTGGAAGAGGCATTCCTCCGCCGAGTGCGCGCAGGCGCGCCACTGCGCCCGGGTGCGGCCCGGCTGCTGGCCGCCCTCACCACACACGGCATCCCCTTTGCCCTGGTCAGCGCTTCCCCGCGAAGCGTGGTCGACACCGTCGTCGCGGGCGCGCTGGCACAGGTGCCGTTCGCCTTCACGCTCTCCGCCGACGACACGGCACGGACGAAGCCCCACCCCGACCCGTACGAGGCTGCCGCCGCCCGCCTGGGCATCATCACCGCGCGCTGCGTAGCTGTCGAGGACTCACCGGACGGTGCTGCCTCCGCGGACGCAGCGGGCTGCGCGGTCCTGGTAGTTCCCTCGCTGATACCCGTACCGCCCTCGCCCCGGCGGACGTTCCTGAGCTGCCTGACCGACGTGGACGTAGCCACGCTCGGCCGGATCACCGACACTGCCCTGCCGGACCCGGGAGTATCACGAGAGCGGCCCTGTCTCACTTTCGGTGGTGACGGAGCGTCATGAGGGGTCGTCGACATTGGCGTGAAGGATCTCAACGAGCTCGTGCAGACTGTGTTTTCGGGCCTGTCCCCGCTGGTCGTCGAGGATGTGGTCGACGAAGGTGAGCGGATCGTGGTGCGGGCACGGACTCCGCGGGACACTGCGGTCTGCCCGGTGTGCGGGGCCCCGTCGGAACGCGTACACGGCTATCACTGGCGGACAGTCGTGGACGTGCCGGTCGATGGACGACGGGTAGTGGTCCGCGTGCGGGTGCGGCGCCTGGTGTGTCCCACGCGCGGCTGCCGCCACACCTTCCGTGAACAGGTGCCCGGCGTCCTGGACCGGTACCGGCGACGTACGACCCGCCTGACCAGGCAAGTCAAGGCAGTGGTCAAGGAGTTAGCGGGCCGGGCGGGGACACGGTTGCTGGGATATTGGCGGTGAGCCTGTCGCGTCACACGGCCCTGCGTGCCCTGCTGCGGATCCCGTTGCCCGCCGGGCGGGTGCCCCGCGTGATCGGCGTCGACGATTTTGCTCTGCGCCGGCGGCATCGCTATGCCACCGTGATCATCGACGCCGAGACTCACGAGCGGATCGACGTGCTGCCCGGTCGCACGGCCGACACCCTGCAGGCGTGGCTGAGCGAGCATCCGGGCATCGAGATCGTGTGCCGTGACGGCTCGGCAACCTATGCTGTGGCGAGCCGGCGTGCCCTGCCTGACGCGGTGTAGGTCGCGGACCGGTGTCATGTGTGGCACAACCTGTGCGAAGCCGCTCTGAGCGAGGTCAAGGCGCACAGCGCCTGCTGGGCCACGGTGCTGGACGCGCCCCTCTATGAGGGGCCCCGCGCCCAGACCACGCTGGAACGCCGGCACCAGGTCCACGGCCTGCTCGATCAGGGTGTCGGCCTGCTCGAATGCGCTCGCCGTCTCCAACTGGCCCTGAACACTGTCAAACGCTACGCCCGCGCCGATCGGCCCGAGCGCATGCTCCGCGTCCCCAAGTACCGTGCCAGCCTTGTTGATCCCTATCGCGAGCACCTGCGCAAACGCCGAGCCGAGGATCCCGGCGTCCCCGTCAAGCACCTCTTCGAAGAGATCAAAGCCCTCGGCTTCACGGGCTGCCTGAACCTCCTGCACAAGTACATCAACCAGGGTCGTGCGGACGCCGACCGCAGCCATATCTCCCCGCGCAGGCTCGCTCGGATGCTGCTGTTCCAGGCCCGACAACCTCAAGGTCGAGCAACACGAGCTCCTGGCCAAGCTCACCGCCGCATGCCCCGAGATGACCCAACTGGCCACCGGCATCCGGGACTTCGCCCCGCTTCTTACAGTCGCACGCCGACAACGCCGACGCGCTCACGCGCTGGATCGCCCAAGTCCGAGCAGCCGACCTGCCCCATCTACATGCCTTCACTCGGGAACTGGACCGGGACCTCGACGCCGTGATCGCCGGGCTCACGCTTCCGTACAGCAACGGCCCCACCGAGGGTGTCAACACCAAGACCAAGCGGATCGCACGCCAGATGCACGGACGAGCAGGCTTCACCCGGCTTCGGCACCGCATCCTCCTCGGATAGCAGCACGCTCCGTCACCACCGAAAGTGAGACAGGGCCGCTTTCGTGATACTCCCGACCAGGACGCGTATCAGTCGTGATCAACGGGTGGTTCGGGCAAGGTCCTTGAGCCAGATCATCGAGGCGCGCAGGTGGAATCCGGCGAAGTCGCTGTCCGGGTCCTGCCGTACCGGATGACGATGCCTGGCCAGGCCATCAGTTTGCCGATCAGGCAGCTCAGGTTCAGAGTTGCCGGAGGTGGTCGTGCAGTCTGCGGGCGGCTTGTGCCATGAGAATGTCGGCGCCTGGCTGAATGCTGGCCGGAACAAGCGATTCCGTGAGCACGGCGATGGCGAAGGCATGCCCGTTGGAGTGCTCGACGACTCCAATCTCATGCCGGAGGTTGAGGAGGGTGCCGGTCTTGGAAGACCAGTCGCTGGCGTCTGAGCTGAAGTCTGGGGCAAGCCGGTGGCGGAGCAGGTTGTGGGCCATAAGGCCCCGCACCCGTGCAGCGGCCTCGGGATGGATTGCCGATGGCGTCCACAGCGCTTGGAGCAGGGCGGTCCAGGCGCGTGCGCTGCCGGTGTTGGCTCGGGTGGTGTCGAGCTGGTGCACATGGTGGCCGCGGCCGCTGGTGCCCGCTTCAATGGCGAGGGTGTGGGCGAGGCGCGCCTGATCGGGAGTGAAGTGCTCTGCCGGGGTCTGGGTGAGTTCGCGCATGCCGTGCCGGATGGTGATGCCGTCCAGGCCCAGTTCATGCAGGATCTGGGCCACCTGGGCAGGCGGGGTGAGGTCGAAGAGTGCGTCGGCGGCGGTCCCGTCGCTCACGCTGGTGCTGAGGTAGAGCAGGTCGTCGATGGCGATCCGGGCAGGGTGGCGGAACCGGGTCAGACCGGTGGGGCCCGGCGTGGTGATGCGTCCGGGCTGGACGTCGATCGCCGTTGCTCCGTCGAGCTCTCCGCGTTGGATGCGCTCCGCCGTTGCCAGGGCGAGCGGAATCTTGACCAAGGAGGCGGAGGGCAGTTGGGCGTCGGGCTCGATACCCAGCTCGGCTCCGGTGGAGAGGTCGCGGACCAGCAGGCAGCCGTGCAAGCCGCCGTCGAGAAGCTGTTGGCGGATGTCGTGCAGCAGCGCTTCGGTACTCATACTGCCGCCACTGCGTGAGGGGTGGTGGTCCGGGTAGCCGGGCCGAGGCAGCGGCTGATCGCGCTGCCCAGGCGTTCTTGGACATGCTGCGCATTGACGTCCATGGCGGCTGCGAGGCTGTATCCACGGCTGAGTGTGATCTCACCGATGGGCCTCCAGTCGAGGCCGAGCTCGTCGGCCTGCGCGGCGGAACACAGCAGCAGGTCGGACGTGCGGAGCACTTCGGCTATGGCATTCGTCAGGTCGGCGGCGATGGCGAGCTGCACCGGCCGCAGGCCCAGTGCGTCGTGCAGCCGTGTGAGCGGATCTCGGATGTGCGGCACGTCGTCCTCCGGCTGGATCCAGACCTTGCGGACAGGATCCGGGCAGGCCCGCCCGGCCCGCAGAGTCGCCAGATAGACGCGCCTGGCGCCGGCTGCCGCGGTGCCTGCGAGGCCGAGAGGAACGGACCACGTGGCTTCGTCCGCGGGCGCCGTGATCAGGGCCGCGCGTACCTGCTGCGCGCGAAGAAGCTCCATGCGCTGCGCCGGCGTACCGGTATGAAGATCAAGGATCACCGCCTGGTCCCGAGCGTCGGCGATCAGGCGGGCGAGAGAGCCCGTGGAGCAGTTGCCCGGGACGGCGAGCTGCCATGGCTTGCGCTTGGCCGTCTCCGCCTCGTGCAGCAGCGCGTCGGCTGCCTGCACGAGCCGCCTCGCCGCCGGGAGCATGTCCCGGCCGAAGGAGCTGAGGGTGGCCCGGCGCGATGTCCGCTCAAACAGGCGCTCGCCGAAAAGCTCCTCCATGGCGGCGATGCGCCGGCTCGCCACCGGCTGGGACATCCTGGCTGCGGCCGCTCCTGTGGTGAAGCTGCCGCGCTCCGTCACGCTGACAAACGCCCGAGATGCTCCCACCAGGTCCATACCGATCATTCTATGCGGGACTGGCATGGAACTGGCTGTATGCGTATTGGACCGTATGGATCGCGGAGAAAGATCATGATCCGGTACCCGAGCGGTCTCTCTTCTCTGCACTCTTCGACGGGCTTACCTGGAGGTCCGAACATGCAGTCCACTCTTGCCCGGCGTGCCGTTCTCGGAGCGCTCGCTGTGCTCGTCGCCCTTCCGCTTGCCGCATGCGGCCATGGCAGCACCCAGGCGTCACCGGTCCCGGCTGCCGCAACAACGCAGGCGAATCCCGCTGCAAAGCAGTCCGCCGGCGATTTCAAGGAGCTGGAGCGCAAGTACGGCGCGAGGCTTGGGGTCTATGCGGTCAACACGGGCGATGGGCGGGAGGTGGCCTTCAACGCAGATGAGCGATTCGCGTACGCCTCTACCTTCAAGGCGTTCGCCGCCGCTGCCGTCCTACGCAAGTACTCATCGAGCGGCATGGACAAGGTGATCAAGTACACCCGGAGCGATCTGGTCGACCACTCTCCGGTCACCGAGAAGCATGTCGATACCGGAATGACCCTGCGCGATCTGTGTGACGCAGCCGTCCGCTACAGCGACAACGCTGCGGCCAACCTCCTATTCGACGCACTGGGCGGGCCGAAGGGCCTGGCCGCCGCTCTCGCACAGGCAGGTGACACCACCACCAAGGTGGAACGCCGCGAGCCGGAACTGAACGAATGGTCTCCCGGTGCCACACAAGACACCACCACGCCCCGCGCGTGGGCAGCAGACCTGCGGACATTCGTTCTCGGGGACGCCCTCGGCAAGGACGAACGCGAACAGCTCACGCAGTGGCTGCGGACCAACACCACCGGAGACGAACTCATCAGGGCCGGAGTGCCCAAGGGTTGGAAGGTCGGGGACAAGACCGGCGGAGGGGGTGTCTACGCTGTCCGAAACGACATCGCCGTCGTGTGGCCCCCCAACGCCGCCCCCATCGTCATGGCGATCATGTCCAACCGAGGCGCCAAAGACGCCGACTACGACAACAAGCTGATTGCCGAAGCGGCATCCGTGGTCACCAAGACACTGTCGTAGCAACTGAACGGCACGCAGGTGGACGAGGCCGTCGAGCGGTTGATGGACCGCGCCGACGCATCGGGGGCAGCCCCGTTGGGCGAGGGCGGGCTGCTCACGGAGGCCACCCGGGCCGTTTGAGAACGGGCCCCGGACGCGGAGATGGCCGAACACCTCGGCTACGAGAAGCCCGATCCCGCAGGCCGGGGGCGGGCAACAGCCGCACCGGCACCTCGCCGAAGACGGTTCTCACCGATGCCGGGGCGGTCACACTGGCCGTGCCACGTGACCGGACGGGCTCAGTCGAGCCGAGGCTGGTGCCCAAGCACGCCCGGCGGCTGGCCGGGTTCAACGAGCAGATCCTGTCGCTGTACACGCGCGGTATGAGCGTGAGGGCATCCGCTCTCAACTGGCCGGCAGATACGGCGTCGAGGTTTCGCCGGACCTGATCAGCAAGGTCACCGACACCGTCGCCGACAAGCTCGACGCTTGGCAGACACGGCCCCAGGATGCGGTCTGGCCGATCAGCTATTGAAGATCCGCTCCGGGTCCGTGGTCTCCCGCCCGGTCTACCTGGCCGTCGGCATGGACATGGACGGTTGCTGTGATCTTGCCCGCCACCGTTTATGGGAGTGGTCGTGCCTGCCAGCCGACGGCCATGGGCTACGTGTCCTGGTCAGGGTGCGGAGCGTGCGTGCCCTGGGGCAGGTGGAGGATGGCGTCGATTTCGATGGGGATGCCGGGCAGGTCGGTCTGGGTGAGGGTGCGGGCGGGGGGCGGGTCGCTGACGTAGGCGCGGTAGATCTGGTCGAACTCGGATTTGTGGGCGGGGTCGCGCAGGTACACGTTGATCTTGACGGCGTCGTGCAGGGTGCCGCCTGCTGCCTGGGCGAGTGCCTGGAGGTTGTCCAGGGTGCGGCGGGCCTGGAGGGCGAAGGGTTCGGTCGTCATCCGCTCGCCAGAGGGGTGGCGGGGTGTCTGCCCGGAAAGGAAGACCAGGTCGCCTGCGCGTACGGCTTGGCTGTAGGTGCCGGCCGGTGTGGGTGCGGCGGCGGTGCGCAGGGCGATGCGGTGCTGCTGTCCGGTGTTCACAGTCCCTGTTCCTTGCCGAGGTCGTGGAGGGTGGCGATGATGCGGTCCAGCGCCCTTGCCCACTGTTGTTCGTCGCGGGCGTAGCAGAGGCGGAAGTGGCCGTGGCCCGCGGGGCCGAACTGGTAGCCGGGACTGACCAGTACACGGGCGTCGCGGACCAGGCGGGCGGCGACTTCGTGGTCGGGCAGGGCGAGTGCGGCGATGTCGGGGAACAGGTATGCGGTGCCGGCCTGGGGGGTGACGGTGAGGTAGTCCACCTCGCGCAGGCGTTCGGTGGTCATCTCGCGCAGCGCGCGCAGTTCTTCCACGCGGGTGTTGACCCATGCGGTGTCCTCGCGCAGCCAGGGGGTGAGGACGTGCTGGGAGTAGGCGGGTGCGCGCAGGGCCGTGAGGGCCAGGACGTCTTCGATGGCGTCGGCGAGGTGGGGTGGTGCGGTGACGACGCCCAGCCGGTAGCCGGACAGTGACTCGGTCTTCGAGGGTCCGAGGAGGGTGATGCAGCGTCCCGTCAGGGCCGGTTCGGCTGCGAAGTGGGGCAGCGGGCCGTCGTAGACGAGGCGTGCGTAGAGCTGGTCGGCGATGAGGGTCATGCCGTGCTGCTGGACGGTCTTGGCGATCTGAGTGATGGCCTGTGGGCTGTAGACGGCCCCGGTCGGGTTGTTCGGGTGGGAGAGCAGCAGCACCCTGGCACCGCCGCGGGCGGCGGCTGCGAGCGCCTGGAGGTCCAGCCCGGGCCCGCTCGGGGTGTGATGCAGAGGAATGCGGTCCACGTGGGCGCCGAGGTAGTTGATGATGCGCTCGTCGAAGAGATAGTCCGGATCCGGGACAGCGACCCGGCCGCCCTCCTCGACCGTGGCGGACAGCGCGGCGAACAGCGCGGCCTGGGTTCCAGGGGTCAGGACAACCTCACGGTCGGGGTCGAGGGGGACGCCCATGAAGGCGCTGACCGCCTGGGCCACCTGACACCGCACGCCGGCCTCACCACGGTAGGGGGTGTAGGCCAGCTCTCCGCGCCCGGCCGCGGCGGTGAAGTGCGGCAGAGCCCACGGCGGCGGCGGGAAGCGAACCGTGTCGAAATGAGTGGTGTCCAGGACGAGGGCCCCCGGCCCCCCGACCGCATCCCGGCCCCGGGCCTTCTCTCGGACGGCCTGCCGGACGTACTCATCAGCGGCCCTCGCGGACAGGGCGTCTCCTGCGGCGCCGGGCACCGCTGCTCTCGTGAGGCGTGCCGGCCGTGCGGGTATCTCGTGCTCATTCATACCCCGAAAGTACACATAACGAAGTTTTGTATGCAAGAGGTCCCGGGATATGCATGCGGCGGGGTCGCTGCTAGCGTTGGCGGGTGATCAGGAGGTCGGATATGGACAGCGCCGGGACGGCCGCGGAAGGCGCGAGGGCACGGACCACGAAGGCGAACCGGGTCTACGCGGCCTTGCGCGAGGACATCCTTTCCGGGCGTCTGTGCGCCGGGGCGGTGCTGGACGAGGCGGCCCTCGCCCGGTCCTTCGACGTCTCCCGGACCCCGGTCCGCGAAGCGCTGCGCTCGCTGCAGCGCGACGGCCTCCTGCTGGAAGGGGCGCGACGGCAGCTGTTCGTGATCGACGTCTCCGAGCACCGGCGTGAGGTCGTGCTGCTGCGCGAGGCCCTGGAGTCAGCTGCCACGGTCGAGGCGTGCCGCAGGCTGGAGCCGGCCGACCTGGATGGATTGCGCCTGGCGGTGATCCGCCAGCGCAGGGCCGCACGCGCCGGGGACGCGCAGGAGTTCTTCCGCCTGGACGAGGAGTTCCACCGCGCTCTGGCCGACGTGGCGCGGATGCCGCTGCTGTCGATGCTGCTCGGCCAGCTCGGAGCCTTCGTCCACCTCGCACGCGCCGACCAGGCCACCGACACCGGGCACATGCTGGGCGTGGCCGAGGAACACGAACGACTCCTCGACCTGCTCGAAGCACGCGACGCCCTGACACTGCGGGCCGCTCTGATCACCCACATCCACGACCTCGCCCCCCGGCACCCCTCCAGCGCACCGCATAACGAGACCGGACGTGACACCACGACAGACCGGCGCCACGAGAAGGATCAGCCGGGCGAACCGAGTGACGGGGCTCTGGAGGAGCAGCCGGACGTCAGCTCGTCCAGAACCCCGTCGGCCCCCTAGCCGCGGGCACCACCGGCGCAGTCAACCGCCCGCCGGATCGCGCGTGTGCGCGCGATCTGCTCCAGCCATCCGCCCATCAGCAGCTCGGCCTGGTGCTCCAGGGCCGCAGCCCGCCGCTCGTGCTCGGCCAGGAACGCGCCCACGCCCCCGGGCCCCAGGCTGCGCTCAGCCGCCCGGCGGTAGGAGTCGTCCGTGAGCCACTGCCGCGCCAGGACGGGGGTCACCTCCAGGTGGAACTGGATGCCATAGGCACTCGGCCCGACGCGGAAGGCATGGGGGTAGCGCTGCGAGCTCGCCAGGAGCTCCGCATGCGCGGGCAGCCGGAAGGTGTCGCTGTGCCAGGCCATCACCGTCGGGCGGCCATCCTCGCCTCCCGCGGCCGCCGCCCACGCCGCCAGCACCGGATCGCGCCGCCCGGCATCCGTCAGCTCCACCGGCACGTGCCCGACCTCGGCCCCTGCCCCCGGCACACACGCTCCGCCCGTGGCCGCCGCAAGAAGCTGGGCTCCCAGACACACACCCCAGTACGGAATCCCCCGCAGCACGGCCTCCTCGATCAGACGGCACTCCCCGCTGTTACCGGGATGCAGCCCGCTGACCGTGCCCGGCCCGCCCATGACCACCAGCGCATCCACTCCCTCAAGCGAAGCCGGCGGCCGCGGATCGGCGTACGAGACCACCCGAACCTCTTCAACGCGCCAGCCGCGACTGGCCAGCAGCCGCCCGTACACCCCCGCCGGCTCCGCATCGACATGCGTCACCACCAAGGCCCTGCCAGGACCGCCGCCCCACGTCCCGTTCACCACAGCAGACACCGCCTCACGCACAGAGAAGGGAGCCCGGCCGCGCGGTCTTCCACGCGCCACACCCCTGTTTTGCATACAAAACAGATCTCAGTACACAAGAGGAGGTGTTGCCCGTCAACTGTGCACACCTTCCGGCGGCAGGCCGGCCGCCAGCTCCTCGGGCATGCCATCGGCACGAGCTGCCGGGCTGGACACGGCCTCCGGCCCCAGAAGCCGAACGGTAAACGCGCCCGTATCGGCTCCCGGGACCTCGCCATAGCGGGATCAAGCGGCTGTGCGGAAGCCTCCTGCGGCGAGATCTTGGTCGCACAGCTGGGCGACGTCGACCTCCGGCTTCATCTCATACGGTCCGGGCTGGATGCCGAGCTCGTGCGTGGAGTACTCGCCGAAGCGGTTGATGTGCTCGGCGAGGCACGGCGAGACGTGCGCGAGGTCCTCCGGCTCGATCGTCCAGCCCTCCTCCAGCAGCCGGCGAACGATCTCGGCGATGTCCAGGGCGCTGTGAAAAATGACCGCGCTCGTGAGCAAAGCGTTGAATTTCGCCGCCTTCTCCTGCTCGCCCCTCCACCGCTTCGACTGCGACAGGAGAGCCGGTCGGGCGGACGGACAAGACAGTGATGGGACCTTTGGCCGGGCTCCTATGAGGTCACAGTCGCCCGACCGGCCACGTGCCGGGCGACACCGCCCGGAAGGTCGACAATTCCAACCAAGGAGCGCCGAAGCGCCAGTCAGTCGGTGCGTCAGACCTCCGAGCGGTGCCGTCACCAATCCTCACTGTCAGTCGTTCTGACGGAGGGCTTTGAAGGCCGGGGCGTGGAACGTCGCGCCGCGGGCGTGTTCAGCGAGCTCATTGGTACTGACTCCGGTCTCCTGCCGACCGTATACGTCGAGAGCGACATCCTGGGGATAAGCTGAAATCTGCGACAAATGCCAGTGTGCGGCCAATAGGCTTTGTTCAGAACAAAACTGACGGATGCAAAGGCGGTCGGATGCGGTGCCCAAACGTATGACGCGGTTGTGGCACTTGCTGACGGTCGTCCACCCGGCTCGCACGGTCGTCACAGCCTTCGCCGCGGTGGTCCTGGGCGGGACCGTGCTGTTGTCGCTGCCTGTTTCATCCCGGGCGAACGGCACCTCTGGCCTCGTCACCTCGTTGTTCACCTCAACCTCAGCCGTATGCGTGACTGGACTGGTGGTGGTCGACACCGGTACGTACTGGAGTGGCTTCGGCGCAGGCGTCATCCTTGTGCTCATCCAGGTCGGCGGCTTCGGCATCATGGCGTTGGCCTCGTTGCTCGCGCTGCTGGTGTCCGGGAAGCTGAGGCTTCGGATGCAGCTGAGCGCCCAGGCGGAGACCAAGAGCCTGGGCATCGGAGACGTGCGCCGGGTCCTGCTCGGGGTCGCGATCACCACTGCCACCGTCGAACTCGCCGTCGGCACCAGCCTCGCCCTGCGTTTTCGCCACGGGTACGGTGAGCCACTCGGCAAGGCCATGTACATGGGCTTCTTCCATGCGATTTCGGCCTTCAACAACGCCGGCTTCGGGTTGCACGCAGACAGCCTCACCCGATACGCCCAGGACCCCTGGGTGACGCTCCCCGTCGCAGTGGCGGTCGTCCTGGGAGGCATCGGGTTCCCCGTACTGCTGGAGGTCCTGCGCCACCGCCTGCAACGGCCCACCAGCGGGCGCCGGGGCTGGTCGCTGCACACCAAACTGACGCTGGTCACCACAGCCGCTCTGCTGGTGGCGGGCACAGCGCTCACCTGTCTGCTGGAATGGACCAACCCAAACACGCTGGGACACTTTGACTGGGACGAGAAGCTGCTGAACGGCTTCTTTCACTCTGCGATGAGCCGTACCGCCGGATTCAACACCCTCGACATCGGCGAGATGCAAGCCTCGACGCTGCTGATGACGTGCATCCTGATGTTCATCGGCGGCGGCAGTGCGGGCACTGCCGGCGGCATCAAGGTCACCACCTTCGCGGTACTCGCCGCGGCGATCCTGGCCGAAGTACGCGGCGAACCGGATTCCGCCGTCATGAAACGGCGCCTGGAACCACATGTCCTGCGCCAGGCACTGACCGTGGCACTACTCGGCGTGGGACTCGTGACCGCCGCCACGATCTCGCTGCTCACCATCGTCGATGCGTCGTTCGAGGATGTGCTCTTCGAGACGGTGTCCGCCTTCGGAACCGTCGGACTGTCCCCCGGGATCACGGCGGACCTCCCAACGGCCGGTCGCCTGATCCTCATCCTGCTCATGTTCGTCGGCCGACTCGGACCGATCACCCTGGCCTCGGCACTCGCCCTGCGTGAACGGACCCGCCGCTACCAACTACCCCAGGAGCGACCGATCATTGGGTAATTACCTGCACTCCCTGCGCCGTCGCCGCCGCGAGCGACTCGCCACACAGCACCGGGAACTGAGTGACGAGCGGGTCGCCGTGATCGGCCTGGGCCGCTTCGGCAGCTCACTGGCCCACGAACTGACGCGCCGTGGCTGGGACGTCCTCGGGATCGACACCGACGCGGCCCTTGTCCAAAGGCACAGTGAGGCGCTGACCCATTCCGTCATTGCCGATTGCACTGACCCGGAAGCACTCCGGCAGCTCGGGGCGCACGAGATCACCATCGCGGTCGTCGGCATCGGCACCGACATCGAGGCCAGCATCCTCATCACCTCCAACCTGCTGGATGCGGGCGTGCCCAACATCTGGGCCAAAGCCGTCAGCCAGCAGCACGGTCGGATCCTGGAGCGCATTGGTGCCCATCATGTCGTTCTGCCCGAACATGAGATGGGCGAACGCGTAGCCCATCTGGTGACGGGACAGATGCTCGACTTCATCGAGTTCGACAACAACTACGCCCTCGTCAAGGCCATCGCGCCCGACGTCGTCACAGGCGCCCCGCTCGGGCAGACCGCGGTGCGCAGTCGGTACGGTGTGACCGTTGTCGGCATCAAGCGATCGGGCGAGGACTTCACTTACGCCACCGCTGAAACGGTTGTCGAAAAAGGCGACATCATCATCGTCACCGGTAAGACACGCGCGGTGGAGGCTTTCTCCGGACTCAGCTGACGCATGCACAAGAACCTACAGTCAGTCTCCCGGGACGAAGGGGCTCACCCCGCAACCGAAGCCTGCGGGGTGAGCCCCTTCGGGCGTGGCGTCGTTGGCGGCTCGTGCGATCTCGCCCACGCGGTCGTCGAAGCGTTTGATGTTGCCGGGGTTGACGCGGACCGCCGCGCAGCCGGCATCGATCGCGGCGAAGACGTAGCAGGGCTGGGAGTGAGTGACCGCGATTACGGGGGTCGGGGACTTGGCCGTGATGGCGGGCAGGACGTTGGCGTCGTCCTGCTATGGGACGGCGACGCGCACGATGAGGAGACCTTCCAGAGCCTGAAGGGGCTGGACGGGCTGGACAAGCACCAGGTCCGCCGCTACCCCTCCTGGACCCACCGGGTCACCCTCGCCATGCTGGCCCATGCCTTCCTCGCAGTCGTCCGCGCCAACGAACACGCCCACCGCCCCAGGCCGGACGACCTGATCCCGCTGACCTGCAACGAGATCCAGCACCTGTTCATCACCCTCGTCGTGCGGCCCTTCAGCGATGCAGCCCACCGGCAGCAGTCCGCAACCCAGACATGAAGAACACGATCTACAGCTGGAGTACAACTCCAGGGGCTGGGCCCATCGAGTTGCCGGTCCGGCGGCTGCTCTCTGACAACGCCGTCTTGCAGGGTGACGTTCGCCGAGCAGGTCGCGGGGCTGACGTTCTGGTATGGGCGGGGATGCTCGGGGTGGTGACGAACCGGATGTCCATACTGCGGCTGGTCATGGCCTTGCCCAGCCTGGCCTGCTCCGTCCCTCGTGTTCTGAGAGTCGACCGTTACGGCACCATCCTGGTCGACTGCGAGGCCCGGCAGCGCATCGGGTGTTCTACCAGGCCGGGATGGAGAGACGCTGACCTGGCGGCTGATCGAGCACTTCGGCGTCGAGATCGTGTGCCGGGACTGGGGCACCTGATATACGGATGGCGCTCGCACCGGGGCTACAAACCCGCAATAAACGGCTCATCGCACATTCAGCGCCTATATTGCGAGAAGTTTCTTTTCGTGCTTTCCTGCACGAAGGGGCAGCGCGCGAGCTTCGATGCAAGCCCACCGAAGCGGCGGCGGCCGCGTTGAACGAACAGGTGTGACTTGCTGCAATTTGGCCACTTATCAGGCTTCCGAAGAGTGGCCCATAATCCACCCACCAAGATAGCCTCTCCCTGGCGCGATAGAGTAAGCGCGCTTCGCGCTGTCGATCACTGTCCTAAATCGACGCAGCACGCTGAGCTCACTACCTCAAAGCCTAAAGTCAAGAATGCAGAGCATTAGAAGCCGGATAGGCTTCTGGAGCCGTCGGCATATTACGCCAGACTCCCCTTTCGCCCGCGAAAGGAATTACGCCGAGATGCGTTACAGAAATGTTGGATGGCAAGGACTCGAACTCCCTCTACTGTCTCTCGGTTTGAGTTCTCTCTTCGACCGGAATTCTCCTTTGGGAGGGTATCGCGAAGTCATGCTACACGCCTTCGATAAAGGCATCGTAAGCTTTGACTTGTCAACCACCTGTGGCGCGCTGTGCCCCGTAGCCGAGGAGATGTTCGGGATCATTTTGAATCGTGACCTTCACCCCTACAGGGAGAGCTTGGTCGTATCAACACGAGTTGGATACGGCACGGCGCAGAGGGTAAATGGGTGGGGGTCTCAAAAATTTATAGCGGAAAGCCTGGAGCGGTCGCTTCATCGCACCGGGTTGGATTATGTCGACATCTTCTACGCTCACCGCTACGACCCTGACATCCCCCTAGAAGAGACCATGCAAGCTCTCGCATCTGCGGTCTATCGGGGCAGGTGTTTGCGCGTTGGGATTTCCGCATACCCCTCAAGCAAAATTGGGCAAGCCAAGGCACTACTGAGAGAGTTGGGCGTACCATTGTGCGCCTACCGCGGACCTTTTTCATTGTTTCAGCAATGGGGGAAAACGAATCTAGCCGAGATGCTGTCTGAAGCAGGCATCGGTTGGATTTCTACTGATCCTCTAAACGGCGGAATCTTGAGCACTTGCACCTCGAGTAGGCCGACACTAACCCGCGACTCGATCGAGAGTTCAACGGAAGTGCAGACACAGCTAAGCTGCCTTTCCCTTATGGCCGCCATGCGAGGGCAATCCATTGAACAGATGGCGATATCGTGGGTGGCAAATCATCCATGGATTAGTTCAGTAGTGGTTGATGTCTCGAGCCGCAGGCAGCTCGACGAAGCCGTCATCGCAGCATGCTCTGCTGGTTTCACAGGGGATGAACTAGCCAGCATAAACTCGATGACCGCTCATTGTGAAACGCTTCGGCGATAACGCATCGTACGCGATTATCGCCAACCCTTCTGAGATGGTCACATCAAATAGGACGCAGCTACCGGGAGTAACATCATGCCCGATGAATACCTTTCTCTCGCAGCTTCCCTGATTCATGAATTGACAGAAGAAGTAGTTCCAAATCTACTCAAGGCCCACCTACTCACGACCTCTGAGGCTGCGGAAATAGCGCAGGCGGCCTCTGAGTGCATTAGGCAATTGGTTAGTCGAGGCTGCTTGAGTCCCGTAGTGAAGGTTTCTCATCCTGTGCCGCAGGAGTGATGACGGTGCGGACGAGGGCGTAACAGGGCAAGGAGGCTGGTCGTTGCGTTGGTGATCTCACTCGCCGCCAACATCCCGACAGCAGCAGCCTTGTGGTCCGGTATCGAGCCATGCTCGATGTCCCGCACGAGGTCGTTGAGCATGTTTCCCGGCTGATCCATGCCCGAAGGTGTGAACGGAAGTCCCGCTGGCGACGGCTCGGACGCTTCCGACAGGCCCTGCTGGCGCTGGTCCAGCTGCGCAAGAACGAGACGCTCGCCCGGGCCGCGGCCGGCTTCGACGTCTCGACCGCGACCGCCGGGCGGTACGTCACCGAGACCGTCGAGATCCTCGCCGAACGCGCACCGGATCTCCGGACAGTGCTGCGGACCCCGCCGACGGAGGGCTTCGACATCCGCGACGGCACGCTGATCCCCACCGACCATATCGCCGCAGGTGAACCGCACTTCTCGCAAGAGCACCCGGGCAGCGGCCGCCCGGTTGCCCGAGCGGGCGGCCGCCCTGCACGCACTCGCCGGCCTCGACCTCGGCTTCCGCATACCTGAGCCGCTGCTTCAGGGCGGTGCCCACGGCACCGACGAGGCGCCGTTCCTGGTACTCAGTCGCATTCCCGGGTAACCGCTGGAGACCGACACGCTCAACGATGCCCACGTGGTCGACACCGTGGCGGCGCAGTACGCCACGCTGCTGTCCGGCCTGGTCCGTGCCGGCACCGACGAGAGGGTACGAGCAGCTCTCCCTCAGGCACCAGAAGACCGATGGCGGCGGTTCGCGGAGGACGTGCGCGCGGAGCTGTTCCCGCTCATGTCCGACAGCGGGCGCCTACGGACCGAGCGGGAACTGGCAGCACTCGACAGCCTTCCCCACGTCACCCCAGCCGTGGTGCACGGCGACCTCGGTGCCGAAAACGTCCGGTGGGAGTGGACGCACGGCCTGCCGCGCCTCTCCGGAGTACTCGACTGGGACGATGTCGCACTCAGCGACCCGGCCGAGGACCTCGCGGCCATCGGTGCCGGCTACGGCCGTGAGCTCCTGGAGCGGGTGCTCGCCCTGGGCGGCCGACCACACCACGGACTTCTTATCCGCATCGCCGCGATCCGCGGCACCTTCGCCCTGCAGCAAGCCCTCTACGCCCTCCGCGACGGCGACGAGGCAGAACTCGCGGACGGCCTGACCGACTACCGCTCCCCCGGTCCTTGGGCGGTCGAACGCTCGCGTCCCCAGGCGGCCAGCGGTTGAAGGGCGTCGTTGAGGCGCGCACCGTCCTCGGTCAGCGAGTACTCGACGCGAGGCGGCACCTCGTCGTAGGACACCCGGCGCACGACGCCGTCCGCTTCCATCTCGCGCAGGTGCGAGGCCAACACCTTCTCGGTGATGCCCGGCAGCAGTCGACGCAGCTCGCCGAAGCGGCGACAGGGGAGCTCATGGAGCGCCCAGAGGATCAGCACCTTCCACTTCCCGCCGATCACCTCCATCGCGGTGTCGATCCCGCAGACATGTCCGTCTGATGTGCCCGGCCGGTTCAGCGTCGTCATGCCCCACCCTCGTAAACCCTGCTGACGTGCTTGCTCACCTCAGGGTAACCACCCACTCCAAAGTGCGTACTTGATCACCATCGGGCCGTTGACCAGCATCTTCGGCATGACACAGCACCTTGTTGAGAAGACCCCCGTCACCCTGCTGGGCCTCGGCGCGATGGGTACCGCACTGGCCCGTACCTGGCTTGCCGCGGACCACCCGCTCACCGTCTGGAACCGCACCCCGGCCCGCGCCGCGGCACTCGCCGCCGAGGGCGCGAGGGCCGTGGACAGCGCCGCCGACGCGGTCGCGGCGAACACCCTGATCATTACCTGCCTGTTGGACGACTCGTCGGTCGAGGAGGTGCTGGCAGGCACCGATCTGGCCGGCAAGGACCTGGTCAACCTGACCACCAGCACCCCCGCGCAGGCCCGCGCCCGCGCCGAGTGGGCCCGCGAGCGCGGCGCCCGCTATCTGGACGGCGGAATCATGGCCGTCCCCCCGATGGTCGGCATCCCGGAGGCCGGCGGTTACGTCTTCTACAGCGGCTCGACGGAGCTGTTCGAGCAGCACCAGCAGACCCTGGGCGTCCCAGTCGGCACCACCTACGTCGGCGCCGATGCGGGCTTCGCGGCCCTGCACGACGTGGCCCTGCTCAGCGCCATGTACGGAATGTTCGCCGGGGCCGCGCACGCCTTCGCCCTGATCCGCAGGGAGAACATCGACCCCACCTCGCTCGCCCCGCTGCTCGCGGACTGGCTCGTCGCGATGGCCCCGTCGGTCCACCAGACCGCCGACCAACTGCGCGGCGGCGACTACACCAAGGGCGTCGTCTCCAACCTCGCCATGCAGGTGGCCGGCACCCCCACCTTCCTGGACACCGCCGAGCAACAGGGCGTCAGCCCGGAACTGCTCACCCCCTACTTCGAGTTGATGCGCCGCCGCCTGGCCGAAGGCAGTGGAGAGGAGGACCTGACGGGCGTGATCGACCTGCTGGTGCGCTGACCTGCCACCTGCTGCCCCGAGACGACCGCGCTGGTCACAGACCTCAACCACAGGCTGTGGCCGGCGCTTTCGCAGCTTGGCCTGGGGCGCCGTGCAGGGCCTCGACAGCATCGCGCTCGCCCATGACGAGCCCTCGGGGCAACCGGCTGGTGCCACCCCTACCGCGGACCGTTGTCCGGCGGTCGGGTGCCCGGTGGCCCTGCCGTATTACGCGGGACCGAGGCCGGCGATCAGGGACTGGGTCACCATGTCGGCTCCCTTGGCAGCCGACAACTCCGGCATCTCGTGTGAGGCGATGTTGGTGAGGTGGATGAGCGTGAAGCGGGCCCAGCGGTCCGGAAGTCCTGGGCGGATGGCGCCTTCGCGCACTGCGCGGTCCAGGAAGGCGTCGAGTTGCTTGATCAGCCGGCTGAGGCGGGCGGTGGACGCGTCGTCCCGCACTTGTTGAACGTCCACCGGCCACTGCCTGCTGACGGTGATGATGCCCTCCGCGTACCGGTGCAGCGCCACCATCACGGGCGCCTCGGTCAGCCGCGCCTCGGCGATGACCTTCTCGCAGGCGTCGAGCTTGGCGGCATATACGGCGGCCATGAGGGCCTCGCGGGTCGTGAAGCGGCGGTAGACGGTACGCCGGTCGACGCCTGCCTCAGCCGCGATCGCCGCGATGCTCGTGCCGGGGTCACGAGCCAGCAGACGTGCTCCGGTCTGCAGGACCGCGTCCAGGTTGCGTGCCGCATCAGCTCTCATGGCAACCGGAGCATACGCAGGGGCGGGTCTGATGGGCCAATAGACGGCACAACACTATTGCGGATTCGCGCTTAACTGTCACATAGTTGTGGCACAACTTTCTTTGTCCGGCGCGTCTGCCGTCGCGGCATCTCTCATTCCAGGAGTCCTGCGTGAGCCCGGTCCACCTGTCCGAGAAGCTCAAAGAAGCCCTCGATTCCAAGGTCTTCGTCACCGTGGCGACCCTTCGGCCTGATGGCAGCCCGCACCAGTCCGTGGTCTGGGTGGGAAGGGACGGCGATGATCTCTTCTTCGTGACCGGTGTCGACAAGGTCAAGGTGCGCAATCTGCGGCGCGACCCCCGGCTGAGCGTGACAGTCAACCCGCCGGACGAGCCCTACGGTTACGCGGTGATCACTGGCACCGCCCGCTTCGAGGGCCCGGGCAGCCGCGCGCGCATGGACGAACTGGCCGTCAAGTACACCGGCAAGACCTACGCCGAGCACCACCCGGAGTCGTACGCCACCCTCCCGGAACTGGTCACCGTCCACGTCACCCCCGAAAGGATCGCGGCCCGGTTCCTGTGAGGCCAAGAGGCAGAAAGGAGCACCGTGTTGAAGACCTATGTCATCACCGGCGGCACGGACGGCATCGGCAAGGCCCTCGCGCACACCTACCTGGACCGGGGGCAGGAGGTGGTGGTCGTCGGCCGCAGCGCCGAGAAGGGCAAGGCGTGGCTCGATGCCGCGCGACAACGCGGCGCGGCCGCGCGGGCGCACTTCATCCACGCCGATCTGAGCCTGCTGTCCCAGACCAGGGCAGTGATCGACAGCATCCGGTCGGCCTTTGCGAAAATCGACGCCCTGGTGCTGTGCGCCCGGCACTTCCGGACCACCCGACTGGTCACAGCCGAAGGATTCGAGAACACCTTCGCGCACTTCTACCTCAGCCGATTCCTGCTGAGTCACGGGCTGGCCGACCTGCTCCAATCCGCCCACACTCCGGTCATCCTGAACATCGCGGGGCCCGGTGGCGAAGGAGAGATCCACTGGGAAGACCTGCAACTGGCACGGGGGTACGACGGGCAACGGGCGCTCATGCAGGGCGGGCGGCTCAATGATCTGCTCGGCGTGGCCTTCACCGACGCCCGACCGGAAACGAGGGTGCGGTACGTACTTCTCAACCCGGGCGCGGTCGACACCGGTTTCTCGGGGCAGTACACGCCGGACGTGAGGGCGCAGATCGACGTCATCCGACGGTCGGCCCAACCGGTCCGCGCGGCCATAGTCCCGATCGTCAAGGTTCTGGACGACCCACCCCTCACACCGCTCAGCGCCTTCGTGCGGGACGTGCCGCTCAGCCCACACGGTCCCGCGTTCGCGCTCGGGGAAGCACGACGGCTCCACCTGCTCACCAAGACGCTGTTGGACAACTGAGCCTGGGACGACAAGGGCTGACTGGGCCTTCGTCAACGTCTGGTGGAGCGGGGGTGGTCGCTCCGTGGCCGGGGGGGGCAGCGCGCTCGGGGCGCCGAGCGGCTGACGGCGCCTGGTTGGCGTCCGGCGAGGCGGTCGCCTGTGCTCATGGTCATCGACCGCGGCACCGTGGCCTGGTGTCTGGGGCAAGGTCTCGTAGTCCCGTACCCGACTGCGCGAGCGCACCAGCCCGCTCGGCGTTCCCTCCACCACCTGCCTGCGCGGAAGCCCCCCGGTGGTGCCGCCGGGGCGTTTGGCGATCTCGAAGGCGAGGCACTGTTTCTCGCGTGCCCAGTCGACCAGTCAACCGGTCCAGGCTGCCGGCACAACCGCCACCCGCGCGCACCAGACGGATGGAGAAGTACATCTCGCGCAGCAAAAAGGCCTGATGCGGCGCTCGTCAACGTCGCCGCGTCGGGGAGCCGATACGTCCTCTGTTGAGGGAATGGAATCGAGAGATGACTGAGCTCGACACAACCTCCCACGTCAGCACGCTGAGCGGCCACACCAAGGGAGTGAACGCGGTGGCGTTCTCCCGGGACGGGCGCACCGTGGCCACTGCCAGCGATGACGGCACGGTGCGTCTATGGGACCTGACAGATCGGGACGATCCCCGCCCGCTGGGCGCACCCCTGACCGGCCACACCGGCCCCGTCTACGGCGTGACGTTTTCCTGGGACGGGCACACCCTGGCCAGCGGCGGCTCCGACGCGACGGTGCGGTTGTGGGATGTGGCCGATCGGGATCGGCCCCGCCCGCTGGGCGAACCCCTGGCCGGCCACACCGACTTGGTGTTCGAGGTGGCGTTCTCCCCGGACGGGCGCACCCTGGCCAGTGGCTGCTACGACGGAACAGTGCGGTTGTGGGACCTGACGGACCGGGACGAGCCCTGCCCCCTGGGCGAACCCCTGAGGGGCCACACCAGCAGGGTGTGCGGGGTGGCGTTCTACCTGGACGGGCGCACCCTGGCCAGTGGCGGCGTCGACCAGACGGTGCGGTTGTGGGACCTGACCGACCGGGACCGGCCTCGCCAACTCGACGACGCACCTCTGAACGGCCATACCGGCACGGTGTGGGGGGTGGCGTTCTCCCCGACCGGGTACGTCCTGGCCAGCGGCAGCAGCGACCATACGGCGCGGCTGTGGGAGGTGCATCGTGGGGGCGAGCCCCGTCCGCTGGGCGCACCCCTGACCGGCCACACCGCCTCGGTGTACGGAGTGGCCTTCTCACCCATCAGCTACATCCTGGCCACCAGCAGCGCCGACCGGACAGTGCGGTTGTGGGACGTGACCGACCGGGACGAACCTCGCCCGCTCGGCGAACCCCTGACCGGCCACACCGCCTCGGTGTGGGAGGCGGCGTTCTCCCCGGACGGACGCACCCTCGTCACTGCCAGCAGTGACGCGACGGCGCGTGTGTGGGCCATGCCTGGGACGCCGAGCCAACCCCTGACCGGCCACACCGAGAGCGTGGACGGGGTGGCGTTCTCGCCGGACGGCCGCACCCTCGCCAGTGCCAGCCTCGACCACACGGTGCGGTTGTGGGACGCGAGTGATCGGGACCGCCCTCGGCCACTGGGCGCACCCCTGACCGACCACAACTGCCCGGTAAACGGGGTGGCGTTCGCCCCGGACGGGCGCACCCTCGCCAGTTGCGGCCTCTGGGACAAGGCGGTGCGGTTGTGGGACCTGACCGACCGGGACCGCCCTCGACCGCTGGGCGCACCCCTGACCGGCCACACCAACGCGGTGCACAGAGTGGCGTTCTCTCCCGACAGGCGCACCCTCGCCAGTGCCGGCTGGGACAAGGCGGTGCGGTTGTGGGACCTGACCGACCGGGACCGCCCTCGACCGCTGGGCGCACCCCTGACCGGCCACGACAGCGCAGTGTACGAGGTGGCGTTCGCCCCGGACGGGCGCACCCTGGCCAGTGGCAGCTTCGACGGAACGCTGCGGTTGTGGGACCTGGCCGATCGGGACCGGGCTCGCCCGCTGGGCGCACCTCTGACCGGCCACACCAACATCGTGTCAGGGCTGGCGTTCTCCCCCGACGGGCGCACCCTCGTCAGTGCGAGCTTGAACCGGACGATGCGGTTGTGGGATGTCACGGACCGGGAGCGGCCTCGCCCGCTGGGCGAACCGCTCACCACCCACTTCAGCGTGCACGGGCTGGCGTTCTCCCCCGACGGGCACATCCTGGCCAGTGCCTGTAGCGACAAGACGCTGTGGTTGTGGGACCTGACCGATCGAGACCAACCCCGCCGACTCAGCGCACCCCTGACCGGCCACACCAAGACGGTGGAAGCGGTGGCGTTCTCCCCCGACGGGCACACCCTCGCCAGCGGCAGCGACGACCAGACGGTGCGACTGTGGGCTGTTGCCGCGTCTTGACGCATTCCAGGCGGTGCGGTGCCCTGTCGTTGGACGCCAGCGGATCTGATGGGATCCGCGCCCGCATCGCCAACAGGCCCCGAAAAGTCCGGGTTCCTTGGACGCCCGCTGCTCCTGTCGTCATGCGTTCGTTTTCGACGACAGGGCGGCCGGCCAGGAGAACCGGGCCGGCGACCACCTGTAGCGAGGCCAGCCGGAACACGCAGGAAACGTGCCGTTCGGCCTTGGCGGCGTGACGGGGAGGTTCCGAGCCTATGCCGGCTCGGGTCGTTCCGGGTTGGGGACGAAGGCGGGTAGCGCGGCGAGGCTGTGGCGCACGGCCTCGCCCCCGTACGCGAACATCTGCCGCTCGTAGTCGCCGACCGCGCCGAGGGGGTCTTGGCGGCGCTCGACGGCCTCGATCAGGCAGCGACGCAGCAGGTCGGCATCGCGCAGTGCGGTGTTCGCGCCGTTGCCGCCGGTCGGAGAGGCGGCATGGATGGCGTCACCGAGCAGCGTGACCGGACCGGGCGCCCAGCGCTCGCGGGGCTCGACCACCCGGATGGACAGCAGGGTGCTGTTGTCCGGGTCGGCCTGCTCGATGAGCGCCTGCAGGTCCGGATGCCAGCCCTCCATCCTGGACAGCACGGCCTCCTGAGCGGTCGGGGCGCCGAGCGAGCCGTTCGGTGGCAGGAGCATGGCCCAGCGCACGTAGTCGCGGACATCGGGGAGGGTCACCTCGGGAGCCAGTTCCTCGGCCGCCTGCTTCGGCGGGGTACGGAAACGCATCGCTCCGAGCATCAGGCTCACCCCGTCCCCGGCGATCTTCGAACCGAAGGCCGGCGCCAGGGAGGCAAAGCGCTCGGTCAGCGGCGTACGGCCGATGACGAACCGATTGCCGGTGTCGGTCGCGGTGGTCTGCGGCGAGAGCACCGCGCGGACGGCGGAGCCGACCCCGTCCGCCCCGACGAGCAGGTCGGCGGTGGTCGGTTCACCGTGCGCGAACCGGGCTTCGACCTTGCCGTCGTCCAGCACGTCGTAGCCGGTCAGTGCGGCCCCGGTGCGCACGGCGAGTCCGGTCAGCAGCAGGTGCCGCAGCACGTGCCGGTCGATCACGATCCCGGTCCTGCCGGGGCCGAGCTCCCCGATCCGATTCAGCTGCGGGTCCAGGATCAGCTGCTCGGCATAGGCGTCACCGACGATCGCGTCCAGCAGCGGGTGCCAGCGCAGCGGCAGACATCCGCGCAGCGCCTCGAACCCCGTCGGGCTCAGCACGAGCCGATAGCCCTGGAACCGCGCAGTGATCGCCGGGTCCCGCTCGTACACGTCGGCCTCGATCCCGGCACCACGCAGACCCTGTGCCAGGCACAGACCTCCCAGACCAGCTCCGACCACGGCAACTCGCATCACACACCCCCTGAACAGACTTCCCGAACCCCGCCTCAAGACCTGAGCAGGGGATACCCGAACCATGAAGATACGAACTTAGTTCGTAACGCACGATCTAAGCTCTACTTGACGAACTTAGATCGTGTCAAGCTATGGTGATCGTTATGCCCTCCGATCCCCGGCAACGCCGAGCAGCTCGTCACGCCCAGCCCGCCGGGGAACCCTCAGCGGCGTCACCACGCAAGAAGCCCATCACGGTCGACCGGATCACCGACGCCGCCCTGCAGGTCGTGGCCACCGAGGGCTACGAGGCACTGACCATCCGTCGAGTCGCCGCGCTACTCGGCACCGGGCCGTCGTCGCTGTACGCGCACATCGTCAGCAAAGAGGACATCGACGATCTGCTCGTCGGCCGGCTCTGCTCCGAGGTCGCGCTGCCCGAACCGGACCCGGCCACATGGCGCAAGCAGATCCGCGACGTGTACGCGCAGATCCGCGACCAGTACCTGAAATACCCCGGAGTCTCCCGCGCCGCCCTGGGCACAGTCCCGACCAACCTCTCCACGTTGCGGGTCAAGGAAGGGCTCATGGCGATCCTGCTCGCCGGCGGAATCGCACCGCAGAACGCCGTCTGGGTACTCGATGCCCTGTCCCTCTACGTCAGCGCCTACGCCCTGGAGCAGTCGCTGGTCCAGCAGCGGCGCAAAGACCCGGACCAGGAATGGGTCTTGGGCCGCGAAGAGCTGATCCGCCGGTTCACCGCACTGCCGGCCGACACGTTTCCGCAGACCCGACGCCATGCCGCCGAGCTGACCTCCGGCACCGGACACGAGCGGTTCGACTTCACCCTCGGACTGATACTGGACAACCTCACCCAGCTCCAGCCCCAACCGGCGCCGGCATCCGACACCGCCGGATGAACGCCGCAGCGCGAGACGGATCTGTACCGGTGCAACTCCCCATCACGGAAGTAGCACCTGACGAGTTGGCGTGACTGCCTCGGTTGCGGCGGTTGAAGAGGTCCGGCCGGTCGAACCGGCGGCGGATCCGTTGGAACGCCCGCGCTACCCGAAGTCGCGGCCGGCTCGGGCCACCAGGAGCAGACGGTCCAGGCCGGCCGCGACGGCGCCCTTCGGCGCCCAGGCCGCTGCGCCGAAGCCGGAGACGGCCGATTCCTCACCGCGCAGCTGGGTGCAGTCGACGTCGAGCGCGGCGTCGTACGCCTCGGCCTGGATGCCGAGTTCGCGGGTGCTGTACTCGCCGAACCGTTCGACGTGCCCGGTCAGGTACGGGGAGACCTGTGCACGATGCGCCCCGTCCCCGGGTCCGCAACAGCGAAGCCGCGACTGCACCGATCGAGTGTCGAACAAAGAAAATTTCCGCGGCACTCGTGCTCCCCCTCAAGGAGCAGTGAAAGCAGTGGCTCGGCGATGACCCGCTGGTGGTCCGCAACTGGCCCGCGGTACCGATGAGCTGGAGAGACGCGACCACGCGAGCAGTCCACGTCCCGTTCGGTGCCGGCAGCCCGCAGTCGCATCCACGGTTCGAACATCCGCGATGGCGATGTCAAAACCGCCCGCCGGCATCTCTATTACTTCATGTCAGCACCAGACGGACTCGATCCCACTCTCCGGCGCCACTTGCCGATGTCCACCACCCCGCCCCACGCCTCGCACACCACCCGACCTCACGCCACCCACCCCCTGCCCACCACCATCTGGCTCCCCTCCCTCGACGAGCCCCAGATCGCGCCCGCCTCCGGCACCGTCCTCCCCCAGTGGGCCATCGACCGGGTCCGGACCGTGTTCACCACCCGAGCCGGTCAACAGCCCGCGCCGCTGCTCAAGATCTCCGTACGGGACACCGAGCCGGGCATGGACGCCCGCACCCCCGTCATCACCTACACCGACGGCACCCCCAGCACGCTCTCGCTGCTGCTGGCCGAGCTCCACCCCGACGTCCTCCCCGACCCCACCACCCGCCCCGCATACGGCGACATCAGCGAGATGCCCGGCGCGATGGAGGACGGCTGGCCCGGCTTCTTCCACCGCGCCCACCGGCTCCTGCCCGCCGACGGACTGCTCCTGCTGGCCACCCGTCAACGCCGGGACGGGGGCATCCTCACCGACCCGCTCGGCTCGCTCATCGCCTGCGCCCGCACCGCCGGCTTCCGCTACCTCCAGCACATCATCGTCGCCCACGCACACCCCGCCGACGACCGCCTCATCCCCACGCCACCCGCCGACGCCAGCCCCGGCGTCGCCCACAGCGACCTGGTCGCCCTCACCGCCATCCACCCCGCCTGAGCCAAGGAGCCCCCTCGTGACACCCTCCCCCTCGGTGTGGAACACCGCCCCCACCTCCGCCCCCGCCCAACGCAAAGACCGCTACGCCCCCGGCTCATCGGCCCACCCGGCCAAGATGCTCCCCGCCGTCGCCGCCCACGCCATCCGCACCCACACCCAACCCGGCGACCTGGTCCTCGACCCCATGTGCGGCATCGGCACCACCCTTGTCGAAGCCCTCCACCTCGGCCGCAACGCCCTCGGCATCGAATACGAACCGAAGTGGGCCGCCCTCGCCTCCCTCAACGCCCGTACCGCCGCGCAGGACTGCGGCGGTACGGAAACCGGCATCGTCCACTGCGGCGACGCCCGCCACCTCACCGAACTCGCTCCACCCGCCATCCGCGGCAAGGTCGACCTCGTGGTCACCTCACCCCCCTACGGCTCCAGCGTCCACGGACAGGTCCGCTCCACCCGGGAATCCGGCGAATCCGGCGTCATCAAAAAGAACTTCCGCTACAGCCACGACCGCGCCAACCTCGCCCACGTCCCCACCACCCACCTCATCGAGGCCTTCACCGAGATCCTCGCCCAGTGCCGCACCATGCTCCGCCCCGGCGGCACCGCCGTCGTCACCACCCGCCCCTGGCGCGAACGCGGCGAACTCATCGACCTCCCCTCCGCCGTCCTCACCGCCGGCAGGACAGCCGGCCTCGTCCCCACCGAACGCTGCGTCGCCCTCCTCGCCGGCATCCGCAACAGCCGCCTGGTCACCCGCCCCTCGTTCTTCCAGATGAAGAACGTCCGCGACGCCCGCCGACAGGGCATCCCCCTCTCCGCCGTCCAGCACGAGGACGTCCTCATCTTCACCAAGCCCGCAACCAGAACCGGCAAGCCCTGCCCCAGGAAAGCCAACTCGACCTGCCCGAAGGCCCTGAGCTGCCGAACCTGCCCCCTCAGAACCCGTCGCCGTGACAGCTAAAGACGCCGACCGACGCATCGACGTCCGCACCGGCACCGTGGGCGTCCGGTCATCGACTCCGCCCCCGTCACCAACCCACCCGACCCCATGAATGAGCAGGCACGGCGGACGACTGGCCTTCCTCCGGCAACGGAGGTCCCACGGACCACGGCCGTCCGCCGTGCCCGCGCCCTGAGCGAACCCGCCAGGGTCAACACCGCTGCCACGTAGGCCACTTCGCACGACGGCCCACTCCCCCGCCCTGTCGCGAGCGCCACGCAAACAGGAAGCGATGCGCCATCCGGTTCGGACCGTTCCGAGACCGACAAGACGCACATAGCGATCCTGCGCCGGCAGTTCGGCCACGGCGGCCATGACCCCGGCCCGCGAGGTGCGCGCAACGGCGTCCGTCCCGGTTCACCCTCCACCCAAGACATTTCGGCGAACGCCGAATGATCTCCGCCCTACCGTCAGGCCCATGAACTCCGCGACACCCAGCACCAGGCCCAACGACACATCGACCGACCACGTGACCATCACGCCGAGCATCCTGTACTTCGGAACACCCGTCGTGCTGCTCTCGACAGAGAACGAGGACGGCTCCGTCAATCTCGCGCCGATGTCCTCGGCCTGGGCGCTGGGGCAAGTGATCGTCCTCGGAATGGGCGTCGAGTCGCAGACCGCACACAACCTCCGCAGCCGTCACGACCTGGTGGTCAACCTCCCCGCGCCCGCTCAGTGGCCGGCGGTGGAACGGCTCGCGCCGCTGACCGGGCGCACTCCGATACCCCAGCCCAAACGCGCGACCTTCCGCTTCGAGCCGGACAAGTTCACCGCTGCCGGCCTGCGGCCTGAACCGTCCGAGCTGGTCCGACCGCCCCGGGTCGCCGAATGCCCCCTCCAGCTCGAATCCCGCGCAGCCCAGGTCCGAACCGACGCGACCGGAGCCTTCCTCATCGTCGAAGCCCACGTGCTCAAGGTCCACGCCGATCCGAGGATCGTCATCCCTGGTTCCCAACACATCGACCCCGGCGCCTGGAGTCCGCTGATCTACAACTTCCGCCACTACTACGGACTCGGGCCGGAACTCGGCCACAGCTTCCGCTCCCAGACCCGACGCAGCTTCTGACCCGCCCGAACGCCGGCGACCAGGTGTAGTCCATGTGATCGTCATACGGTGAAATGGCAGGTCAGGGCTATGATGCCTGCCTTCAAGTCAGCAAGAAGTCAGCATCAGAGCAAGGAGGCTACATGAAGCCGATCTCACTGGGCCGTGGCATGGGGTCGCTGTTCAAGACGTGCGACTGTTCGAGACCGACTCGCTGCCAGCACGAGTACACGATCCGCTATCGGAGCGCTGCCGGCAGGCAGACGGAGGAAGGCGGGTACGTCACGCAAGATGACGCCAAGGACGCGCTACCCAAAATCTACCTCGCCAAAAAAACCAAAGCCGCCCCAGCAGCATAGACGCCATATCACGTTTGACCTTCGAGGAATACGCCGAAGATTGGATTCGTCGCCAATCCCGCGGGTGGGCCCAGAACAGCGAGAAGCGCGTCCGCTCAGACATGCGCACCCACATAATCCCACGCCTGGGGTCACGCAAAGTGGGGACCTTCACATCCATAGCCCTTGACGACTTCATCCTCTCCATGGCACAAGGCAAACGAGATCCTGCGCTCGACGGTAGGCGGCAGGAATCTCACCGAGGGCGCCTTCGGCCACCCCCGCCTGCAGCAACACATACCCGCGTTCCACCTGCTCGTTGAGCCTCTCCAGCATCTGCCCCACCCCAGACACATCATGACCCGCTACGGGAAGATCATCTCAGCAGCCAGCTCGCCGGGGTAAGCAAAACCCGGCCACAGGCCATCAGTTCGACGGCCGCACACCGACCAGGCGCGCCACGTGCCTCCGGCACGGCACGGGATGACCACCGCAGCAGTGACCGATGCGCGACTCAAGGGGACTGGCTGAGATCTCGGAAGGACGTGCGCCTGGCCGCACCCACAGCCTTGATCCGCCGCACTTGCCGGCCAAGCTTGCGTACCCCGTGCTCCAGCAGATCAGCGTCTGTGGGGTGGTCGATATCGGCTTCGATCACCATGATGTCGATGCACGGCTTGCGGCATCGCAGCAGCTTGTCAGCAGCGTGGCGTTGAGCTGCTCGACGGTGTGCATCCGGCTGCGGCATCAGCTTGATCAAGGTGGTCGGGTGCGACCTAGGACGTCAGTGGGATCCGGCAGAACCGCCTCCAGCTCAAGGAGTCCGTCACCTCACGGCACAGCGTCTCGCATCCGAGCTGATAGCGGTGCTTGAGATATAGCAGCCGCACCGGCGTCTCGACCGGGATAGACGGCCGCCCCAGCCTTTCGGCGAGTACTACGCGCTGTGGGGCGACGAACCGCTCGTCGTCCAGATACGCGTCGATAGGCCGGCTATCAGGTGGAGCTGGGATCGTGGGAAGACCCTGGCCTTTGCGTCGTTCCATCGAGCCATGTCGCCGTTCATGGCGAACGGGCTGTGGAGGCGAGCCCGAGGTATGTCCAACGGTTCAGTATCTGGCGGTGAGTCGCCGATATAGGAGCTAGTACGGGAAAGGTGTCAAGGGTGAGGGGAGCGGATCATGGCCGTCATCGATGAGTGGCCGTTGGTGGACAACGTCATCGCCGGGCTCGGCTTCGGTGCCGTCATTGGCCTGGAGCGGCAGTAGCGGGCCAGGATGGCCGGGCTGCGGACGAATGCGCTGGTGGCCGCCGGGTCGGCGCTCTTCGTCCTGTTGTCCAACTACGGCTTCACCCAGGCCACCAGTACCGTCGGCTACGACGGTTCTCGGGTCGCGTCCCAGATCGTCTCCGGTATCGGCTTCCTCGGAGCCGGTGTCATCATCCGGGACGGGTTGAGCGTGCGCGGACTCAACACCGCGGCCACGCTGTGGTGTTCGGCAGCGGTGGGTCCCCTGGCCGGTACGGGTCTGTACGTCCTGGCGGGCCTCGGGACGGTCACCGTGTTGGGCGCCAACCTGCTGCTGCGGCCGCTGGGCCGGCGTTTGGACCGGGAGCCGCGCGGCGGCGCGGAGATCACCACCGACTACTACTTCGAGGCGGTGTGCAGAGAGCAGGAGGAGGCGCACATCAGGGCCCTGATCGTCCAGGCCCTCGCCGGGCCAGGCTTCCAGCTGCACTCGGTGTTCAGCCGCGACGCGCAGGCGGGGAAGGTCACGGTCGCCGCGGAGCTCACCACGGAGCGTCGTGATGACTCCCTTCTGGAAGCTGCCGTCAGCCGGCTGTCGTTGGAGCCTGCGGTCTCCGCGGTGAGCTGGACCGCGATCGGCCACTCGGACGAGAGCGAGGGCGACTTCCCTGCCGACGAGGCGCCCCACCGCCGGTTCCGACGCTTCTTCACCGGCTGGGGACGCGGGGGAGCACCACGGCGGTAGTCGCGTATCGGTGAACGCGTTCGTTGCACGGGCTCACGCGAGCTTTGGGACGTGTCCGACCTGCATGGGGAACGGGGTTTCGTCGGGGCCGTGTTCTGAGATTCGTGCATCGCTCTCGAGTGTCTGCTGCACGATGTGGACGGCCAGCGGGAGTATCAGGCGGGCGAGCAGGCCCGCGCCGGCGGCGTCGGCCGCGCCGGCGAGGAGGGGCCCTGCGTAGGTCAACACCCGCTGCAGGGTGGGGCGGAGCGAGTCGGAGCTGAGGTCGGGTAGGGCGAAGGTGAGGGTGAGGCAGGCGTTGGCAGCGTTCGGCCACGTCAGTTGGATGCGCACGGCGGTCTCCAAGCAGGACGTACCCGGTCGCGGACGGGCGCACGGACCACCGCACGGCGTGCCTGGGAACCCTGCAGGCAGGGTGGCAATGGGGTGGGCGTCGGTGGCGGTGTCAGCGACGGGTGGGTGCTGATGGGTGAGTTGGGCTGGAAGCGGGTTCCGGACTATGCCAGGGACTCAAGCCCCTCACCTCCTCGCGGCCTGGGCACTCGTGGGTGCCTGGTATGGGCCGAGGAGCCTCCGCGACGCGGGAAGGCACCTCTCTCGTCGCGGTTTCAGCACTGCGCGGCGTAATCCTGGCCGAGGTTGGCCGGGTAGCCACTTGGGCGCACCCCTTAATCCGGGGTGAGCTGTCCTGCCCCGGGGCGTCTCTCGACGTTTGGGGTCAGTGGCCTGTGTCCGCGCAGACGCCTCGCCCAACGAGGTGCTGTACGCATCGAGAATCACGAAGGCGCAGGGGTGCTGTCAAGACGCGTTTGGGGAAACTCGGAGCGGCGCAGGTTAACGCCAGTGGGCCGGTTTGAATGGAAACCGTGTCCTTACCTGGAACAGGAGATGTCATGAGTGAGAGCGCCCATATACCGCCTTCGTCCTCGTCGCTGCCGGCCGGAGGGTCCGGCCCGTTGGGAGCGGTGTGGGCGGTGTTGGACCGCGTGCCCGGTGCCCGCCTGGTGAGGGGTGCCGTGAACGGGACGTTGGACGTGGTCGGTTCGGTGTCTCCTCGGGCACGGCGGACCGCGGTGTATGCCGGTGCGGGCCTCCTGGGTGTGGCGGGGCTCGTCGAGTGGCCGGTTGCGGTGGCAGGTGCCGCGGCGGTGTGGCTGACGCAGCAGCGTCCCAAGAACGGTGGGGCGCACGCCGCGCCGACCGGTGAGCGGCAGGGTTCGTCTGTGGTTGCCGCCGCTTCCCCGAAGCGGGCGAAGGGCGCGTCAAAGAGCCCGTCATCCCAGGGGCGGCGGCGCGATGGTGCGGTGCCGATCGACGTCGAAGAGCCCTTGGGCCAGACGGCCGGCTGACGGCCGGACAGTAGTCGTCGGTTGCCCGGCCGTCCCGGGCGCAGTGTCCCTTCTCCGCACCTGGTCATGACGGGTGTGGACGTCTCATGAGAGTAGGACAGTGGTTCTGCGTTTGTTAACCGGCTTACCCGTGGCCGGTCTTGGGCCCGTACTCGCCCTTCCGGGACGGGCCGTGGCTCGTCTGGCTGAACCGGTCGACGTGCTGAGGCGCGGGACGGCCGAGCTGGCGTCGGCCGGTGTGCGCACTGCGGCGGACGGAGCGGCCGAGGCATCGGCGACGGCTGTGCGCGTGGCGCGGGTGGCCCGTAGCGCGCTTGTTCCCAGCGATGGTCGCTGGCGCGCCGGCAGCCGGCTCCAACTGCCGTTGCAGCCGCGCCCCGAAGCCACCGCCGCGCTGACGCTGGAGGAGGCCGCGCAGAAGGTAGCGGCCGCCTTGCTGGAGCAGCCTGACGTGCTTCTCGCCTACTGGGACAGCGGTCTGTCCCGGTTGGTGGTGCGGGTGACGGAGGAGGGTGTGGTCGGCGCGGTGGAGCGCCGGGCGAAGGAGTTGGCCACCCGGTACGGGCTGGAGGACTCCGGTGGCAGCGACGAGCTCTGCCTGGTGCATCCGGGAGGCGTCGGTGAGGTGCGGGCCGCGGCTGTCATCCTGGCCTGTGACGCGGCGGGAATCGCCACGGCGCTGACGGCGCAGGTGATGCGGTTGCAGAAGTCGCCGCGGCTGGTCACCGCGGCGGTGACGTTGCTGCGGGAGGACTCCCGGGTGCGGGGGCTGCTGCGCCGCCGGCTCGGCGCGACCGGCACGGACCTGGTCTTGGCCGCGGTCAACGCCACCTCACACGGCCTGGGTCAGTCGCCGACCGCGCTCGTGCTGGACGGTGCCGTGCGAACAGGCCAGTTGGTGGAGGCGTTGGCCCGGGCTGCTGCGTTCGACGCCGCGCACGACAGCCTGTGCACTCCGGACCGGGCGAGCCTGTCCGGATCCGGGCTGCCCAGGCCAGGACTGCGACGGAATCCGGGCGAGGAGTACGCCGACACCGCGGTCACCGGCAGCCTGGTGGGGGCGGCCGCGACGCTGGTGTTCACCCGTAGCCTGGCCGGTGCCGCGGAAGCGGTCCTGGCCGGGTCGCCCAAGGCGGCACGCTACGGCCCGGCGGTCTTCACGGCCGCTCTGGGCAGCGCCCTGGCCCAGGGCGACGTGCTGGTCCGCAGCGTTGAACGGCTGTGCCAACTGGAGCTCGTGGACACAGTCGTTCTCCACCCCAGCGCGCTGCGCGGGCGGCGGCGGGTGGTCCTCGATGTCGACCCGGGCCCGTCTTCGTGGGACCACGACCGGCTCTGGCACGCCGCGACCGCGGCACTGCGCGGCGCCGAGTCAGCAGCGGACGACGTCAACTCTGCGGCACTGAGCCTGCGTTTGACGTCCGACCGCGAATCACCGGACGCCGCTTCGATGGTCGCGTCCGCGGGCGGGGAGGACGTCGGCACGGTGCTCGTCGGGTGGGAGCTCGACCCGCTCGCCGAGGCAGTGCTGGACGCCGCCCGCCGGGCCGGTCTGAACGTCGTGATGGTGGATGACCCCTCGCTCGGCGACTTCGCCGCGCTGGCGGACACCGTCGTCGCCCCCGAGCGGCCGCTGGCGGAGGTCGTGCGCGAGCTCCAGCAGGACGGCAGCGTGGTGGCAACCCTGACGCGGATCGGCCACGAGGACACCAAAAGCCATGAGGTGCTTGAGGGGCTGCTGGCCGGTGACCTCGCCGTGTCCGTCACCGACGAGCGCAGCGCCGTGGTCTGGGGTGCCGACGTCCTTGCGATGAACGGCCTTGAGGGGGTGTGGCGGTTGCTGGCAGCCGTGCCCGCCGCACGGGCCGTAAGCGCTCGCTCCAAGGTACTCGCCCAGTCGGGGGCAGCGTTGTCCGGTCTCTTGGTGGTCACGGGAGGCTCGCCCGCCCGCCGTCTGCTGCTCCCGGCCGGGGTCCGGCTCAGCCCCGTCAACGCCGCTGCCGGCGCCGCCCTGTACTCGGGGTGGAGAGCCGCCTACGGTGTGATCAGCCGCCAAGTGCCCCGCCCGGGACCCCGCGTGCCCTGGCACGCCCTGCAACCCGACGAGGCGCTCTCCCGCCTCGCCAACACCCCCCGGAGCACACCCACCGTGCTGGCCAGGCTGCGCACACGCACGGACGCCGCAACCCAACTGCCACTCTTCGCCCCGGCACGCATGACAATGTCCTTGGTCACGGCCGTGCGCGCGGAACTTGATGACCCGCTCACCCCCGTACTCGCGGTCGGCGCGGCGGCCTCGGCCGTTCTCGGCTCCAGCGTGGATGCGCTCCTGGTCACCGGGGCGTTGGGAATGAACGCCGTGGTGGGCGGGGTACAGCGGTTGCGTGCCGAACGGGCCCTGGCGGAACTCTCGGTGGGGCAGCGACAGACGGCCCGGCGCATCGTCGATGCCCGCACCGGGGCGACGGCGGTCGTCGACGCCGTCCAGCTCAGGCCGGGCGATGTGATCGAGCTGGTCACCGGCGACGTCGTGCCCGCCGACGCCCGACTGCTGGCAGCCGTCGACATGGAGGTGGACGAATCCGCCCTGACGGGCGAGTCGTTGCCGACCCGCAAGCAGGTGGCCGCCACACCCCGGGCAGCCGTGGCGGACCGCAGCTGCATGACCTACGAAGGCACCACCGTGGTCGCCGGCCACGGCCGGGCCGTCGTGGTGGGCACCGGCGACCAGACCCAGGCCGGCCGCGCCTCCTGTCTGGCCGCCCGCGCCCCGGCCGCCGCAGGCGTACAGGCACGACTGCAGGAACTCACCAAGAAGGTCCTCCCGCTCACCCTCGCCGGCGGGGTGGCCGTCACCGCACTGTCCCTGCTGCGCGGCCGACCGGTCCGTGAAGCCGTCGGCGGCGGCGTGGCGGTGGCCGTGGCAGCGGTCCCCGAGGGCCTCCCCCTCGTGGCAACAGTCGCGCAAATGGCCGCCGCCCGCAGACTCAGCCGACGCGGAATCCTGGTGCGCACCCCCCGCACCCTGGAAGCACTGGGCCGCATCGACACCATCTGCTTCGACAAGACCGGCACCCTCACCGAGAACCGCCTCCACGTCGTACACCTCGTCACCGCCGAAGGCACCACCCACGCCGCCGACGCTCCCGAAGCCACCGTGGTGCTGCGGGCCGCCGCCCGCACCTGCCCCCACCCCGACGAGTCCGGCGCGCACGCACACGCCACCGACGAAGCCGTGCTGACCGCGGTCCCGGACGACCCGGACTGGACCCAGACCGACGCCCGCCCCTTCGAAGCCAGCCGCGGCTACGCCGCCGCCGTCGGGCGCACCGCGGATGACGACGCGCACCTGCTGGTGGTCAAGGGTGCACCGGAGATCGCGCTTGCGCACTGCGCCCACGTGCCTGCCGACGCGGAAGAAAGCGCGCAGACCCTGGCGGGACGCGGACTGCGCGTGCTGGCGGTCGCCCAACGCCGGCTCGCTCCCGACGAGATGTCCACCGTGCTGGAAGAGCCCCTGGCGGAACTGGAGTTCCTGGGGTTCGTGGCGCTGGCCGACACTCCACGGGCCGCATCCGCGCCCCTGGTGGCCGGGTTGCGCCGGGCCGGACTCCGGCCGGTGATCCTCACCGGTGACCATCCGCAGACCGCCCGCGCCATCGCGGTGGCCCTGGGCTGGCCCCAGGACGTCACCGTCGTCACCGGCGCTCGACTCTCCGCCCTGGACCGGGCGGGCAGAGCCGAACTGCTGCGGGACTGCGGCGTGGTGGCCCGCGTCGCCCCGGAACAAAAGCTCCAGGTCATCGAGGCACTCCGGGAAGCAGGACGCGTCGTGGCCATGGTCGGCGACGGCGCCAACGACGCCGCGGCCATCCGCGCCGCCGACGTCGGCATCGGCATCGCCGCCCGCGGCTCGGCGGCAGCCCGCAACGCAGCCGACCTGGTCATCACCGGAGACGAACTCTCCGTCCTCGTCGACGCCGTAGCCGAGGGCCGGGCCCTGTGGCGCAGCGTGGCCGACGCCATCAGCATCCTGATCGGCGGTAACTTCGGAGAAGTCGGCTTCACCGTCCTCGGTACCCTGATCGACGGCACCTCCCCACTCTCCGCACGCCAGTTGCTCCTGGTCAACCTGCTCACCGACATGTTCCCGGCCATGGCCGTGGCCGTCACACCACAGGACGCGGAGCCAGATGAGGAAACGTTCCAGCCCGGCGTATCCCCCGTCGGCGTCACGGCACTTGGGGCTCCACTGACCCGCCAGATCCGCCAGCGCGGCGTGGTCACCGGGCTCGGCGCCACAACGGCATGGCTGATCGGCCGCCTCACCCCGGGCTCGGCACGGCGCACCAGCACCATGGCCCTGTGCGGAGTGGTCGGAGCCCAACTCACCCAAACCATCAGAGGTCGACAGACCAGCCCCCTGGTCCTGGCGACCACCATCGGCTCCGCCCTCGTCCTCGCCGGCATCGTCCAAACACCGGTGGTCAGCCACTTCTTCGGCTGCACCCCGCTGGGCCCCGTGGCCTGGACGGGAGTCGGTGCCGCAGTCGGCACCGCCACACTCTCCCCCTGGCTGCTACCACCCGCCGAACAGCTACTGACCCAACTGACGGACAAACTACGACCGGTCGTACAGATCACCCACTGACCGGCGGCCCGCGATTCCGGCACGGCGCACAGCAACAGCATTGCTTCGTGCCGGACAACCCGCAGTGATACTCGGTGCGTTCAGGGCTGCTTCGCGGGCCAGTTGGATCACCAACCGCCCCACTGTGGCGACGTGGCCGTCCGCGACGAGCTCGACCTACTTTGACAGAGAGGGGTGGGAACCTTCGCCACGCGGCCCAGCGTGGAGCCGAGGGCGGAGCCGATCTGAACGATGGGCCCCTCCCGTCCGACGGAGCCGCCGGAACCGATGCACAGCGCGGAGGCGAGCGCCTTGACGACGCAGACCTGGGGGTTGATCCGCCCGCCGCGCTGCGCGACCGCGAGCATCACCTCAGGCACACCGTGCCCACGGGCCTCCTTGGCGAACCGGTCAACCAACGGCCCGTACAGCAACCCGCCCACGACAGGGGCTACGACGACGAAGAACGGACCGAGCCAGGGCACGTGAGGGTTCGCGCTGCCGCCAGCACTCGCGTAGTCGGCGTGGCCGGAGAAGAGGTGGGTGAACGTCGCGTGATGAGCCAGCGGAAGGCGACCGAGCCAAGCCCGGCACCGGCGCCCACCACAACTGCGAGCACCAACACGCCCCACGGCGCCCCGCGCAGTCGCGCTACCGAGAAGGTGGGTCGAGCCTCGTCGACCGGTGTCCGGATGGCGGAATCATCTGGGGAGGCCGCGTCTCTTCCGGTCATACTTTTCATCTCCTCGCTCTTTTTGCATTATGCAAACACTGTCAAGTGCGCGTGCGTGCGAGGTAGAAAGGAACGTGATCAAACGCGAGGGGAAGGCATCGGAGATGGCGGATGTGGACGCGGTCACCCGCGCGGTACTCACCGCCTCGCGCGTTCTGGTCGGCGTCTCCGCGCGCTCCCTGGCCGCCACCGAAGACACGGTCACACTGCCCCAGTTCCGCCTACTGGTGACACTGTCCGTGCACGACGACACCAACCTCTCCGCCGTGGCCGAACTCCTGGGCGTCAACCCCTCCACGGCGATGCGCATGATCGACCGGCTCACCACCGCCGGCCTGACCAAACGGCACCCCAACCCCGCCAACCGACGGGAATCCCTGATCCAACTCACCGAAGACGGGCGCCGGATCGTCGACGAGGTCACCGCCCGCCGCCGCGCGGAAATCGCCACCATCGTCAGCCACATGGACCCCGCCCACGGCCAGGCCCTCATCGACGCCCTCACCGCCTTCGCCCACGCCGCGGACGAACCAGCCGCCCCCACCACCGGACCGGACGCCTACCCCCTGGGCTGGACCGACAGCACCACCGGCTGACGCACCACCACACTCCCCCCCACCCGGCTCATGCGGGAGACGGGCGCGAGCGTGCTCCGATCCACGCGACACCATCGGAAACCAACGACACAAACGGAAAGCGGAGTTGCGGTCCGCCCCATCCATGCACCAGCGGGCGACGGGCACGCAACAACGGGCCGACAATACCGACAGGACGATGGGCAGCGCCCGACCCATCACCATCCCGTACAACGGCACGCCTGGATGCGAGACCCCAGGCAATCAAGAGTGCGGTAGCCGCCGCCAGCGGATGCGCGACCCGGGCCCACACAGGCAAGAAGCGGGCCCCATCCACGCTGACCTCCTGTGCCGCTCTGGGCGAGAAGGCCCCCGTTGCGCAAAACATCCGGCTCGTCACTCCACAGTCCAAACGCCGCCAGGCAGACCAGACCGCAGACGACTCCACACCCATGGGCCACCACCGCCGTGCGGACCCGCCGCACGGCGGTGTCCCCGGGCCATCGAAAATGACGTATCCAAAACGGTTGCCAACCACCTCAGCCGCTTCGGCTTCCAGTGTCAGCGTGCACCGGAGTGCGGGGCGTCCGGTCGCACGCGAAGGAATCCTTGCGCCCATGGCCTGCGTGGCGAAGAGACGCTCGCACCCAGCCCCTCAAGAGAGAAATGCTTGGCACACCTGTCGGATTCTCAGCCTGTGAACCGCTTGACGTACGGGCAATGCCCCGGCAAATAGTGCTCCAGGTCGCCCTCCCCCGCCGAGCCATTCCCACGATCGTCCGTCTCTCCGCACGGTGACGGAGATCGGCCTCTGAGCTCGGAGGTTCGCCGATACGTAGCGATCCTCCGGTGCGGGAACGGCTCGCGTCGCCCGCCGCAGTCACCGTTGGCCAACGCGCCAAGGCGACGTCAACGCCTGCGTACTTGCGCAATGATGGCGCTACGCTCCAGCACGTGAGAGACCCCGACATCGAGGCGTCTGTCACGACAAAGGCCACTCCCCCATGACGTCGAGAGCCGACCCACGCGCGGCACGGCGACCCGGGACCACGGTCTGACCTCAGCAACTGTCCGGCAAGGGTTGCGCCGTGCTGCGTCACACCCGACAACAAGCAGAGGGGAAACGTTCTTCAGTGCTGTCCCGGCCCGCCCGTTCGCCGGGCCACGGCCGACGCACTCGCACCAAGACAGCCCGGCCCTCTCGGCCTCGCCGTCAACCATCCTCCCCATCACCATCAACTCACCTATGTCCAGGTTCAATTGACTGTTCTCTTCAGGGGGTGTCCCGTGAATCTTCTCCCTCGTTCGCGCTTCCGGAACCTCAAAGTCCCCGCGTGTCCGGTGACGGTGCATTGCGCACTCCAGGTCGTGTGCGACCAGCAGGCGGAGGTCGAGGTGCATGCCCTGTGCGTCCGCGCGTTCATGGGATGCGGGGTACGCGTGGACAGCCGCCACATCACGCGGCCGGACAACCACGTCAATGTGCTCACACAGGTCACCCTCGTCCCGGACGGCCTCGCCACCACCGCGCTGGAACGGCTGGTCGTCCAACTAGCCCGAGAGCCTGGGGTGCGCAAGGTGTGCTGGCACCTCTATACCGAAGGCGCTGCCGCGCTCGGCCCGCCAACCGGTTGACCGGACAGTGAGGGGCCCTGTCAGGGCTTCATCGACGCGACGCCCTGAGGGGTGTCGCCTGGGGACGACCCGCTGCTGCGGGAACGAGCGCCGGCGATCGGCGCCGACGGTCGAATGACACGTCGATCAACGACGCTGGCCCGTGCACTCTTCGTCCCCACCGCATCACACGCAGGGAACGCACCACACATCCTGACGGTGCGTCACGGGAAGCCGATTTTGGCATGTGCCCTTTGTGAAGGGGGTTCAGTGGCAGTACGTAGGAAATGGCTGGTCGGAACGGTGGGTTTCGCGCTTTGCGCGTACGCACTCAGCGTCGGCCAGGGACTGGTAGCCCCGGCATCCGCGGGACAGGACTCGGCCGGTCTCGTTCCGCGAGTGCTTCGCAACGACGTCACCCTGGTATCCGGCCTGTTGAGAAACCTTCCCTTGCCTGGGAAGGCGCGCAACCGGGAGGAGGAGAAGTACTGGACCGCTCAGCGAATGGCCGAAGCCGTTCCCGTTGACCTGGCAAGCATCCTTCACCTGGATGCGACCGTGTCGACAACCGTCGAACAGCTCAGCCATGCCGGCCTGTTGAGCAGTGCCAGTGTCCTTCCCAGCGCGGCCGAGCACTTCGAGGGGATACCCATGGTGGGCACCTTCTTCTACGACGGTACTCCGGTGAACGGAAAGGCCACATACTGCACGGGCAGCGTGGTACACAGCAACGGTCACAGCCTCATCCTGACGGCCGGACACTGCGCCATCGGACTCACCCACGCCAGGCACGCGATCTTCGTGCCCGACTACCGTTTCGGATACTCTTCCACCGCCCAACCCTATGGAATCTATCCGGTGACCCGCCTCTTCGTAGACCCGCGCTACCGGACCAACTCCAAGCAGGCGGTATCGGACCTGGACCTCGCCTTCGTCCAGGTCTCAACGAACAGCAAGCGCAAGACAGCCGAAGCCGCCGCTGGTGCACTGACGTTCACCCGGACGCCGGGCTACAACAACCGCGTCACAGTGATCGGCTACCCCTACTCCGCCTCCCTCAACAGGGCACACCAGGCCGTGCGTTGCGATGTCCCCACCCGCAGGCTGCCAGGCTTCCGCCAGATGCAGATGGAGTGCGGAGGCTTCTACGGGGGCGTCTCCGGCGGTCCGTGGATCAGCGGCTACAACCCTTCCGCGAGAACCGGAAACGTCATCGGGAACGTGGGCGGATACAACGGCGGCGGGAACGACGCCAACGACGACAACGTCACCTACTCACCCCTGTACGGCAAGGCCGCCCAAGACCTCTACAACGACGCCAACACACACCGCACCGTCCGCCGCCCTCGCCCCTACAACCCGGCTGACACCAGCACAGGATGAAGCTCCGGCGCCTCCCCCTCCCCGTCGCCGTCCCGTAGCAACGGGCCAGTGGCTGGCCACCGATCCCGTCGCTCGATCGTTACCGGCCCCTGCTGCTGCGGGGGCCGGGTGCTTTCGGCCGCAGTCGATCGTGCTGCCGCAGCAGGTCCGGGAAGGGGGCCGCGTCGTCTACAGCGACGTCGGCCACACCTCCAACTAGCCGTACCTCGGCTTGAGTTGGCGAGGTGCGCCTCGTGGAATCAGTCGGGCGCGCGACCCGGCTGGTGTGGCTGCTCTCGCGTAGCGGGTGCCCAGTGCGTGAGGTCGCGCTCGATGGCGGCCTTCGGCTTGGCACCGACGATCGTCTTCACGACCTCGCCGGCCTTGTAGACGTTCATGGTCGGGATCGACATGACGCTGTACTTGGCGGTGGTCGCCGGGTTCTCGTCGGTGTTCAGCTTCGCGATGACGATCTCGTCGTGCTCGGCGGCAATGGCCTCCAGGGACGGAGCGACCTGGCGGCACGGGCCGCACCAGGTGGCCCAGAAGTCCACGAGGACGGGCTTGTCGCTCTTGAGGACGACCTCTTCGAAGTTGGCGTCCGTCACGGTCACCGTGGCACCGGCCATGGCAATCTCCTTACTGGGTGGGTGGTGGGAAAGCGGGGTGCGCAGGTCAGGCGGAAGCGGTCTTCTCCGGCTCGGCCGTGGCCTCGCCGTCAGAGAGCGCCGCGAGGAACCGTTCGGCGTCGAGGGCGGCGGAGCAGCCGGTGCCGGCGGCGGTGATGGCCTGGCGGTAGGTGTGGTCGACGACGTCGCCGGCGGCGAAGACGCCCGTCAGATTGGTGCGGGTGCTGGGTGCGTCGACGGTGAGGTAGCCCTCGTCGTCGAGGGTGAGTTGGCCCTTGAACAGTTCGGTGCGCGGGTCGTGGCCGATAGCGATGAACAGGCCGGTGACCGGGAGTTCGGAGGTCTGGCCGGTGGTGACATTGCGCAGCGTCAGGCCGGAGAGCTTGGTCTCGCCGTGGATCTCAGTGACCTCGCTGTCCCAGACGAAACGGATCTTCGGGTCGGCGAAGGCGCGTTCCTGCATGGCCTTGCTGGCGCGGAGGCTGTCGCGGCGGTGGACGACGGTGACGGTCTTGGCGAAACGGGAGAGGAAGGTGGCCTCTTCCATGGCGGTGTCGCCGCCGCCGATGACGGCGATGTCCTGGTCCTTGAAGAAGAATCCGTCGCAGGTGGCGCACCAGGAGACGCCGCGGCCGGAGAGTTCGTCCTCGCGGGGCAGGCCAAGCTTGCGGTGCTGGGAGCCGGTGGTGACGATGACGGCCTTGGCGCGGTGGACGGTGCCGGCGGTGTCGGTGACGGTCTTGATCTCTTCGGTCAGGTCGACGGAGACGATGTCGTCCGGGACCAGTTCGGCGCCGAAGCGTTCGGCCTGGGCGCGCATGTTGTCCATAAGGTCGGGGCCCATGATGCCGTCGCGGAAGCCGGGGAAGTTCTCCACGTCGGTGGTGTTCATCAGGGCGCCGCCGGCGGTGACGGCGCCTTCGAAGACCAGGGGCTTGAGGGATGCGCGGGCGGTGTAGAGCGCTGCGGTGTAGCCCGCGGGCCCGGAGCCGATGATGATCACGTTGCGGACGTCGCTCACGGGTGTCTTCCTTGTCCTGGTCGCAGGGAGTGGCGGGGGGCCGGGCCCCGATGGTTGTTGGAGCCCGGAGCGGCGTTGCGGTCACAGGAGGTGGGTGAGGGGGTAGAGGAGTAGGGAGAGGGCGGCGATGGTGAGCCAGACCAGTGCGGTCAGGAGCAGGGGGCGGGCGCCGGCGGCACGGATGTCGCGGGGGCACAAGGACAGGCCGATGGCTGAGAGGGCAAGTGCGGCCAGGTAGTTGGCGGTTGCGGCCAGGGCCGGATGCCAGGTGTGCGGGATCGCGCCGAGGGAGTTGATGGTCACGGCGGCGAGGAACCCCAGGAGGAAGAGGGGTACCAGGCGGGTGAGGGGTGGTCGGCGACGCGTGGGTTTGGTGTCTTGTGTGGTGCCGTCGGCCGGGGCGGGGCTGCGGTGTACCGCCAACGTCAGGCAGATCGGGACGATGGCCAGGGTCCGGGTCAACTTGGTGACCAGTGCGGTCTGCCCGGCGATGTGTCCGTAGCCGTAGGCTGCCGCGACGACGGAGGAGGTGTCGTGGATGGCGGTGCCGCTCCACAGGCCGAAGGCGTTCTGGGACATCCCCAACAGGTGCCCGAGCAGCGGGAACAGCACGACGGCTGCGGTGTTGAAGAGCAGGATCGAGCCGACCGCGCAGGCGATCTCGGCCTGGCTGGCCGCGATCAGCGGGGTGACGGCGCTGATCGCGGAGGTGCCGCAGACCGCCGATCCGACGCCGATGAGGGTGCGGACGTTGCCCTCCACCTTCAACAGCCGGGCGTAGAACCAGGTCGCCGCCGCGGCGGTGAGCAGGATCAGGATCAGAACGGGCAGGGCGCGGGAGCTGAGCCGGGCGACCTTGCCCAGGCTCAGCCCCGTGCCGAAGAAGACGACGGCCACACGCAGGCCGCGACCACCCGCCAGGGCCAGACCGGGGCGCCAGCGTTCGGTTGGGGCCCGCACGGTGGCCCCGGCGATGCCGAGCAGTATGCCGACCATGGGGGCGCTCAGGAGCGGCGAGAGGGTGCTGATGGCGGTGGCGAGCGCAGCGGTGGCCGCCGCGAGTGCCAGGCCGGGCAACGGTCGACGCCAGGATGTTGGGCCCGTTCGACGGGCAGGTGCCGGGTGTGCGGTGTGGTGCGATGGTGCGGTTGTTCTCTCGGGGTTCATCGGTGGGACACCACGTCGCTTTCCCGGCCCGTCAGTGGGGTGCCGACCATTCCCGCGGCGAGGGTTTGACCATCGGCGGGGGAGATGAGGATGAACGATCCGGTGGCGCGGCTGTCGGTGTAGTCGTCGAGGGGGAGGTCGGAGGCGGTGCAGAGGGTGAGGTGGCCGATGTCGTTCACAGCGCCGGCCGCATGCGCAGCCCGGCGGGAATCCTGGAACGCCTTGAGCGAAAGCGGGGCAGTAGGTTCATGACCACCTCTGGCGAAGTCAGTCGATGAGAGGGGAACGGCGGCCGTTGGTTGGTGAGCAAGGCCGGCGTCGGGGTGAGAGGGAGGAAAGGTCGGCCGTTCCACCACGAGGTCCATCGGCCCTGGCGCTGCGGCGATTTGGGGCAGACCAGCATGAACGACTCACCCGCTTTGCTTCGTTGGGCGGCGCGAACGTTCCTTTCCCAAGCGCCCCTCGATGTGCGATCGCCGAACTGGTACGTCTATGTCGAGGAGTTCCTGGGGGTGTTCTGGTAGGTCGTTTGCGGTGCTCTGGAGCTGTGTCTGGTGTTCGCCCGGGGCGTCACCAGACGACGGGGAGTGTCAGTGGTGATTTGCTGGGGGAGGTGTCGTCCCAGGTGGGTTGGTGTCCCTCGGCGATGCGCAGGTGGGGGAAGCGGTCCAGGAGTGCCTTGAGGGCTACGGTGAGTTGGGCGCGGGCCAGGTGGGAGCCGATGCAGTTGTGGGTGCCGCGGCCGAACGCCAGATGAGGGTTGTCGATTCTGCGTAGGTCGAGTTGATCGGGGTTGGCGAAGGTGTGGTTGTCGCGGTTGGCGGCGGCGATCACGGGGAGGACGGCCTCGCCCTTGCGGATGGTCTGTCCGTGCAGGCTGAGGTCTTCGTTGGCCTGGAGGACGACGACGCCGTTCATGACCGGCATGTAACGCAGGAACTCCTCAACGGCACTGGGCAAGAGGCTCCGGTCGTCGCGCAGGCGTCCGTATTGGCCGGGCTTCTGGAGCAGCGTGAGCACCGTGTTGGCCAGGAACATGGTGGTGGTGCGGTATCCGGCGACGAGCATGGAGAGGCCGAAGCTGATCAGGGTTTCGTCGTTCAAGGCACCGGTGTCACGTGCGTGGATCAGTGTGGTGAGGATGTCGTTGGTGGGCGTGCGCTGTTTCCGTCTGATCAGGCAGGAGATGTACTCTCGCAGGCTTTGGGTTGCTCTTCGTCCCTCGTCAAGGGTGATCAGTGCGCCAAGGGCGGCGTCGGCCAGGGGGAGGAAGTGGTCGCGGTCCTGGTAGGGGATGCCCACCAGCTCGCACATCACCATCAGGGGGAAGGGTTCGAGGTATGCGCTGACCAGGTCCGCTGGACTGTTCTCGGCAGTGAAGGCATCGAGGAGTTGGTTGGCGATCTGGCGGAGGGAGGGAATCCGGGCTTTGATGGCCCTCCTGCTGAACGGTTTTGCCAGGGCTCTGCGCAGGGCGGTGTGTTGGGGTCCGTCGAGTTCCATCATCGTGACCAGTCCTGGTCCGTCGCTGGCCGCGTGGTGGGGGCGCGGTGGCCAGTCGTTGATGGTGGGCCGGGTCAGTCGGGGGTCGGCCAGGAGTGCGCGGACGTCGGCGTGGCGGGTGACGTACCAGGCACTGGCATCCATCGGCATCCGGACCCTGGCCAACGGGCACTCCCGGCGCAACCGCGCGTACTCCAGGGGCGGGCCCATGCTGCCCGGAGTCGGCAGGGGCATGTTGATGAGGCGTGTTGGCGGTGTGGTGTTCATGGCTGCTTCTTCCTCGTCCGGGTGCAGGGCCGTCGGTTGGCCCAGAGAGGGTGGGCAACGGCTGGGTTCACCAGGTGACCGGAAGGGTGAGGGGAGACTTGGTGAGGGAGGTGTCGTCCCAGGTGGGTTGGTGTCCCTCGGCGATGCGCAGGTGGGGGAAGCAGTCCAGGAGTGCCTTGAGGGCTACGGTGAGTTTGGCGCGGGCCAGGTGGGAGCCGACGCAGTTGTGGATGCCGCGGCCGAACGCCAGGTGGGGGTTGTCCGAGCGCCCCACGTCGAATCGTTCGGCGTCGGTGAAGACGCTCTCGTCCCGGTTGGCGGCGGCGATCACGGGGAGGACGGCCTCGCCCTTGCGGATGGTCTGCCCGTACAGGCTGAGGTCTTCGTTGGCCTGGAGGACAACGACGCCGTTCATGACCGGCATATAACGCAGGAACTCCTCAACGGCACTGGGCAAGAGGCTCCGGTGGTCGCGCAGCCGCTCGTATTGACCGCCCCAGTTCAGCAGCGTGTGCACCGAGTTGGCCAGGAAGATGCCGCTGATGCCGAATCCGGCGGTCAGCACGGAGAGCCCGAAGGCGGTGACGTCCTCGTGGGTCAGGGCGCCGGCCGCGCACTGCTGGATCAGGAGCGACAGGACGTCGTCGGCGGGTAGGCGACTCTTGTGCTCGATCTTCTCGGCCACGTACGCGCGCAGCAACTCCGTGACCCGTTTCCCCTCCTGGGCGCTGACCATTGCGCTGAGGGCCTCCTCCAGGACCGGCAGGAAGCGATGCCGGGGTTCGTAGGGGATGCCCACCAGGTCGCACATCACCAGCAGGGGGAAGGGGGCGGTGAAGCCGGCGACGAGATCGCCGGGACGTCCGCCTTGGTGGAAGGACTCCAGTAGTTGCTCTGCGAGTTCGCGCAGGCGCGGAAGGCGGTTTCGCACGGCTCTGGCGCTGAACATCGGCGCCAGGGCTTGGCGCAGGGCGGTGTGCCGTGGTCCATCCAGTTCCGCCATCGTGGTCAGGGCGGGGCCGCGGCCGGCGTCCTCGTCAGGGCGCGTTGGCCAGTCGTTGATGGTAGGCCGGGTCAGTCGGGGGTCGGCCAGGAGTGCGCGGACGTCGGCATGGCGGGTGACGTACCAGGCACTGGCATCCATCGGCATCCGGACCCTGACCAACGGGCACTCCCGGCGCAGCCGCGCGTACTCCTCGGGCGGACCCATACTTCCCGAAGGTGGGAAGGGGAACGCTATGAGCTTCCCGTCGGGCTCGTTGTCCCCAGCGCTCGGCGACGGCGAGGCCATGCGTTCAGTGCCTTTGCGTTGCGGTGGGGACAGGAGCGGCGGAGGAGACCGGGCGGGGTCGGTTGAGGTAGCCGGTGGCGTAGAAGTAGTCGAGGTAGCGGTCCAGCAGCCGCGTGTCGACGGGCGGGCAGCTCAGGTCGCCGGTGAAGCGTTCGACGTTGGCGCGTCCCAGGGTGGGGAAGGTGCCCTCGAAGAACATTTCCTTGACGGACATGTCGGCCTTGTTGCTGCGGTCCACGCACAGGGACACGAACGGGGCTGTGGCGCTCGTGGGGTGCTGGGCGACGTGGCGGAGGAGTTCGTCGACCCATTCTTTGTAGGGGAGTTGGCGGATGGAGTGTCCGGCCGCGCGCATCCGGTCGAGCATGTCCTGTAGGTGTGCTGGGCGAGGGTTGGTGAGGTGGTAGGTGCGGTTCGTCGCCCGGTGTCCGAGGGCTATCCGACAGATCGCGTCGGCGAGGTAGTCCACGGGGACGAAGTCCATCGGCAGGGGGATGTCGGGTGCCAGTCCGGTCTCGGCGATGGTTTTGAACAGTGAGCAGATCGCGGTCTCGGTGTTGCAGGCTCCGGTGTGTCGGTCGCCGGTGATCTCGTAGGGGCGGTATATCGCCACGGGCAGGCCCTGGTTGGCCGCGTTGTGCAGGCTCTGTTCGGCTACCCACTTGCTCTCGGCGTATCCCATGGTCAGCCGGTCTGCGTGATCCAAAGGCAGGTGCTCGTCGACGTGACGGACCCCGGCGGTCCCAAAGCCGGCCACCACGGCGATGGTGGACAGGAAGTGCACCGGTACGCCGCGCACGCCGGCCAGCCGAATGAGTTCTTTGGTGGCAGCGACGTTGGCCCGCCGCAGAGCGGTGTAGGGGTAGAGGAAGTTGACCTGCGCCGCGGAGTGGAACACGAGATCAAGGGTGTCGGCGAGTTCGTCGAAGTGGCCGTCGCCCAGGCCGAAGCCGGGTTCGGCGAGATCGGCGGGAAAGCACACCAGACGGTCCGCGGCAGGCCGGGCAAGGCCGTAGCGGTCCAGGTTGGACGACACTCGGCGCCAGGCGTGGGCGCGGTCGCGACTGCGCACCGGGCAATGGATACGGGCGCGAGTGGTCCGCAGCAGCCGGTCCAGGAGGAACGCCCCGACGAACCCCGAAGCTCCGGTCAGCAGGACGTTGCGCGGCAACTGCCAGTTGGGGGAGGCCCCTTGCCACTGGGGGAGAATGAAGCCCAGTCGCGCTTCGGCCCGGAAGTCCACCGCGGGCGTGGCGGGAAACGTCGCGCGGTCTTGGGCAGCGGCGTCGACGGCGGCGGCGAAGCCGCCCAACGTGGGGTCCTGAAGCAGGCTTTGGACCAGAGCGCTGCCGTGCCGGGCGTCGATGCCGAACGCGGCCAGGGTGCGGTTGACCGCCTCGGCGGCCAGCAGTGAGTCACCGCCCAATGCGAAGAAATCCTCCTGTGCATCGGGGCGCACGCCCAGGACCATCTGCCAGATGTCGGCCACAATGCGCCGGGTACCGGTGCTCTGATCCCTCTCCTTGGACTGTGGCCGGGGCTCGGCCATCCCCGTCATCTCACGCAGCTGGTGCCGGTCGACCTTGCCCGCGGAGGTGACCGGGAAGACGGCGAGTTGCATCAGGTGCGCAGGGACCGCCGAAGCCGGCAGCCAGGCGGCAAGCTCCTTGCGGACGTGGTCGAGGGGGATGGTCTGCCCGGCGCGGGCGGGGGTGACGTAGCCGACCAGGAGGTCCCCCTCCAACTCCACGGCGGCCTCGCCGACTCGCTCGTCCGCCCTCAGGCGCGCCTCGATCTCGTCCAGCTCGATGCGGTGTCCACGCAGCTTGATCTGGCGGTCCGCCCGAGCCCGGTATTCCAGTTCGCCGTCCTCGCGCCAAACGGCCCGGTCGCCGGTGCGATACATGTGATCCCCCGGCACAAGCGGGCTCTCCACGAAGCGTGCGGACGTCAGCTCCGGGTCGCCGAGATACCCCAAAGCCAGACCATCCCCACCCACGAACAGCTCGCCCTCCTCCCCCACCAGCGCGGGCCTGCCGTCATCCCGCAGAACGCAGCAGGTGGAATGCTCAAGCGGCCGGCCGATCGGCACGGCCGTAGCCCCCACAGGCACATCGCGCACCAGGTGTGCGGTGGACACCACGCTGTTCTCCGTGGGCCCGTAGAAGTTGACCACACTCGTGTCCGGGCAGGCGTGCAGTACGGCCCGGGCCAAGTCCGGGTCCATGGCCTCTCCCCCGGCAGAGGCGAACCGCAAGGTACGCAGCGTCTTTGGCCTGGTGCGCGCAATGTAGTGGAAGACGCCGGTCGTGAGGTAGGCGATGGTGACACGCTCACAGACGAGCCGCTCTTCGAGCACGGCGGGTGAGAGCAGCTCTTGCCTGTCCACCAGGACAAGGCTGGCACCGCTGAGCAAGGGGGCCCAGATCTCGATGGTGGAGGCGTCCGAGGACAGGCCGTAGGCGTGCAGAACCCGGTCACCAGGACGGGGGCGCTGAGTGACGAGGTCAGAGGCAGCAAGCCGGATCACACCGCGGTGCGGGATGGCCACAGGCTTGGGTCGACCGGTCGAACCGGAGGTGAACATGACGTAGGCACAGTCCGTCCCACTCACGCTGGGCAGCGGCGGCCGGGAACACGAGGCGGGCTGGGCGGCGACCAGGTCGAGACGGGTGCGTACGCGTCGGAGCCGGCACACGGTGCCGGGCAGGGTCACGACCGTGTGCACTCCCGCGTCGTCGACCATGGCCTGAAGGCGCCGGGATGGAGTGGAATGGTCCAGGGGGACGTAAGCGGCGCCTGCCTTGAGGACCCCCAAGAACGCGACCAGCGCTTCCAGCGAGCGGCCCCCCAAGACGCCGACGGTGTCTCCGTGCCGCACCCCAGCCTCATACAGCCTGGCCGCCAACGCATCAGAGCCGCATTTGAGTTCGCGGTAGCTCAGAGTGCGTTCGTGGTGAACCGCGGCCTGCGCGCGTGGGCGTGACACCGCTTGCCTGTCGAACAATTCATGCAGGGAACCCTCCCGCGGATACGGCACGGTGACCGAATTCCATGTCGTCACGGGTTCACTCAAAACGCCGATCGTCATCGAACTGTCCCCTCCCTCTGTGTGCGGGACCCACCGAGGCGACCCCGCTCCGGCCGAGAATCGGCCGGTAGTGGTTAGCTGAATTGCGCGGCGAAGGCGGCGAAGTCGGCCGTACGCCAGTGTTGCGGGCGCATGCGGAAGAGAATGTCCTCGCGGAGCTGGTGACTATTGGCCACCAAGTACGCCGCGGCTGTCTCCGAATCCAGGTAGCGGCGGGCCAACATCTCGTGCGCGTCCGGCGGTAGCGGGTCCTCAACGGCCACCACGGGGCCCTCCACGCTCACGTACTGGTAGGGAGGCACCTCCTTCTGCACACACAGACTGAACCGCTTCGCCTCCAGAAGCAGCTGAGCCTTCACCGATTTCCGAGCGGTCTGCACGATCACTTCACCGCCCGGCTGGTAGCCGTACCACACCGGCACCAGCAACGAAGACCTCACACCACGGGAGTCGTCCACCCCCAGGACGCCTACGTGAAGGTCGGAAAGAAACCTCTCCCGACCCTCAACGGACATCGCTAAATCCACGGCACGCCATCTCCCTTGTCATAGGGGAAACCGAGATCCCGCGAGGAACACCTTCCTTACCGGAAGCATCCCTTGCTCGAATCATCCTCTGACGGGACACCTTGACCCTAGAAATCCTCACATCCGAACGTCAACGACACTTGGCGAAACTTGGAAGAATCGTCAGCATCACTTGGCAGCGAACGGCCTATTCCCATCGTCGAAACTTGCGTTTCGCGTTCCCCAAAAGCCCCTGCACCAGCGGATTCAAGAGCAAGCAAGTCGAACTTTTTCCCTGTACTGGCCGAAAATAGCGCGCCTCAAGTAAGAGCCGACTATCGGCCACAGGAAAGCAACAGGAAAGCCACAGAGAAACAACGATCGCGGTCGACTACCCCGCACAGCGGCGCCACCCGGAAACACCAGGTCGACGACATTCCTTGAGTCAGAAGAGGACACCGGGATGACAAACCACTTCTCCTCGGTGAAGAGACTCCCAAGCCTGTACACAGAAAGAGCCAAAGGACCTCGATAGAGACGCACCCGCTGCCACACACAGTCCAGTCAGGGCGCCGACGGTCATGGCCGAAACGACGGATCCGCAAATGCCTTACCCAAGCCCCACACGACGCTCCCGATACCGCACGGATGACGCTGAACCTGGCAACAGGGCTCCGGAATCGCCTGCCACGGCCAGCACGCCTCACTCTTCCGCAGCGGCGCTTCGTTGCTCACCCGGGCATGGCGGCGGCACGCACGAGGACATGAAGGGGCGGCCGTGTAAGTACCTGCTCCGGGGCACCGACCGGGTCACCCACACCGCCGAAGACCTCCTAACGATGGAGGACCGGCTCAACACCCGCCCCGGAAGCCCTGGGTAGCGCATATCAGTGTCGTAGGCGATGCCGGGAGTGGCACTGCGTTGGCGGCTGTTCTTCTCTCGCCGGACGGCCAGGTGCGCATCTTGTTGCAGCCCTTGGCCGGGGCGGTTTTGCGGGTGGCCATGCTCAGCGCTCACGCGCACCTCGCGATGCCTTGTCGTCCGCGGAGAGCTCCAGCAGCACGATCACCAGGTGGGGCAGTTCGGCGCGAGCAGGTTCAGGTGGCCGTCCACCGCCCGCGCCTGAGCACCTGGCTAGTTCACTCACCCCAGTCCTCGTCTTAACTCAGGTGGTTGTGGGCACCTGTACTTGGGCCCAGGCGTCGAGGACGGCCTGTTCTTCCTCGCCTTGGCCGTAGCGGTCGCGGGCGGCGGTGACGGTCAGGCGGGCGAAGTCGCTGAATTGTGCTTGTTGTTGAAGCTGGCCGCTGGTGAGCGCGTCGTACCAGATCTGGCCTGCGCGTTCCCAGGCGTGGCCGCCGAGCGCCGTGGCTACCAGGTAGAAGGTGTGTGCGGGGATGCCGGAGTTGATGAGGACTCCCGCCTTGTCTTCGCGGGTGTGGACGTAGTCCTTCATCGCGGCCACCTGTAAGTCCGTGCCGACGTTGTCGCCGTTGTAGGCGGTGCCGGGGGCCTTCAGGGAGCGCAGGGCGCCGTGCCCGAAGGCGGGGCCGGTCGCGTCCGCGCCCATGAGCCAATCGGCCTGGTCGGCCCTCTGTCCGAGGGAGCGCTGCTTGACGAGCGAGCCGAAGACGTCTGCGAGGGAGAGTGCGAGGGCTCCGGCCTGGCCGGTGAACTCCAGTCTGGCGGTGTGCTCGATGACGCCCATGGTGAGATGGTGGCCGATGATCTCGATCGACCTGCTGACGTTCCGGTAGAACGTCCCGTCGCCGTCCCCCACGACCACCCGTTGGTGCTCGGTATCCCAGAAAGCGTTCGGGAGGTCTTTGCCGTAGTGGACGGTGGCAGCCAGCCGGAGCCCTTTGCCGTCAAGGGAGTTGCGCCCGTACACCTTCCAGAAGAGGTCGAAGGTGACGCCGAGCCCTTCAACGAGGCGGTTGACGGCCGTGTCCTTCGAGGGACCGTCGCCCTCGAAGTAGGCCAGTGCACCGGGCAGGAGCTGCCGGTTCTGGGCGTCGTGGACGATGCGGATAGGGCTGGCTGAGATCTTCATGGGCCGGCATCATGCCGACGGGCCACCGCACTGTCACCGTCGCAGATGAAGAATCCGCCACCTCGATCAAGTCCGCTCAATTCCCATCCCATACGCAGTGCTTGCTCACTTCCGCGATCACGAACGAGCGTCCCCGCTCTGCGATCCAGCCCTACGCAGGATCAAAGGCGTCGCCAACCCCCTTTCCCGTTAGGCCATTTCACGGAGTCGCCCGGCCGTTCAGCGGCCAGGCGGACAGTACAGGTCGGTACACCCCCGCCCCTTTCGGCAGGGCCTCTATGTTCGCAGCAGCGTTCAAGAGCCCCGGCGCTTGATGCACGTGCGTGGAGAGACGCCCGCACGGGGTATACCGGTCTCACCGGAAGAGGCCATGGATGGTTCACGACCTGCCACACAGCCACCAGGACCAGAAGCGGTGAGCGGGCTGTGGCGACAGGTGCTGGCTGCCTTCACCGACGACCTACCACCGAGCTCGCGCTCGCGAGTGCTGGCCCGCGCCGCAGCCGAACTCGCCCACGCCCACCGGGGCAAGGGTGGCCTGCCACCGACAGTAGCAGAGGTCCAAACAATCGCGTTCGAGGAGTTCGGCCTACTCTTGGACAGCAAGGAAGCCGAGACGGCGCTGGCATCCCGAGCTCACCCCTAACCAGCACCACACCGACGTGTCCGTCGAAGCGGAACCAGCTCACGCGGAACACCACACCGCGTCCATGAACATCGGCCCGTCTGGCTGGTGCCACACCGGACGCAGCAAGTACCCGCACCTGCGTGGTGGCGTCGGCATAGGTGGTGAGATGACGAGCAGCTCAAGCGTGGCGGGGTGGCATCGCGCCGGCGACGCCCTGGCTCAGCGAACTCTCCGCCTTGTTCAGGGCCCGCCCGGCGGGCCGGGGCGAGAGGGGCTGGTCCCAGGTCGCGCCGATGCGAGCCATCGATTCAGCCTCTCGTGGTCGGCTACCAACTGTGACCGCCGGGATGCGGAAGCCGGTTCGAAGGCCGCAAGGGCACGGTTGGCGGACCAGGACCGGATCAACAGCACCGTGACCGCATCGAGTTCCCGTCGGGTGCGCCAGCGCGCGCAGGCTTCCTCCCGCAGCGCGAGGCCCGCGTTGAAGAACTCGTTGATCAGTCGCTCGACCTGAGGGTCTGGCGCGTTCACGGCGGCCTTCCTTCACTCCCGTCTCTAGCCTCCTACCGACGTGCTTTCGGGCCGTAGGGCCGAACGGCCCCGCTGGTCCGTACAGCGCGGTGGTCACCGTGAAAGGCCCTGCAAGGGGCGCGGCTCATAGTCAGCAGGCGCATGCCCGTTCGAGCGGGAGCTGTGTAAGCAGGACTGCCGGCGGCAGTTTCAGAGATGAGGGGGCAGCCAGCCGTCGGGCGGGCGGTGCGACGGGCTCAGCGGCGATGTGTCGAACGGCCCCAGGCGGTCATGCGGCCGAGGGCTGTGTGCCGACGCCTAGCAGTGCGAGGAAGGCGGAGGCGGCGGGTGATGGGGGGAACTGGCCCCAGACGAGGCGTTCCACCCGTACAGGCCCGTTGGTGACCGGCACAGCCCGCAGGCCGTGGAGTTCGGCGACGAACGTCGCGGGCAGCAGGGCGATGCCCAGCCCATGGCGGACCATGGGGGCCATGAGTTCGACCCCGGACACCTCGAAGGCGACCTCACGCCGCAGGCCCGCGGCCGCGAACGCCTGGTCCGACTGGGCGCGGGCGGCGCTGCCGTCGGCGAAGTCCACGAACACCTCCTCGGCCAGGAGGCGGATGTCCACCTCGTGTCGTGTGGCCAGTGGGTGGTCCGGGGCGAGAACGGCGACGTGCTGCGCGTGGGCGAGTTCCCGGTCGTGGACGCCGTGCGGCGCGAATCCGGGTTGTACGCCGAGCAACGCCGCATCCAATTGACCCTCGCGCACCCGCTCAATGAGCTGCTCACTGGAGCCGGCCCGCAGACTGATCCGCACCTGGGGGTAACGCCGACGGAAGTCCCGTAGCACCGCGGGGAGGTCCACGGCCCCCACGGCGGGAATCGATCCCACGGTCAGCTTGCCCCGAATCTCGCCGGTGACCGCGGCTACGTCCGCACGAGCCCGCTCGGCCGCTTCCAAGGCCCGGCGGGCAGCGGGCAAGAACGCCTCCCCGGCGGTGGTCAGCCGCACCCGGCGGCTGGTCCGCTCGAACAGCCGGGCACCCAGTTCCTTCTCCAACCGGGCCACTTGGTGGCTGAGCGCGGACTGGACGACGTGGCACCGCTCGGCGGCGCGGGTGAAGCTCGCGGTCTCCGCCACCGCGACGACGTAACGCATCTGCTGCAGATCCATCGGTCCATGATGAAACGCGATGGATATCGATGACAAGCATGTGTTGGACCGATGGATGCCTGCTCGACGATGCTGAAGACAACGACGGACCACGGCAGTCAGCAACCAGTCACCGACCCGGATCGCACAGTCCGGGACCGTCGGCACCGTCGTACCACCACCGGCGCCGGCTCGGCGCCCGACCCAGCGGAGACACCTATGCGCGTGATCGCTTTCGACCACCTCGTCCTCAACGTCGCCGACATCGAGCGCTCACTCGACTTCTACACCGGCCCACTGGGGCTGGAACCGGTGCGAGTGGAGGAGTGGAAGACCGGCAAAGCCCCCTTCCCATCCGTGCGGGTGAGTCCCAGCACCATCATCGACCTCGTCAAGGCGTCCGACGAGCGACCGCAGGGCTCCAACGTCGACCACATCTGCTTGGTGGTCGATCCGCTCGACTGGCAACAGGTCATCGATTCCGGCGTCTTCACCGTGCTGGACGGTCCCGGCAAGCGCTACGGTGCCCGCGGCACCGCCATCTCCCTCTACGTGCAGGACCCGGACGGCAACACCGTGGAACTGCGCTGGTATCCGCAGGACACCTGAGTATCGCTGGCGATCCATACACTTTGGCGTACATGTCGGTTCGGCAGTGCGGGACGAACGCCGAGTGGGAGTCGTACCGAAATGATGCGCTCTCACCTGCCAGAGTTACGCGCCGCCGCCGGGCCGAAGTCGGCCCACGGGAGGCCAGTTCGGCCGACGCCCGGTGTTGCGGTCAGCGCCAGCGGTTGTTGCTGGTGTGGTCTCCGGCGAGCCAGCGGGCGAGGTCGGCGTGTGCGGTGGCGCGCTGCTCGGCGTCGATCTTGTCCACGTCGGGGTGGTCGACGGCGAACTCCAATATCAGCCCGTTGGGGTCCGTGAGGTACAGCGAGACGCAGAAGCCGTGGTCCATCACGTGGGCGTTCGCCTCCGCGCAGTCGGCCGCGTTGATGCGCTTGAGTATGGCCTCCTGCGTCTCGGCCTCGACCTTGAAGGCGATGTGGCGCAGGGGAGTTGAGTTGATGCTGGTTCTGAACTCCTCCTGGTCCCTGGCGTCGGCGAACTGGAAGAAGGCGAGGGCGCTGCCGTCGGCCAAGCCGTAGAGGGTGTGACTGTAGGCGCGCTCGGCCCCGGACATCACCTCGCGCTCGGTCCACGTGGCCACCAGGGGCAGGCCGATCACTTCCTCGTAGAAGCGTCGGTTAGCTTCCTGGTCGTCGGTGATCCAGGCGTGGTGGTGGAGGCGGAGGGGCAGGGCGTGCGTCATATCAGGTCATCTCCGTTATGTAGTGGGGATGTTGGTCCGGACGCCGTGAGTGATCGTCGAGGCCCTGACCAGCATGCCACCCAAGCAGATTGAACGTTAAATAACTTTGGGTCACATTCACGGCCTGGAGGCGCCGACCACTCGCCCCGCTGGTCAGCGCGGGCGGCAGTGGATGACGGGGGGCGCGCGTGCGCCCCGGTCGGCCACATGTCCGGCGCGGTGGAGTCTCGACGCACGGGGGTTCCGACCTGGTTCGACACGGCGCTCGCGCCGCCCTTTTCGCTCGGCCCGGATGCGGGGTGACCGATGTCGGCCCGGGCTGTAGAGGATGGCGAAAAAAGGTTGAACGAGGAACTCATGTGGGGTGCGTCATCCTGCCCGGCGGCCTCTGAGGCGGTTGATCGCACTCGACCGCATGGCGCTCGCGGTAGCCAGTCCTGTCGGACCACGGCGGCCGACCGCCTCCGATGCCCAGCTGCGGAGGCATGACACCGGGCATCGCCCCAGGTCGTTCGCATACGCCTCACTGCGCACGACGCCCCAGGCGAGGCGTCAACATCCGCGGCTCAAGAGCACCCGCTGTGGTGCGGTGCACCCACCCTCTGCGGAATCGACGTCGACACGTACGCTGCGATCATGGATGACCCCGTGTTCACCGCCCGCGCACTGGTGCAGGACCGGTTTCCTACCGCCCGGGCGGCCTTCCTCGCCGGCAGCGTGCTGACCGACCGCCGCACGCCCACATCCGATCTGGACATCGTGGTCCTCTTGGACGGGCCGCCCGCCCCCAGTCGAGAGAGCCTGGTGTACCGCGGCTGGCCAGTGGAGCTGTTCGTACAAACAGAAGCCGTCTGGCACACCTACGCCGACCAGGAGACCGCGAAGCGGAGTTCACCGCTGCTCTCCATGTGCGCCGACGGCATGCTCCTGGTCGACGCGGATGGGCTGGGCACTTCACTCCAGAACGAGGCGCGAGAACGTCTGGCCGCGGGCCCGCCACCGCTCTCGGACAGCGAGCGCGAGTACCAGCGGTTTTTCCTGACCGACCTGCTTGATGACCTGCGAGGCTGCACGGACTCTGCAGAGCGGGTGTACTTGGTTTCGCACATGTTGCAGCGTGCCTCCGAGCTGGTTCTCCTCGTCGGCGGCCACTGGCTTGGCGGAGGCAAATGGTTGTCGAGGCGGCTGGCGGCAGCCAACCCAGGAGTGCACCGCGCGTTGTCCGAAACCGCCGCACAGGCGATCGCCGGGGACACGGAGGTCTTCGCCAGGGTCGTGACAGAGGTATTGGACCTGGCCGGCGGCCCACTGTGGGACGGGTATGTCGTCCGGTGACCCGGTAGCGGTCGGGATACGCCGACCTCCATGGCGGCAGCGGCGAAGCCCTCACCTGGCTCCCGATCGCAGGGTGCAGCCGCGGCGCCTTGGCCGACGCCACGCAGCGCTATCGCCCGCGCGCATCAGGACACGACCTGCCCCGGGACGGCGGCCCAGGAACTCGTAGAGCAAGCCGGCTCGCCGGGCCTCGGTCAGCTCGGCACCACACGCAAGACCGAACGCACCCGGCTCCAGGCCGACTACGACCGGGCTCTCCGCGTCATCGCCGAGATCGATGCCGCTAGCAGCACGGATGAGGAGTCCGCATGAGAATCTCCGCAGCCCAGCGGACTTGAGAACGAGACCGCGTGCGAGCCGCCATGGACCGGCTCGTCCGCGGCGAGTTGCCGCCCGGCGGAAAGTGCGACATCAAGACTCTCGCCAGCGAAGCCGCCGTCGACTGCACCGCGTTCTACGGCACCCGCCCTTACGCTCACCTCCGCGTCGAGTTCGAACGACGGCTCCAGGCGCTGCAAGACGCCGGCGAGATCCCCGACCTCGCGAGGATCAGATCGCCCGCCTCAAGGAAGAGATCGCCGAGCTCCGGGAACGGCTGGCCCGGTCGGAGCAGGAGGTCGACGAGCTCACCGACTTCCGCGGCCAGGCCCTGGCCCGGCTCTTCGCCCAGCACGAGGAGATCGTCCGGCTTCGCGAGTCCGTCGCCGGGACAAGCCGACTGCCCGCTCCGCGAACCACCGTGATCGGAAGCGGTAGTTGAGGCACTCCAATGAGTATGATCCACCTCACAGGTGACGTAGTTCAGTGCAACACAGCCCGCAGCCTGCGTCGCGAAAGTGGTCGCGACGACGTTCCTACAGGTCGGCCATGGGTGCGACACTGGCCCTGCTCGACGTCCTCGACTGCACCATGGGCGACCTTGTCGAGCCCATCGCGGCGGCCGGGCCGTGAAAAAGCCGAAGAAGGCCGCTGACGGCGGCGACTTTTGCGCACAAGCCATCGCACGCCTGGCCGCCCAGCACGAGAAAATCACCCTCTAACGTCAGGCGGCTGACGAGGACGCCAGAACGTCGATCACACGCCTGTCACGGCGCAACGCGGTCTTCTGCCCCTGCTGAAACGGGGCGTCGACAATCGAAACCAGAAGTACCACAGGCAGATCCATCCCCACGAACAGAGTCGAGCCGACAATGACATGGTCGGTACCACGAATCACCACCGGCGCTGAACGCCGTTTACTTGAGAGCATGCTCGACCGAAACCGGGCCGAGCTAATCAACACGGTGCGCGGTCTGTCCGAAGCAGAGGCCCGCCGCCGCCTCGTTGCGTCGCCGACCACCCCGATCGGGTTGCTTAAGCACGCCGCAGTCGCTGAACGGATCTGGTTCCAGCACGTCCTGGCGAGCCTGCCCAAGAGCGCATGTGATGGCGGCACGACGGCGGGCGACGCCAGTTTCATCGTCGACGACAACGAAACCCTGGCCGACGTGATCGCCGAATTCGAGCGCGCCAGCGAACGCTCGCGCGTGATCGCCGCCGACTTCGACCTCGACTACACCACAACACACCCCGACCTCGGCGACGTCAACCTGCGGTTTATCTACCTGCTCATCATGGAGGACTTCGCGCGTCACGCCGGCCACGGCGACATCCTCCGCGAGGAGATCAAGCATTCCGCCACACCCGCCCCCGACATTTCAGAACAGCCGTAGTAGAGCGCTCTACGCCACATCGTCGAGGCGGAAAACAAACGCACGCACCCATCTGAACACAGCTGTGGCCAGGTTCGGATGCATATCGCCCAGCGAATCGAACGCCCGAATCGGAGCGCCCAGACCCACTCGGGAAGGCCAACACCGTCCGGACGCTCGAAGACGTCGGAGGAACCGCCCGTCTGCCGCTCGCGAGACCATCCAGGAAGTTCCGCTACTACCCAGGGCAACGCCTCGTACAGGGCGTTGTTGAGCGACGCTGAGGATGTGTATGAAGGTGACGTGCTGGTTGTCGACGGAGCAAGGTGAAACGCCCCCGGTGGCCGTCAGGCCGCCGGGGGCGTCGTGAACGTGGTGTCGTTTTCGTCGTCACTCTGACGCGTAAATAACTGCAGGTGGGTGCTCTCTTGGGCAGGGGTGTGGGCCCGGTCGGAGTCGTCTCCGCCGGGCTTCGGCCATGCTCGTTCATCCAGCGGCGTCCATCGGGTCGAGGGTGACGCGGTAGCCGAGTTCGGGTCGGTTTCACCCCAAAGAGCGCGAGCGTCCGAGCCCGTGATGGTCCGGCTCGGTTTCGACACCACCCGGGGCCCCTTCTGAAGGCCACCCTTTTCCGGGCCCCTGCGGCGTGCTGGTGGGCCCGGGCGAGGCTGGAGTCCACCGGGACATCCCAGTCGATCAGTCCCTTCGCGTCCGCGTCGGCCTGCACGTCCGCAAGGATCCGCTTCCACGTGCCGTCCCGCTGCCACGGAACAAGCCCGTGCACGGCCTGCCAGCCGCCGTACCGCGCGGGCACATCCCGCCACGGCACCCCGGCCCGCGTGCGCCACCGTATCCCGTCGATGAGCTGGCGTTTCGTCCACTTCGGCGGCCTCCCCGGCTTCTTCCCGACCGGCAACAACGGTTCCAAAAACGTCCACTGAGCGACCATCAAGTCGCCACGACCCATAGGAAAAGGATCGCAAACCATGATCGGCTTCGGGGGATGCGCCAGTCAGGCACGGAGCTGTGACGAAGGCGGCCGAGTCGGCTGCGACGATTCTCGCGGTCCGTCGGTCGTGCAGTCGTACCCTTCGGACATGAATTCCGAACTGTTCTTTGAGTGGGACGGCCGGCCGGACGCGGACGAGCACGTGATCGGAGAAATGCACGCGGCGGCCGGCGAGCCTCCCTACACGGCGGACGACGAGCCCGAGCCAACCGGCGGCCAGGGCCGGCCCCGTACCATCGGCGCGGTCGCGGCCCGCCGCGACGGGGCGCTGCTGGGTTGGGCATGGGTACACGAGGACCCGGACCACGAGCGGGTTGCGCGAGTGCAGGCAATGTACGTGCCACGCGAGGTCCGCCGCCTCAAAACCGGCTACTACGACCTGCTCCCGCCGACCGCCGAGGAGTTCGAGATGGTCACGGGCCTGTACCGCCGGGCCGCGGTCGAGGCCCGCGCCGCCGGCTACCGCACCCTGCGGTGGGTCGGTCAGGACACCGGACCCGACGGCCTGGCGGCGACCGCGCTGAACGCGCACGGACACGGCGAATACGCCCGTAACTGGAGCACCGAGCCGGCCACATGGCAGCCCCCGGCTGGGCTGCCCGATGTGCAAGTCCACCAACTGCCCGCGCACCTCACACTGGCGACGGCGGACGCAGAAGTCTCGGCCGTCATCGACGGGCACGCGGCCCACATCAATGCCGGGGAGTCGATCCGCCACGAGAACGCCGAGCCGCGCGCGCTCGCCGCGCTCATCGCGGAACTCGTCACACGCCTGCGGCGCGACCACCCCGAGGTCACCGAACTGACCATCTGGGAATTCGACGACGCCGCGGTACGCCAAGCACTGCCGCTGGCCGGACTGCGCATCACCGCACGCACCATGGACTACGAGCTTCCGCTCACCCCTTCATGACCTCGGCAACAAACCCGCCAATACACCACCCATGGCACGGAGGCGAGTGCGGCATCAACTGCCTCAGGTGACCTGCTGGTTCAGCGTGGACCACTCCGAGACCGAAAGGGACTCCATCGTTCGCGAAGCGGTTCGAGCCCATGCCTCCGCACCGTTGCGGCCACCGTTGACGCCAGCCGTCTCCGCCTGACCCTCGCGGTCTCCATGCCCTGCGGGCATTGGGAGCCGTTGCACCCCTGCACTCAGCACTCAGCACTCAGCACTCAGAGATCCGACGTAGCACAGTTCCGTCTACGGGCAGCGAGAACACCGGATAAAATCGTGGGAGGCCGCAGGTTCCTGCAGCCACCCACTGAATAGGCCAACTCCGAGCCATCGACCGCATGACACTGATGCGGCAGCATAAACACGCCCCGAATACTGGTGCGCTGCGTAATTAATCGGCGGCGAGCCGAAGGAGCTCTCGCATCATACTCTCCAATGTCTCTACGTAAAGCTGGTACTCCTCCCTGAGGCGAGAATCGCGACTAGTCGGGGCAGGGACTGAAGCTAGCGATCTTTGGAGATCCTTTGCCTCGCAGGCGAGTTCCTGGAGGTTCGGAATATCCGAAGCGGTCATATCGCCATCGCGGACACGAGTTGCGTATCCTGCGATGTGAGAATCGAGTGACAGCAGCTTCGATCCCCAATCTTGAAATTCCTCTGATTGCGGGCGAGAGGGGTAAGGCATAGCCCGAAATGCTTCGAATGTTCGCCTGAAGTCAGAATCTTCAATCATGCCAGGTCGCAATCTTTCCATCTTTAGTAGATATCCTTTCACCGCTGCACCAATCACCACAGATTTTCCATCCCACACTGCCGTTTTCCAGCTTCCATGGAATGCGGTTCCTCGATCGGTTTTATCCCACGGATCCTTCGCTTCCTCGGTTTACTCGGCGAAGGTTCTCCCCTTACCGTGCTTGTCGAGGTGGTAGATGGCGCTTCCTTCCGTCGACTTGAATGTGGCCTTATCCCACTCCGTCAATGCCTGGCGATCGGCGCCGCAGAACGTTCCTTACGTGCCGCCAGTGATCGCATAATAGGTGTGCAGGTCGGCAACGGTGAGGTTTCGAACCTCATGGTGGGAGGTGAGCCATGTGCTGGTGGCGCCTCTCCGCACCGACTTCCCTGCGCTGTTACGCAGGTGCATCCCCGGCTTGAGTTGCACCGCGTCGACCCAGGATCCACTGCTATCGGTCCCTCAGAAGGGGTGCTGGTCCGTCGCCGGCTCGTGATCGGCGCCCCTCGGACGCGCCGCTGCGGCGGCGGGTGACGGCGGCGACGAACAAGGTCGAGTCGCTCAACCGGTTCTCCCAGTGGGTCGGGTTCGGCAACCGCGGGGTCATTGCCGACAGCGATCCGGCCGAGCAGGAGAAGGCGATGAAGTTCAACGCACTGCTCACGAACGCGGTCATTCTTCACCATGCCCTGGACATCGCGGAGATCGGCAACTCCTGGAGGAGGGCTGGGAGATCGACCCCGAGGACCGGGCCCGCGTCTCGCCGTACCTGACCGAGCACATCAACCGGTTCGGCGGCTACAGCACGCACGAACTCGGCATCCAGCCCGAAGCCACCATCGACTAACTTCACTGTCCAAGGACAGAAGCGGAGCAAAACTGCGACGGAGCGCCCCGCCGGCGAGACGGCGGAGGCATCCGCACGTGCGGCACACGCTGCCGGGGTCGTGCGCCTACCGGCGCAGCGCGAGCGGCCGGCGGCGCACAAGCAGGGCGAGGTGGGGTGGGATGAGCGGGAACGGCCGTCGGCAGCATCACCGTACGGTGGACCGGGTCGCGTGGGTCTTGGAGACGGCCGCGCGGGCGCCGGGTGGGGTGACGGTGGCCGAGTTGGCGCGGACGGTCGGGGCGCCGGCGAGTTCTGTACAGGATCTGGTCAACGGCCTTGTCGCGACGGGGTTTTTGCTGGAACAGCACCGGCGCTTCCGGCTCGGGCCCGCCCCGCACGTCCTCAATCTCATCGCCGGCCGGGTCGTCCCGCAGATCAGCCAGGCCGAGCTCGACGAACTGAGCCACGTCGCGGGTGCCCCGGTGCTGCTCACGGTGCGGGTCGGGCTCGACGCCGTGTACCTCGCGCGCGGCGGCGAGGACCACATTCCCCGCCTCGTCCCGCTCGCCGACCAGCACCTGGCCCGCCCGCTGCTGCGTACCGCCGCGGGCCGTCTGCTGCTGGCCTTCACCGACGAGGCGGAGCGCCGCGGGCTGCTCGACGAGTTGGCCGGCCATGACCCCGAGGCGGTCGCCGAGTTCCGCTGCGCTCTTCCGTCGATCCGGTCGTCGCGGATCAGCCGCAGCGAGGGTCTGGCCGATCCCGAGGTCAGCGCACTTGCGATCCCCGTCACCGATGGCCCCGTCGTCACGGGGGCCCTGGCTTTGATGCACCGGCGCCGCGGCCGCTCGGAGCGGCTGCGCCTGGACCGGGCGGCGGCCCGGCTCCTCGCGCACCTTCAGGAGAAGCGGGCGTGACATCCGCATCGATTCACGGATATCCGTGAATCCGGGCGCTCGTGCCGTGCCGGGAACGACCATCCCGGCATGACTTCGCACACGCTGACCACGGCCGAGCAGACGCCGCCGACGCCCGAGATCGTCTCCCAACTGCTGGGCACCCTCGGCGAACCCGAACCGGTTCGGGGAGCCGAGGACGTCACCGTCGTCGGGGCCGATCCCCTGGTGCCCTCGGTGCACCGCCTCGCCGATGCCATGTCCGCCGCGATCGGTGTCTTCGGCCGGCAGACGGCGGCGGTCGGCGAACTGCGCGGTCACCGGCACCAGAAGGTGGAGGTACAGGCCGGGGCAGCGATCGACCAGCTCATGGCGACGTATCACACGACGCTGTCGGGGCGCCCGATCACTGCCTTGCTCGACGATCCGGCGCTGCTCGGCAACAACGACTTCTACCGGGCGCGCGACGGTCGTTGGATCTTCATCATCACCACCTATCCGCACCTGCGCGACGCGGTCCACTCCGTGCTGAGGTGCGGACTCGGCAAGGTGGACATCGCACGGGCCGCGGCCGACTGGGACGCCTTCACGCTGGAGGAGGCCCTCTGCGCCCGGGGCGGCGTCGCCTGTGTGGTGCGCAGCCGGGACGAGTGGCTGACGCACCCCGCGGGGCGGTATGTCGCGCAGCGCCCGGTCGTCGAGATCGAACGCGTCGGTGACGGCCCGGTCCGGCCTCTGGAACCGATCGGTGAGGCCGACGAGGCACTCGCGGGCATCCGGGTACTCGATCTCACCCACGTCATCGCGGGTCCGGTATCGACGCGGCTGCTCGCCCAGTTCGGCGCCGACGTGCTGCACGTGACGCGTCCCGACCGCCCCGACCCGATTCCGATGATCGCCATGACCGGCGGCGGCAAGCGCAACGCCTACTGCGACCTGCGCGACGCTCACGACCGTGCGGCCTTCCACGACGCGCTCCAGGAAGCGGACGTCTTCGTGCACGCCTACCGGGGGCTCGCCCGACACGGCGCGTCGACCGAGGAACTCGTCCGGCGCCGCCCCGGACTCATCACCCTCGAATACCATGCCTGGGGCGCCGAAGGCCCCTGGGGCGAACGCGGTGGGTTCGACCAACTCGCCTGCTCCGCAACCGGATTCGCCATGGAAGAGTGGACCGACCGCCCGTCGCTGCCGCCGACGTACCTGCTCAACGACTACCTCGCCGCCTACCTCGGCGCCGCCGCCGTCGCCACGGTCCTGCGTCGACGTGCGACAGAGGGCGGCTCCTGGCGAATCCGCGTGACGCTGGCCGGAGTGTGTCACTGGGTGCAGGAACTCGGGCTGCTAGCACGGGAGGACGTACTCGACCTTCCCCGCCCCGGGCGCACACCGCTGGCGCCACTCTCGACCACCGCGACCGACTTCGGCCCCCTCACCGAACCGGCCACACCGTTCGACTACAGCGGCCGCGCGGTCCCCCAGCCCGGCCGGCGCTCCCCCCTCGGGTCTGCTGCGCTCCAGTGGCTCCAGGGAGCTGTGTGAGGGCGTGAGGGTACGGGGGCGGCGCACCCCCTAGACCGAGGTCGGCGATGAGACCGCGGCCGGGCCCGAGGGGGTCCGGCCGCGGTTGGTGAGGTTTCAGGCCCAACCGAACCAGGACGCACGCAAGTTCCTGGTCCTGAAGTCTGACTGCCCTTTACCCGCATGCGCCTCAGGGCTGACGCCTTCCCACACCGCAGGCGGATGTGGCCGCCCGATGGCACGTGGCAACCTCCGGATGTCGGACATCAGCCCGCTCGCACAGGAGCCGCCCGCATGCCCACCAACACGTCACACCCCGCTCCCGCACGCCTCGCGACCGCCGCGCCAGTCCCTGGGTGGGCCAGGCGCGTGGCGGCCGCAGTCTTATGGGCGTCCGTACCGTCCACACTGTGGCGGCTCGCCGTCACAGTCGGCATACCGCTCGGGCTCGCCGAGTCCGAGTACGACTCGATGCTCATCCCCGGATGGGGATATCTCCTTCTGCCGCTGCTCTGCGTGGTGCAGGAGGCGTTGGCCTTCCTGACGCTGGGGCTGGTGCGACCGTGGGGCGAGGTCTGGCCGCGGTGGATCCCGTACCTGCGGGGCCGCCGCATCCCCGTGCCCGCCGCGGTCGTTCCCGCGGCGCTGGGTGCATTCGCCTGCACGGTCTACGGCGTGCTCTTCGTCTGGACGACGCTGCACGCCGAGATGGACATCACGCCGTGGGGAGAGTGGCTGATGAACGCGTGCTACGTGCCGTTGGCGGCGTGGGGGCCGCTGCTGGCCGTCGTCACCCTCCACTACTACCGTCGTCGGACAGGCAGCCGACCGGACAGTTCACCGGTGCCACCTCAACCGATCCACACCTCTTGACAGTTGCTCGTCCGCTACGGGCGCGGAGTGCGCGCCTCGATCCGGTAGTCGAAGGCGGCGCCGCCGACGCCGACCTGGGTCACCCCGCCGTCGACGGTGAGCACGGCCCCGTTGACGTAGGACGCGGCGGGCGACAGCAGCCAGTCGATCGCCTCGGCGACCTCCTCCGGATCGCCCGGCCGCCTGGCGGGAGTCAGCCGGTTCGCCTCCTCGTAGGCCGCCTCGGTCCCGCCCGCCAGGCCCGCTTCCGCCGCGAACCGCGCCATCCGCTGGTCGGCCATCTCCGTACGCACCCAGCCCGGGCACACCGCGTTGGCCCGCAACCCTTGCGGCCCGTAGTCGACGGCGAGGGAGCGGCAGAGGTGGAGCAGACCCGCCTTGGAGGTCGCATAGGCGGCGTTGCCGACGCTGTTGCGGAGTGCGGCGACCGAGGCGACCGCGACCACCGCGCCGCGGGCCGCCAGCAGATGCGGCAACGCGGCACGCAGCAGCAGGAACGGGCCGGTGAGGTTGGTCCGTATCAGCTCTTCCCAGTCCTCGACCGCGGTGTCGCCGACCGCGCCGCCCCGCCCGATTCCGGCGTTGAGCACCACCCCGTCAAGTCTCCCGTAGGCCGTCACCGTCGTCTCGACGAGCTCGCGCACGGCCTCGGGGTCGGCGGCGTCGGAAGGATGGGCCAGCGCTCCGGTCTCCTCGGCCACCCGGCGCAGGGGCTCGGGCCGCCGTCCGGAGATCACGACCTGGTGCCCGGCGGTGCGCAGCAGCCGGGCGGTGGCGGCCCCGATCCCCGTTCCTCCGCCCGTCACCAGGACAACTCGCTGTTCCGACATAGGTGTTCGCCTCCGAAGGTGGTCGGCTTCCGGTTCCCCGCACCGCGATCATACGAAGCACCGGCACTGCCGTCACCGCGGGCCGTACTGCTGCGGCGGACCGGAGAACCCGGCCGGGAGCGCGCGCACCCGTATATCGGCGGTATGCCCTTCACGGGCGTCGGCGGCGTGTGCCCTCTCGTGTGAGGGCCGCAGCCGGCGTGCGACGCCGTGCGGATGACCGAGATACACGCGATGTCGCCCAACGCCGCGTTGATTCAACGTTTATAGGAAATTCATCGCTTTCTGGCGGACTGGTGGGGGCTCGGCGGCAGGACGTCGCGCCTCGGGTTCGGCCACGGCATTGTCATGTCCTTGGCGTGTTTATGTGACGTTGTCCCAGGCGCGCTCCGGGTGGTGGACACGCGGCAGGAACCGGTTTTCAACTCGCCGAGAGGAAGACCATCCATGCGTCCGATGAGGCTCCGTTCGCGTGCCACGGCGGTGATGGCCGGCCTGGCCGCCGCCCTGGCAACTGTGGGAGTGACAGCCGCTGCTGACGCAGCATCAGCATCAGGTCCGCATCCGGCAGCGGTGAGCGTGACGCCGGTCGCTGACACCGCGCCGGGTCCGGCCGGTAAGGACAGACAGGCGGACGCGCGGCGGCTGACCTCGCAGCGGTCGCCGAGACTCGCCGCCGCAGACGACGGGACGGTCAACACCGACTACGCGATCGTCAACACCGCCGTCACCACCTCGCGGGTCTGGTACAAGACGGTCCCGGCCCCGCCGTTCCGGCTCACGGACATGGGGGTCGCGGTGATCTGGCAGATCCCCAGTGACCGCGCCGCCTACGACAAGCACAAGAACGACTGGATCGGCATCTACGACGGGAACGGCACCAAGGGCACGCGCGTCTACTGGGACTGGACCTGCCCCAGCTCCGACTACAAGGAGCAATGCGGGGAGGCGTTCGGCGCCACGGTGGTCGCGACCGGAAAACTGACCCACGGCAAGGAATACACGGCTGCCTACTACTCGGACGGCGGGGCCTCGAGCAACGGAACACTGCGCGCGACCTACACCTTCTGGGCGTGAGCACATGAGCCTCGAAAGGGTGAGACACCGCTCCCGCATGCCTCTCTGGCGGCGCGGGGCGAGGTGGCGCGGCGCGGCGTGGACGGTGATCGGCGCCCTGCTGGTGTGCCTGGCTGTGAGCTCGGGACCCGATATCGCGCAGGCAGCCACACCCACGCAGCCCCGCACCCAGCAGGATGACGGGCATGAGACGGCGGACCGGTATCTGGAGATCGTCGGGAATCTGCGCAACACCATGACCCGCAACGGCAACGGACAAGCCCAGCCCGTCGCGGACACTCCGGGCGTCGGGCCGGTGATGCAGCAGCCGAACTGGCAGATCTCCGGCATCGGAGCTCTCGCGGGCCTGGACCAGAACGCGGTGCAACTGGTCATCGATCCCAACGACCTCTACGTCCGGGGCATCTACGTACGGGCTCGGAACGTGCTGTACGCCTATACCCGCAACGGTCAGACCAACGGGGAAGTCTATATCCCGCAGGACGTCCAGAATTCCCTCGATCCGGGTCTGAGGCTGGTGCCCCTGTCTTTCGCCGAGAGATACGGCGACGTCTACGGCATCGAGCTGGGTGCAACACCGCTGCGCAATGCGGTGCGGTATATCGCGGAATTCAACGGCAGGACCCTGGACGACCTTCGGGAGTCCTTCGAGCGTGTGATCATGCCGATCGCCGAGGGCGCCAGGTTCGGCATCTTCGCCGGTCGTATCGCCCAGGTGATGCGGGGCGGGCAGCAGACGTTCCGCCTGGACGCAGCGCGTGCCGGGGACACCTGGGTCGAGTACCTGATCCACAACTGGGCCGACCTGTCCGACCGCGTCCGGCAGGCTGCTCAGAACGATCCCAGGGCCGAGGGAACAGAGTTCACCCAGCGGCGCACCTTTGAAAACACCCAGCACGGGCACACGTTTCGCTACTTCCTCTCCTACCTGGACATTGCCAGGCGGATTGCCACGCTGAAGCCCCCGCCGCGGCGGAAGGGACGGGTGGGGATCGCGCCCGTGCCGCGTGACGGGGAGCCGAGGATCGGGCCGCCGCCGGGCGCCTCGAACGACAACGAGAAGTGCCGTCCGGACGGGATGCCGCGCACGCCGGGTGTGGATACGCCGTACTGCCTCGCCTACACCGGTGAGGGCCGGGAGTGGATGGGCACGACCCACGACCGGCGGGTGATCGGATACTTCGCCGGTTGGCGGACCGGCAAGGACGGAAGCCCGGCCTACCGGCCGCAGAACGTCCCCTGGGGCCAGATCACGCATCTCAACTACGCGTTCGCCCACGTCACCGACAACAAACTGGCGATCGGCGACCAGGACGTGGAGAACATCCGGCTGCTGAACGAGCAGAAGGCCCAGCACCCGCGCGTCAAGACGCTGATCTCGGTGGGTGGTTGGTCCCAGACCCGCGGGCTCTACACGCTGGTGACCGGCAGCGACGCCCAGTCGAAGATCGACACGTTCGCGGACTCCGCGGTGGCGTTCATCCGGCAGAACCACTTCAACGGCGTCGACATCGACTTCGAGTACCCGACGTCGCTGGAGAACACCGGAAACCCCGAGGACTGGCCGGTGTCCAACCCGGTGCGCGGGGAGCTGATGGCCGGATACGGCACACTGATGAAGACGTTGCGGGAGAAGCTGGACCGGGCCGGCGCAGCCGACGGCGCGTACTACCTGCTGTCCTCGGCGGTGTCCTCCTCGGGGTATCTGGTGCGCGGGATGGAGAACCACGACCCGGCCAAGTACCAGGACTACGTGGACGTGATGGCGTACGACTTCCACGGCACCTGGAACGGGTATGTCGGCCCCAACGCCCCGCTGTACGACGATGGCAAGGACACCGAGCTGGCCGATGCCTTGGTGTACTCCACCAAGGAGTACGGCGGCATCGGGTACTTCAACACCGACTGGGCGTTCAAGCACTTCCGCGGCGCGCTGCAGGCGGGCCGGATCAACATCGGCATCCCCTACTACACCCGTGGGTGGAGCGATGTGTCCGGTGGCAACCAAGGCATGTGGGGCACCTCGAAGATGCCCGACCAGTCCCAGTGCCCGGCCGGGACCGGCAGCGGACCCGGCGCGCCGCCCGGCACCAGACCGTGCGGGGAGGGCGCCCGGGGAATCGACAACATCTGGCACGACACCACCAACGCCGGCGGCGAGTTGCCGGCCGGCACCAACCCGATGTGGCACGCCAAGAACCTGGAGGCCGGCATCGAGCCGAACTACGGCTCCCAGGTGGGGCTGGACCCCGAGCACAACGCATCCGACAGGCTGACCGGCAGCTACGCCCGGCACTGGGACGACACCACCAAGACGTCGTGGCTGTGGAACGAACAGAAGAAGACCTTCCTGTCGACCACCGACACCCAGGCCGTCGATGCGGTCGCCGACTACGTCACCCGCAGCGGCGCCGGCGGCGTCATGATCTGGGAACTGGCCGGCGACTATGCCTGCCCTGCCACCCCCACCGCCGAGAACCCGTGCGGGATCGGCTACACCATGACCAGCCGCCTGGACGAAAAACTCGGCCACGCCGGTGACTACGGCAACTCCCGTGCCGCCGGAAGCACCGCCCAACTCCCCGCCCGGACCGCGAACCTTGAGGTCGACCTGGTCGACTACCCGGCCGGGTCGGCCAAGCTGTACCCGTTGGAGCCCAAGGTCCGCCTCACCAACAACACGGGCAAACCGATCGGCGGCGGTGCGGAACTCTCATTCGACATCCCAACCTCGACCTCACCGCTGGTCAAAGACGGCAACTGGCAGGGCAGCGACACCCCCGACGGCCTGTGGAGACTCACTCCCGGACACACCGGCCCCAATGCCGGAACCGGACTGAAGGGCGACTTCCACCGCGTCACCACCAAGATCGAATACTGTCAGGTGATCCCCGCAGGGAAGAGCATCGACATCCCGATCAAGTACTACCTGCCGATCACCGGCCCGGCCAACGCCACCTTGACCACCTCCGGCGGCACCTACGGCCTCGCCTCGGACAACCGGCGCGGCACGGAAGATGCCGGCGAGGTCACCGACACCGGCTGCAACGCCCCCGACTGGGACGCCGCCAAGGCATACGACCCGGCCACCCAGTCGCACGAAGACGTCACCGTCAAGTACAACGGCCACTACTGGCGCGCGAAGTGGTGGACCCAGAACAACGCCCCCGGAACCGGCCCTGACGCCGACCACGAACCCTGGAAGGACCTCGGCCCCACCTCCTGACCGGATCGTCCGACCCCGACAGGACAGCGGCCTCAGATCCCCGGCGGGTCTGAGGCCGCGACCGGTTCTGGTGTTCCTCCACCGTGATTGGCTGTCTGACCAAGACGACCGACAGCCAGGGCATGGCTACCCGTCAGCTCCCCTGCTGGGGCTGACGGCCATGAACCACGACGCACACAGCGCCAAGGCGCGCTCCGGATTGCAGAAGACGAAGGAAGTACTCGACCGGGGCGTGGGGTGGAAATGACCATCCCCCTACGCGCAGTCAGGCTTTCGCCGCGAGGCATCCGCTCGTCGTGAGTGCCATCGGTGCGTTGATCATGTTCGCCTTCTTCGTGCTGATCGCCGGCGAACCGCTCGCCGAGGAGCTGCCTTTCAAGACGGCTGGCGCGGTGATCACGGGCTTGTTGATCTACGGAACCTGCCACCTTGAGCGTCGCCGCCAGCGGCGCTTGGGGCGAGACAGCTCCCGGTGGGCGTCAGAAACCAAGAGGGAGGGGAAGGGCGTGCAGTCCTTTCCACTCCTCACCTACGTCCGAATCGGACATGCGTGCCGTCACCGTCAGGTCGTCTGACGAACCGACTTCATCGACATCTACGAGAGATTTCTGTGCGTCACTGCCGTTCTCACATACCCCGCTACATCCGGCAGGCCGGCTGTGCCCTCGTTCCGGCCGCGACTCTGGCCGGAGCCGGCGCTGTTGTGCAGTCCACAGCCGACGCTGAGGAATCCGCACCCGATGCCTCGTCACCACAGGCGCAGTCGCGGGGTCTCCCCAACATCGCGCCCGCAGGCGAGGCATTGCGCGCGTTGCCCCGCTTTCGGGTCGAGTTCTACGGCTGTCTGTACAGCCGTGCCGATGCGCTCTTCGAGCTCACCGACGGGATCTTGTGCGCGGACGGGCCGGTGAAGACCCTGGTCGAGCTCTGCCTGGCGGTCGAGCACCGACGAGGGTACGGGGCCCTGTATGCCGCGTTGGACCGGGGCTGGCTGGAGCCGACGCGGTTGCGCCGCGCGCTGGCCGGCCTGCCGCTGCCGAGGGCGGCCGACGGGCGGATCGTGCCGGCCGTGGATGTCAGCAACTGGCTCCGCCCGGATGCCCCGACCAGCGACGGCCGGCTGTTCTGTCACGTCTACGGGTGCGGCGACCGCAAGACGGATCAGTTCGCGCCAGGCTGGCCGTACTCCTTCGCCGCTGCCCTGGAAGGCCGGCCGGACCTCCTGGGTCGCGCTGCTGGACGCCGTGCGCCTCGGGCCGGCGGGCGACGCGACCGCCGTCACCGCTGCCCCACTACGAGACGTCGTCGAGCGGGAATCGGCCGCCGCGTGCAGAGAAGTGCGAATTCGCCGGATAGGCCGAAGTGGCCTGCATTACTGTCAACTTGGGCCGTAGTGCAGGCGGCTTCGGGCACCAGTGCGGCCGATTCTCAAAAGGGAGTGGCTGCGACCTGGCCTACGCCACGCAGAACTCGTTGCCTTCCGGGTCCTGCATGATCCACCAGTGGCCGGCAGGTCCCTTATCGACCTCGCGGACGCGGGTGGCCCCCAGACCTTCCAGTCGGGCTGCCAGCTTGTCGAGGCCGCCCGACTCACTGCGGACGTCGATGTGCAGGCGATTCTTTCCGGACTTGCCCTCGGGCACGTCCTGGAAGAGCAGCCGCCGGCCGTGGCCGACGCCGCTGATCCGATCGAAGGGGTCCTCGGGGTGGCGGATCGCGGCGTAGCCACGGAAGGCCTTGCGGCCGCGATGCTCGGTGACCGCCTCCTCGCCGATGTGGCCAGCGGTCAGCAGATCCTCGATGAGGGCGCTGGGGTCTTCCACTTCGTACTCCAGGGCCGCGGCCCAGAAGTCCGCGAGGGCGGGCGCGTTCGTGCTGTCGATGACCAATTTCCAACTCAATGCCATGTAACCAGTTATATTGGTTACATGGACTCTTCCGCAACCAAGGGACTGACGCTGCACTCCCGTAGCGGCGTCGCCTACCGGTTCGACCCCGGCGCGCTGTGCCTGGAACTGCTGACCACCGGCGGCCCTGGCCCCTACCGCCGGTACGAGGTCCTGCACGAGCCAGCCGACCTGGCCGCCTGGGCGGACCGCTCGCGGCTCACACCAGTGCCCGCGCTGGAGATTTCCGCAGCCGAGGTGACGGACGCGCGAAGGCTGCGCGACGCGCTGTTTCGGGTGGTCCTCGCCCACACGCGCGGCGAGCCGCACCCACCCGGTGACATCAAGGCCATCAACGAGGCAGCCGCCCATCCGGCCCTGGCACCCGCCATCACGCCGACCGGAAAGCGGCAGTGGGCCGGGAACCCCAGTGGCACACACCTGGTGGCCACCGTCGCCCAGGACGCCGTAGAGCTGCTGACCGGCCCCTTCGCGCACCGCATCCGCACCTGCGCCGCCGAGAACTGCCACCTCGTCTACGTCGATACCTCACGCCCCGGCCGCCGCCGTTGGTGCTCCATGGAGCATTGCGGCAACCGCCACAAGATGAGGGCGCTGCGCGCCCGCAACTCCGAGGAAGGATGACCGCGATGCCCACCGGACTCACCAAGGCCGCCGGCTGGCAGATCGGCGTGTCCCGCACGCTGCCCCACCCCGCGCCCGTCGTCTGGGACTTCATCAGCAGCCCCGAAGGGCTCGCCCTCTGGCTCGGCCCCGGCGCGGCCCTCATCCCGGAACGCGGCGCCCCCTACCGGACGACCGCAGGAGTGACGGGCGAGGTACGCGGCTACCGCTCAGGGGAGAAGATCCGCGTCACTCACGACGCCACCACAGTCCAGGTCGCCCTTGCCCCCACCGCCAACGGGGCCCGGACAATGGTCCGCTTTCACCAAGAGCACCTGACCAGCGCCGAAGAGCGCGAACAGCAGCGGATCCACTGGCAGCGCATCATGAACCAAGTCGCCACCGTGCTTGACTGCCGGTGACGGCGGGCGTGCGATACCTGAGCGGCGTGCAGAGGACTTCGAGCATCCGCGCAGACGACTACGGAGCCTGACAAGATCAACTCAAGTTGAAATTCGGCGAACCCTCGCAGAACACCCTCTGCGGAGTGAGTACCTCGTTGAATGGCTGGTGTCGTGCGATCTCAGGGTCAAGCGTGTCGAGCAGGATGCCTCGCTCGTCGCCATGGCAGCACAGAGCGAGGTGATCGGCTCGGCTCAGCGTGCCGTTCACCACGCCGGCGAGATGGCTGGGAGATCCGACAGGCAACAGCCGGACGTCAGCGCCGTACTCGGCGAGGAGGCTGCGCAGCGCGTAGGGCTCGCCTCCGGTTTCACCGATCGCAACGACGTCGACGGTGGCGACGAACACCTGGCCAGGCTCCTCTCGCACGTGAACTCCTCTGTTCTCCCAGCCAGTTTACGGCCGAGGCCCCTTTGTCTCGGCGGCTTCGGCGGGGTGATGGGCCGCCCTGTGCCACCTCGACGCAAGCGGCGCAGCTGAGGAAGAACAGCACACAGCGGCCCGCGAGTGCGGCGGAGCCCAAGCTCCGCCGCACCCCCTCCGATTGGCCATTAGGAGGGGGACCAGCATTACGCCTCATGCCCGGTCGAACAAACCGGACCGGGGAGTTCCGCACTTATGAGGGGTGACGCGACGCATTCCGGCCAGGGCGGGGTCGGATCTGCGTGAACGCCATGCGCCCAGGTGCGGCTATCTGACCCAGCGGGTCTCCACGACGCCACAGGCGTAGGCGGCCGCGTGGGCGGCCCGGTAGTTCCGCGTGGCGAGCCGGGCCCCGAAGACGCTGGTTCCCGCGCCCGCGAAACCGGGGTTGGTGAACAGCCGGAGCTCGTCGACCAGGTCCTCTCGCAGCAGGGCGGAGACCAGGCCGGCGCCGCCAAAGCAGACCAGGTCGCCGTCGGCCTGTTGCTTCGCTTCTTCCACGGTGTCGATCAGCTCGCCGTTGAGCACCGTGGTCCGCGGCCAGTCGAGTTCGGGCCTGCCCGACCTGCTCACCACGAACTTGGGGAGTGCGCCGATGGCCCGGCTGAACTCCCAGTCGGGGTCGCCGGGGTGCTGCTCCGCCATCCGGCCCCAGTGCCCCAGGTACCCCTCGTCCGCCATGGGCCGGCTCAGGAGGATGCCCGAGGCGCTCGCGAACAGGCCGTTGAACGCCGCGCGGAGGTCCGCGCTCCACGGCCAGTCGGGGCCCCAGTTCCACAATTGCCAGTCGGCGTCGGACAGGCTGCTGTCGACGTAGCCGTCGATGGAGATCTGCATCGCCACAGTCAGGCGGCTCATGATTCTTCCGTCCCCTCGTCATGGTCAGGACTGCGGATGGCTCGGAGGCCGTCCCCAGTCTCGGTCAACGCGCCCTGCACGTCATCTTCGTTGAGAGGACCCCAGTCGGCGGCAGTGCGTCCGGCCGGCCGCATGGGCGCTCTACGGTCCGGGCGGGGGTGGCGTTCCCGGAAGGCGTGCGAGGGCATCGGTCAGCCGGCGGCGGAACGGTGTGAGGTGCTCGTCCGCGGCGGGGAACACGTCCACCAGCGAGTTCATGACGCCGAGGAGTTCGGAGAGCTGGCCGGCGGGCGGCTGGGCAGCGAGGAATGCGGTCAGGCGGCGGTCCGCCTCGTCCCAGTGGGGCATCAGAAAGTGGACGAGGAAGAGGTTGCCCAGCACCGGCACGACGTCCGACGCATCCCCCGTCGACACGGACTCGCGCTCCAGGATCGCCATGGCGCGCGCAAGGGTCTGGTCGCGGGCCGGGTCGCGCAGGGCGTGCAGTGCCACAGCACGTTCGTAGTGGGCCCACCCGTCCTCGGGGGAGCGTTCGACGGCACGGGTGAGGTCGGCCAGGGCCGCGTCGTACCGGCCGGTGAGGCGGTGGACGAGTCCTCGAAGGGTGAGCGCGAAGTCGTTGTCCGGTTCGCTCTCCACTGCGCGGGCGAGGTCGTCCAGGGCTGCCGCATACCGGTTCTCCAGGCAGTGGACATAGGCCCGTTGGGCGAGGGCCGACGCATTGCCGGGAGCCATCTCAAGGAGGCGGGTGTAGTCGGCGACGGACGCCTGGCAGTCACCGAGGAGGCGATGGGTCCAGGCGCGGTTCTTCAGGGCCCAGGCATAGCCGGGGTCCTGGTCGAGCGCCTCGTCGTAGTCCGCTCGGGCCGCCACGTGGTGGCCGCGGGCCTCGTGGGCCAGCCCACGGCAGACGAGTGCCCAGCGGTAGTCCGGTTTGATGGCGAGGGCCCGGTCGAAGTCGGCCAGCGCCGCCTCGTACCGGCCGAGGTCGTAGTGGGTACGGCCGCGGTCAGCGAGCGTCCAGGCGTCGTCCGGGTCGATGACGAGGGCCTGGTCGAAGTCGGCCAGCGCCGCCTCGTACCGGCCTTCCGCCTGGTGGGTACGGCCTCGGAGAGTGAGGGCCCAGTCATAGTCCGGGCTGAGGGCGAGGGTCCGGTCGAAGTCGGTGAGGGCCTCGTCGTACCGGCCTTCGGCGTGATGGGTACGACCTCGGAGAGTGAGGGCCCAGTCATAGTCCGGGCTGAGGGCGAGCGCCCGGTCGAAGTCGGCCAGCGCTGCCTCATAACGGCCCATGGCATGGCGCGCCATACCGCGGCTGGTGAGGAGCCAGGTCTCGTCCGGGTCGAGGGCAAGGGCCCGGTCGTAGTCTCCGATCGCCTCCTCGTACTGTCCGAGGAAATAGTGCGTCAGGGCGCGCTGGCCCAGGTTCATCGTGTCCGTGGGGTCGGCCTCGACGACCCGAGTGAAGTCGGCCAGGGCCTCCTGGTACCGGTGGGCTTTGCGGTGGACGAGCCCGCGCCCGTAGTGGGCGAGGTCTCCTTCCAGTCCCAGTTCGATGGCGCGGTCGTAGTCGGCCAGCGCCTGCTCGTAGCGCTCGGCGTTGCGGTGCTGTCGGCCGCGCAGTGCGTGGGCGAGTGCGCGGTTCTGGGGGCCGAGGGCGTGGTGGGAGAGCAGGTAGGTCAACGCGGCGATGGCCGGGTCCGGTTGGTCGAGGGCGGCGCGCAGCCGCCGGCGGGCTTCCGTGACGGCGGTGGCTTCGGTGTCCTCACCGGCCCGGGCGAGGGCGTCGATCCAACGTCGGAGGGTGGCGAGGTCGTGGTGGTAGGCGCTGACGAGTTCGCCGAGCGCGTCGGGGAGAGCGGTGCGGGGGTCGGCGCACAGGCGGTGGTAGGTCTCGTTGAGGCGGGCGGCGCGCCAGCGTTCGTCGTTCCAGTCCGCCTCCGTGGAGCCGGCGCGGTCCTCGATCTCCCGGCGCTGCCGGCCGAAGGCGCCGGCGAGGCGGGTGTGTTGCTCGCGCCAGTGGTCGGGTGACTGGTGGCGTTGCAGGCGCAGCATCGCGTTGCGTACCACGTCGTGGTAGAGGCAGCGGCCGGCGTGGTCGCGTACGAAGGGCAGGGAGCGCAGCCAGGTGAACATCTCCCGCGCCGCGTCCTCGTCGCCTTCGTCGTCGAGGGCGGCCTGGCAGATGTCCTGGTCCAGTTCCAGGGGGAGGGCGCAGGCCAGGGCCGCGGCGCGGCGGGCCGGGTCGTTCTCCCACTTCAGGAAGCGTTCCACGGCGGTACCGCTGGGGTCGCCGACGTCGGCGGGGTCGGTCGGGCGGGCCTCGGCGAGCATCGAGACCAGCACGGGCAGGCCCTCGGACAGTTTCAGGATCACCTCGACGACGCGTTCGTCGGTGACGCCCTTGGTGGCGAGCAGGTGGCGGGCCTCGTCGTCGGTGAAGACCTCCAGGGGGAGGTCGGTGACGAGGTCGAGCCAGTCACCCCAGCACCGCACGTCCAGCCGTGACTGGCCGGCCAGCAGCACCAGCACGTTCGCGGGCAACTCGCCGTAGCGGTCGCTGACCAGGACGTCTCGTAGCCAGGTGTCCAGCAGCGGGCCGGTGCGCTCGTAGGTGTCGAAGAGCAGCACCACCCACGGCCGGTTCCGTGCCGCGTCCGACAGTTGGCTCAGGAAGATCGGGGTGAGGACCTGGAGCGGGGAGAGAACGAGCCGGACGTCCTCGTGGTTGCGGAGATGGGCGCTGAGCATCGCCTTGAGGCGGTCCGCGCCGGCCGCCACGTGGCCGGCGCTGACCGCGCCGGTGAACGCGCCCACGCCCGGGATCAGTCCCAGTCCTGCCAGGCCGAGTTGCGTCACGACCATGCTCGACGCCGACGGCGGGGACGGCGTGGCGGAGTCCGGGGAGCCTGCCGCCGTCTCGGCCTCGGCCAGGCTGGAGTCGGCCTCGTGACGCCGCTGCCGGTAGGTCGCCAGCGCCTTGTCGAGGTCCTTCGACGACGCCCCCTGCGCGGCGAGTTGGGCGCTGACGGACTCCATCGCCTCGATCGGGTCGGCCACCGACTCGTCGACGTAGGCGGTGAGCGCGCCGGCCTCACGGGCAGCGCTCTCCAACTGCCGGGCCAGCGTGGACTTCCCCACCCCGCCGGGACCGTGGATGTGGAAGAGGAACTGCGTCGCCTCCTCGGGCACCTGCTGCAACGCCTGTTGGAAGGCAGCCTGTTCACTGCGCCTTCCGACGAACCCGCTGCGACGCCGGCGCCTGATCAGCTCCTGCCGTGAAGGACCCCGCCCCGCCACCTACTGCCTCCCTGACCTCCGACCGGCACCCGCCACCATGCTGTCACCTCGGTCGCGGTGGCGGGCAGGAGGCCGGGACTTCGAGGAGGGCGGTGCCGGCAGGTACGACCGCTTCCCTCCGTCGCATCCGGTGCGCTGTCGCTCACCGGTAGCCTCTGTGTGGCAGAGGCGACGGGGCACGGGGAGCGTTGAACAGGATGGCCAACGATCAAGCAGGAAACGGCCGGTCGTCCGGGGCCGGTGATCCCGGTGAGCCGAGGATCCGTATGGACGCGACGGCACACGACCACGGTACCAACCACCAGTCGGGCCGGGACCAGACCATCAACTACAACAACTGTTACGGCGTTCCGCCGAAGCCCGAACGCCCGCCGGGTGTTCCGGGGGCGGGCGGCAAGCAGCACACCGTATGGATCATCGGGGGCGGCGCGGTCGTAGGCGTGGCGCTTCTTGCCGCGCTCCTTTCCCGCATCGGTCCTGCCGGCACCGACGGCGGCACCAGTGGTGGTCCCACCGCCGGGCCGGCCACGACCTCGGTCTCCCCGGTGTCCTCACCGAGCGGCAGCACGTCCCAGCCCAAGCCCGCCCCCAAGCCCAAGCCCAAGGCGGGCACGGTCCGTTGGCAGGGCACGCTGCTGCTCGACAACTCGGACGTGGACAAGAAGAAGGACCTGGACGCGAACCCGCCCGCCGCGGTCGACAAGAACGATGCGGCGGCGGACCTCTCGTTCTGGCATGACATGGACGGCAGGCTGGTGACCGACAACGGTGCCGTCATCTCCGAGTGGACGGGCGGTGGGCTGCCGTCGGCGAAGGACTGCGCCGGCACCGTGGACGCGGCAGGCAGTCAGGATCTGCCCATCAAGACCGGGAAGGTCTTCTGCCTGAAGACCAGTGACCAGCGCTTCGGCCGTCTGAAGGTCACCAAGTTCTGGTACGACGTGGCCGAAGGCGGCGCGACGTTCGACACGGTCGTGTGGGAGCGCGGCTGATACCGCAACCGCAGGTGGTGGGTCCGCACAGCCAACGGTGCCGTCCCTGCGGACCCGCGTCGCCCGGGCCGGTCCGCGGGCGGGTCAGCGCATGAGGACGCCGCCGTTGATGTCGTAGGTGGCCCCGTTGATGAAGGCGCCGGTGTCGGCGGCGAGGAAGGAGACGAGGTCGGCGATCTCGTTCGGTTCGGCGATGCGGCCGACCGGGATCTCTGCGGTCAGTTCGGCCTCCTTCTCCTCGCCGATGCTGTGCACGAGCGGCGTGTCGATCATGCCGGGTGCGACGGCGTTCGCGGTGACGCCGTCGGCGGCCAACTCCGCGGCGAATACGCGGGTCATGGCGGTGAGCGCGGCTTTCGAGGCGCCGTAGTGCGCACCGGTCGGGCGCGCCTTCTGCCCGGCCAGCGAGGCGATGTTGATGATGCGTCCGCATCCTCGTGCGCGCATGCCTTCGGCGGCCATCCGGCTGAGGAAGAACGCGGCGCGCACGTTGATGGCGAACACCGTGTCCCATTCCTCGGGTTCGATGTCCCACAGCGTCCGCATGGGTGCGACGGCGGCGTTGTTGACGAGGATGTCGACGCCGTCGAGTCGTTCGGTCGCTTCCGCGAAGGCGGTGCGCAGCTGGTCGAGGTCGGCGAGGTCGGCGTGGACGGGTGTCGCACGGTCGCCCAGTGCTGCGGCGGTCGCGGTGTTGGCGCGGGCGTCCCGGTCGAGTAGGGCCACGGTGGCTCCGTTGGCGTGCAGGCCGGCCGCGATGGCCGCGCCGAGTCCGCCTGCGGCGCCGGTGACCAGGGCGGTCTTTCCGGAGAGGTCGATCTGGGTCATGTCGGTCCTCGGGTCAGGAGGTGGCGAAGAACAGTTCGTGTCCGATGCGGGCGTCGATCTCCAGGTATTTCCAGAGCGGGACCTCGCCGACGCGTTCGTGGCGCACGATGCCGCAGACCGCTTGCACGGCGGCCAGGTCGGGGGCGTCCGCGAGGACGTAGGAGACGGGTTCGCGTGCCCCGGTGCCGACCTGGAGGACGTCCTCGTCGAGGGTGCCGAGCACGGTGAGGCCGAAACGTTCGCCGAGTCGGTCGAAGGCGGGCGGGATCGCCTCGAGGACGCGCTGTTGCTCGTCGGCCGGGGCGGCGTAGAACTCGCGGGTCACCCAGAGGCGGAACAGGACACGGAGGGACGTGGTAGCGGACATGACGCTCCCTTGATTGTGAGGGTCACGGAGGTGACGTAATCTCGACGCGACAGTCAAACAACTATCACATTGTTAGAGGACCTTCGAAGTGACGGCCACGCCCCGCCCGCGCCTCGACGCGGCCGACTCCGACCAACCGGACACCGCGGACATCGAGCTCAACGCGGTGCTGCACGCCGCCGCCGACCCGCTCCGTCGGCACATGCTCGCGCTCCTCGCCGAGGGCAGCGAGCTCACCGCCGCCGAGATGGACCTGCCCGTCACCCGGGCGACCGGCAGCTACCACTGCCGGATCCTGCGCCAGGCCGGCTGGACGCACACCAGGGTGCGCGGCCGCGAGCGCTACCTGTCGCTGCGCCGGGAGGACCTCGACGAGCGCTACCCCGGCCTCGTGGACGCGGTGCTCGCCGCGGACCGCGCCGAACGCGGACGGGCGGAGTGACGGCCACGACACCGACGCCGTCGTCCGGGTACCTGCCGGAACGCAGCTCGGGCAGGACACTGAACGCCACGCCCGCAAGTGCGGCCCTATGGTGAGACTTCTCCAGGGCGGGATACGGGAAGTAGCTCGCGCCTGGTTACGGTAGTAACCAGGCTTCAGCGAATGGGGGTTGTGGTGGAACCGTTGGTTCTGGCAGCAGGGACGGCTCTGGTGAGCGCGATGGCGACCGATGCCTGGCAGCAGGCGCGTGCGTCGGCGGTGGCCCTGTGGCGGCGCGTGCACCCGGAGCGTGTGCCGACGATCGAAGCCGAGCTGACAGAGGTCCGGGACGAGGTGCTGGCTGCGCGGGCCGAGGGCGACACCACGGCCGAGGAGGGGATCACGGCCGACTGGCAGCGAAAGCTGCGCAGGCTGGTGCAGAACGATCCCGCGCTGGGGCAGGAGCTGCAACGCGTACTGGACGAGGAGCTGACCCCGCTGCTGCCGCGGGACGCGTCCCCCCGCAGCGGCACGATCACCATGCAGGCGACGGCCTCCGGGAACGGCCGCAACTACCAGGTGGGCCAGGGCAATCTGACGATCAACGAAAAGTGAGCTCCACCGCCCCTGCCGACCTCCCCGTCGCGGTCAATGATCACGGCGGGGAGCCCGGCCGGGGCGGAAGGACGGGGCCGAGCCGAAAAGCCGCCCGAGTCCATGCAGCATCCTCCGCGCCGGCGGTTGAACACACACGCCGGTGCGCGCTGGCCGCAAGTGGCCCGGACGCATGTCAACTCCCTGACATCAGCACGCACTTCCGCGAAGCCGCCCCGACGTCAAGCACATCGTCTCGACACGCGAGCCGGCTGCCCCGCACCCAGGGCGTGCATCGAAGGTGAAGTCGCCAGCACAACATCGCCGACGGACGCCCCAAAATCACGTGCGCCCTTCACCCGGCCATGCTGGAATCGTTCGCCATGAATGCCCATTTTCCCAGTGCAGCCGACCTGACGGACAGAATGGAAAGGAACCTGGCGGAACATGCCTGCCACCTGCATCGGAGCATGACCGGAGCAGCCGTCACAGAGACCGGTGACCTCCTGGTCGCCGACAGCGGCCTGGACGACGACACTTTCAACATCGTCGCCGCGGCTCGCTTCACCGCCGCCACCGCACCGGCACGTATCACCGAGACCGCTCGGACGCTGGCCCGCACCGGCCGCCCCTTCTCCTGGTGGGTGGGGCCCGCCTCGACACCATCGGACCTCACCACCCGCCTGGCGGCAGCCGGCCTGTCGGCGTCCGAACGCGAGACGGCCATGTGGGCCGAGCTGGACGACACCCTGCCACTGCCCGCCGCCCAAGGACTGGACATCCAGACGGTGGCCACGCCCCAACAGCTCGCCGACTACGCCGCGGTTCTCGCTGCGAACTGGTCCCCGCCCGCAGACACCGTCCGCCGCTTCTTCGCCCAGGCCGCCCCGCAGGCACTGGCCGCGCACTGTCCGGCCCGCTACTTGGTCGGCTACGTGGAGGGACGTCCGGTCTGTTCGGCCGAAGTGTTCCCTCACGCGGGAGTTGCCGGGATCTACAACATCTCCACCCTCGCCGCCCACCGCCGACGTGGCTACGGAGGTGCCATCACGCTGGCCGCACTCCACACGGCCCGCGACCGGAACCACCCCATCGCGGTCTTGCAGGCGTCCGCCGACGGCGAGCCCGTCTACCGCCGCCTGGGATTCCGCTCCTGCGGCCAGTACACCGAACACACCATCCTCCCCTGAACCACCCCAACTCCCCGAACCATCCGCCCACTTCTTCGCCACGACACTGGCCCGGGCCGCGGTAGCGGCGCCCGACGGGGAGACCGGACGCCGCTGCCGCTCACCTTCAGGCCGCTGAGGTGGCCGCCTGGCCAAGATGCCTGGCGAAGAACCGGACCGCACTGTCGGCCTCGAACCTGGGCAGGTCGAAGTGCTTGCCCGCGTTGGCGTGCAGCGTCTTCTCCTTCGAGGCGAAGGCGTCGAACAGCGCGAGGCTGGCCTCGCGCGGGATGCGCTCGTTGTCCCACTGCATGTCGAACTCGATCGGGATGGTGATCTGCTTCGCCTTCTCGACCAGCGCATCGGGCCACATCATGCCGAAGACCGCGGCCGTGATCCTGGGCTCGACCGCCACCAGCGGCATCCCGATCGCGGTACCCATGGAGATGCCGAAGTAGCCGACCGGCCCATCGGCGCCGATCTCCGGAAGCCCCTGAAGGGCATCCAGGGTCGCCTGCCACTCGGGCACGGCGAGCTCCGCCAGGCGGGCGTTGTAGCGGACGACGATCGGCCCTTCCGGCTCGCCCGCCGCCTGCGCCTTGCGCAGCTCGGCGATCTCCTGCTCGTCGTACGCGGTGCGCGGCCGGTCGCCGTGACCGGGTGCGTCGATGACGGCGACATGGAAGCCGCAGCCGGTCACGAGGCGCTGGGCCCGGCCCGCCATCGCCGGATGCTTCTTGTGGGTGCCACCGCCGTGGCCCATCAGGACCAGGGGTGCGCGATCGGCGCCGGAGACCGGCGACCAGAGAACTCCGGGGATCTCACCCACGGTGAAGTCGCGCTCGACCATGCCGTTCGACGACGACTCGGCGGTGAACTGCAGAGAATGCATAGGTGTTGCCTTTCGAGAGTGCCTTGTTGTCGAGGCGCTCCCGGCGACACCTATGTCAATCGCCGGCCGTGACGGGAAAGGGGGAGCACCCACGTCGATACAGCGTTCATGGGTCTCACCTCCTCGGGCGGCGTCACGGTCAATTGCAAGCTATCAGCCTGGTCATCGTCCCTCCAACTCGTTTTCCCCGTCACTGATCACCACTCCAGACGGGCTCCGGAGGGGAATGACGTATGCCGTTGTGCCGCCGATCATTGCGGAGGCAGAGAGAGCACGAAGTCGCACTGGAGCAGTAAGCGCTTGTCCCATGTGGCGATCTTGGTCGACTTCTTGGAGCAGGTCGGGGCCCGCCGCGAGTCCAAGGAACCGTTGGATCTTCCGGCCGTGCCGGCCGAGGCATTCGCTGGGTTCGATGCCTGTCCGCGCGATGCGCGGGATGATGTTGCGGCGCGCGGCCGCCTCGGGCGCTCGGCCGAGTGGTAGGGCCTTGTCCGCGCGGAGCTTGGCACAGGGCGGCGTCGGGAGAGACGTGCAGTTTGCTGTCCCTCTTACCCCGGTCGACCGGATTGCGCCCGGCCAGCGAGCCCCCACGAGTAGTTCCGTACGCAGCACTCTCGCGTAAGCCGACCTCCTCTGGGCAGGAATGAGGCAGCAGGTACATATATCTGCACCCGCGAGCGTGCCATGTGCCGCGTTTTCTGCACTTTGGACGCATTTCGAACGAGTGCCGGACCGATCTCGATGCCGGCATGGCCAGTTGTGCAGTATCGGTGGATGAGTTCGCAGGCGTGTTGACCAACTCGACGTCAGGCGCGAAGAGTTCACGTTACGTTGCCGAGTGGGGGGCTCATGGCTATGTCTTCGGATGCGTCAAACTGGTTTCCTGACTCTCCGGGAGCCGAAGTCTTCGTCCGTGAATTCCGTACTGCCGTGGCTCCGGGTGAGCGCGGGTACCTGCGAAGCACTCCTCCGCTGGTTCTTCTGCAGATCGACAGCGAGGTGGCGTCGTATGCGGCGAAGGTTCGGCGGGTTGCCAGCTCGCTGGCCGACGCCCTCCATGAGGACGGCAAGCTGGTTCCCTACGCCTCCTTGGAGTTGGAGTTCGCCCAGGAGGAGCGACCGACGCTGCTGACGGCCGTCGCGGGAACCCGACTGGCTTTCGGGGTACCCCGAAACATGACACCGAATCGCTTTCCCGACTTCGAACTGCTGCGGGATTTTGTCGAATGGATCTGCAATCCACCTGAGGGGGCGCAGGAGCGGGGCGGAGCGAAGGCGCTGCGCAACCACGCCTATGAGCAGCGCGTCGGACGCGGGGGGCTACCTGCCGCTCTGTGGGCCGTCGGCGGCAGGTCGGCACCGCCCGGCCTCGGGGGAATTCAGGGCTGGCTGCTTGAGACGCTGTTCCAGCCCGCCTTCCGAACGTTGCCGCGGTGGCTGTGGGCTCGGCACCGGAGCCGCAAACTGGTGCGTGGCTGGTTGGGTGCGGCGCTGCGCCAACGCGCAAGCCATGAGGGGCTGTTCGAGGTGCTGGAGAACGTCGCCAGCGTGCAAAGAAACCGCCTCGACCTGCCGGCGGATCACGCACAGCACCGAGAAGCCCTGCAGGTCCTGGAAGAACTCCTCGTACGGTCCTTGCTTGCCGACCTGAACACGCCCGCCGTCGGCCGTCTGCTGCCCAAGCAGAGGCGTCGCACCGCCCGGCCGGTCCTGCTGGTGGCGCTGCCGGCTCCGGACACGGAAGGAAGCCGGGCGGCGGAGCGGTTTCTGCGCGCCTTCCATCAGGCGCGGGATACGGGGCCGGCACCGGGGCCGCTGGTCATCGCGATGGGCCATACCTCGGCGGGACTCCTCGCCGATCTGGGGGACCCGCAGGTGCGCAACCTCACCCAGGCGGGGCTCCTGCTGCACCAGCGCGCTGAGCCCGTGGTGCTGACGCGACTTACCGAGGAGTCCTTCGAAGCGGGGCTTCCCCTTCGGCGGGTAGGGCCGAAGCGGTACCGGTTCGGATGGCGCCAGCAGACCGCGCTCATGACGGTGATGGGCCTGCTGAGCACCACGCTGCTGGCCTTCGGCGCAAGGGAGTTCTTCGGCTGGGGGAAGACCCACGCCTGCCTGGGCGGTGACGCTTCCGTCGCGGGGTCCGACCCCGTCGACCCGGTGTCGGCCAGCCCCCAGGAATGGATGGTGGCGAAGAAGGCGATCGACGCCGAGAACGCTCGCGCCGAAGCTTTCGAGAGGAGCGGGTGGAAGGTCCGCACGGTGGCGCACATCGGGTCGAGCCAGCCCAAAGGAGAGACTGACGCCCAGTTCAACGGGGCGGTCCCCGAGCTGCGAGGCATCGCCTTATGGCAGCACAGACTGAACAATGAGGCGCAGAGCAACGGGAGGATTGTGCCGCTGCGGGTCGAGGAGTTCGAAGCGGGCGCAGCGTTCAAGGATGCCGAGCAGGCGGCACAGGCGGTGGTCAACAAGGTAAACAATCCGGAAGGCGATGACAGCAGGCACCCCATCGTGGGCGTGATCGGACTGGCACAGAGCCGAGGGGAGACCCTCAAGGCACTCAAGACCCTGGAACAAGCAGGCATTCCCGTGGCGGGCACGACAGCGACTGCGGACGAGATGTCGATAGCCGGCACGGACAACACCTACTGGCCGTTCGCACCACTGAATTCAGTGGAGGCTCGCATTGAGGCCCGGTTCGCCAGCACGTCGCCAATCGTGTCACTCGGCGACCCGGAACGCGGATGCACTGCATCCGACTACGCCATCATCGTCAAGAACGACGCAGATCTGTACAGCAAGAACCTGGCGGACAAGTTCAGCGGAGAGTTCTCGAAACAACCCCAGAGCGACACAGAAGACTTCAACTTCGACCAGGACCCCAACAATCCGGTGGCATCCGGCGAACTGTCTTCGGCGAACACACTTGCCGACAGGGTGTGCCAGGAAGCCCAGCGCCATCCGCGCGCGGTGGTGTACTGGGCCACGCGAGCTCGCGATCTGACAGCTTTCCTCAACGCCACGGAAGGCAATGAGTGCAGCAGTCGCAGCAGCGGCCTCACCGTCATGGGAGGCAACGAGTTGACCAACCTGGCCCTTGCCGGCGCCTTCCACAACAAGGACTGGCTGCGGTTGTACTACTCCGCACACGCCCTACCGGCCAGCGACCACCGCGCCTCCGAGGCCACCAGGAAATTCGCGAAAGACTACACATCGTTCATGAAAGCCAAGTCGTCGGGCGCCGACCCGTGGGCACAGGACGGGCATTCGGCAGTGGCGTACGACGCGCTCCAGGCCCTTTCGAAGGCCATCAACCTGGCCGCAGCGAGCGATGACCTCAGGAAACAGGGAGTACGCGCCGCACTCGGGAGTGGAAAGGTGAATTTCGAGGGGGCCACCGGGCATGTCGAGTACCACGACCCCGGCATGCCACCTACGGACAAAGCCCTCGTCCTGTTGAAGCCGTCCCCAAAGGGCCCGATTGCCGTGACGGCGTGCGGCGCCTACACAGAGGGGCAGTCCTACAGCGGACAACCGGCACCCTGTGATGCCTACTGAACACCTCGGCCGGCACCGCTGAAGCTCCAACAGTCGATCTCCTGACTCTTCGGCCACCGCCACCTCACCATCCGATACGAACGGCAGGCGCATACATCTCCTGGCTTCCCTCGGAATCGCAGCGGACCTGACCTGCTCCAAGAAGCCGGCCAGGACCGCCACTTGAGACAAGCCCCCACCTTGGTCTTTCGTGACCTCAGCCGACGGAGCCGGTGGACCGATTCGCATTCCGCCGCTGATGGCGGACAGCACGGTGGCCCAGGTGCCGCGCCGGCAGGAGCCCCTCCCTCACCGGACGCCGACCGGCCCGTCGGGCGCCGTGACCAGGGCGTGCACCGCCCCGAGCAGCTTGGCGAGCAGATCGCCGGGCAGGTCCGCACCACACCGGTTCACATCGGCGGTGACGTGCAGGCTCAGGCCCGAGCCGGCCGTCTCGTTGAGGGCCTCGATGCGCACGGGGAGACTGGTGTGGTCGTGCATGTCCTCCTCGACCGCGAGCAGCCCGGAGCTGAGGAGCTCGTCGCGGGGGTGGAAGCGTGATGGTGGAGTCGCGTGTTGGAACCGTCTGAATGCGTCAGCCGCTGCGGACCCAATCAGCCCGGACCGGCGGTCGAGTCGCGTCACTTGGTGCCGAATGTGAGGACGTCTCCGGGTTGGCAGTGGAGTTCGCGGCAGATCGCGCTGAGGGTGCTGAAGCGGATCGCCTTGGCGCGGTCGTTCTTGAGAATGGACAGGTTCGCAACGGTGACTCCGACGCGTCCGGCGAGTTCGGCGAGGGTCATGCCGTGGTCGGCCAGCAGTTGGTCCAGGTGGCAGTGGATCTCGTGCGGATCCTCCGGGGGCATCAGACCAGGCCCTCCGTGTCTTCGCGTAGTCGGGCCCCCTGGCGGAACGCCGCAGCCGCGGCTGCGGTCAGCAGGCACCCGAACACTGCTGCGGTGCTCATGGCATAGGGAGTGCGGACGGCCTGTTCCACCGGCGTGCCCTCGACCAGGAGATTCGTCGTCAGGACATCCAGGGCCGGGGGGATCGTACCGATCAGGAGAAGGGCCCCGGCGATGACGAGCAGGCGGCGCGTGTTCTGCGGGACGAAGAAGTCCCCCGCGTGGAAGGTGCGGGCCGTGAGGAGGAGGACGTAGAAGATCACGACCAGCAGGATCGCGCCTGTCAGGCCGGGCAGGATCAGCAGCAGCCGATCCCCAAGGCCCGGAGCATGGAAGACGAGGTCGGCCTGGCCGGACCCACGCAGCGTCACCGACCCCGAGGCCGTCGCGTGGGGCGCGGATGCGGCGACACTGACCGTGCGTGTGTCGGTCATGGGTGGGAGCGGTCCGAAGACCCCGAGGATCGGGAACACGACCTTGAACAGGCCCACCAGTAGCAACCCCAACCCCAGGGCCATCTCCAACACATGGCTGTTGGCTCGCACCCACCAGGGCGATGTTTCGGACATGAGGATCCCCCTTGCTCGGGCAGTTCCATATCGCTATTCGATGCTATCGATAAACGATATGCGGCTGTCAAGGTAGAGCACGCCTCGCCAGGGTCAGGACAGCGCGTCCTGGGGCGACGTCTCGCCGGGCCGCCTTGGCGAGCGCCTGCGCGGAAAGTCATGATCAGACGGGAGTTCCGCGTGGGCGTTGGCTGACGGCGGCGGCATAGGCTGCCCAGTCCCCGGCGGATGCCTTCTGCCACTGAACGGCGACTTGGATGTAGACGCCGAGCATCCGGGCGAGGACGGCGGCCGACAGCTCTGAGGCGAGGGTGAACAGGGGTGATGAGGCTTCCTGAAAACGGTCAGAGGCGCTCCTCCTCGTTTGGTCCGGTTCCGGATGGTATGGGGAAGTTGGGGAGCAAGAGCAACGTCACAGAACAACAGGCGCCTGTCGATCGCTCTGCTATTCAGGGGCAATGATCGTTCCCAGCACATCGGGCAGGCCGTTTGACGCGGTGCTGTGCGACCTCGACAACGTGATCCGGTTCTATGACTCGACCCATGTAGCCAGGCTGGAGCGGTTGGCTGGACTGGCCGAGGGGACAACCGCGCATGTGGCCTATGCGCCGGAGGTGGACCTGCCCCTGCTTCTCGGCCAGATCAGCAAGGCGGAGTGGGTGGACTCCATCGTGCGCGGGCTTAAGGATGAAGTCTCGCAGTCGCAGGCCCGCGAGCTGGGATCAGCATTCGCCGAAGCGCCCTTCTGGGCGGACAAAGCAGTCGTAACCATGCTTCGCCGGATCAAGGAACACGTGCCGCTTGTCCTGGTGACCAATGCAACCTTGGGCCTGGAGAGCGATCTCGAATCGCTGGGACTGTCGGATTTCGCGGACCACGTGGTCAGCAGCGCGCGCGTGGGGGTGGCCAAACCAGACCGCGCGATCTATGAAATCGCGGCCAAGCGAGCGGGGGCGGCCATGGAGCGGTGCCTCTTCGTGGACGACAGGTTGGAGAACGTCGAGGCCGCAGTTGCGCTGGGGATGACGGGAGTGCACTACCGGCGGCCCGAGGATCTCCACGAGGCGTTGGCTCCCGTGCTTGGTGGGTGAGACCGCGCGATCTCGCATGTCGCAGGGGCCGCCGACCGTCAGGTCGGCGCCCCCTGCGGGATCAGCAACGTTCCTGCCGTGGACTGCTTCGTGGTGCCGGCAGCGCTGTCGTTCGGCTCCCAGGTGGTGCCGCACTCACGATCAGCGGAGGGCCCGCGAGGCGCCCCGCGGGCCCAGACGGCCTGACGGGATCGGATCGCAGTGGAGTTGCTCAAAGTAGTGGGCAACAATCTCGGCGCCAGCGACCATTGGGCGTGCCGCGCCGCCAACTCCGGTCGGCCTGGTCGCCCTTCAACGGGCGTCCGGAGTCGGGGGAGAATGCAGCACATGGATGACGCGTTCACACTCCTTCGGCAGGCCCTCGATCTGCTGCCGGAGGACGCAGCGGCAGAGAACGGACAGACGGTCGGGGATGTACGCGGGAACATCGTGCGCCAGGAGTGGGAGATGGTGCTCGGCGTTCTCATCGAGATCGGGGATGTCCACCCCGTGTCCGTCGAGTTCTGGGAACTCCTCGCCGAGGCCGCTCGCCAGATGATGCTCGACCGCAGCCGGCGTTGGTGCGAGTGGCGGCGCTGGGAAGTTCGACATGGCACCGTCCGGGCCACCCTGAGCCTGGTGGGAGCGGAGGAAGGCCGACGCCGGACTGCTTTGCCGCAGACGGACGGCTCCGGCCGATGTGGGACATCGGCAACCGCACCGCTGGCGGGGAGCGAGCACTGAACATCGCCCGGTTGTGGGTGGAGTACGCGCAGGAGCTCGGCCCGGGAGAGACCGCCGACGTTCGGCTGGCTCCTCTGAGCCCCAAGCAGTGGAGGCACCTGAACTGCGGCGACGTGATCACCATGCACGAAGCCCGACCTGTTTCCGGAACGGCCACCGTGATCGAGGTCCTGCCGCCGCGCGCCTGAGCTCAGCTCGCGTAGAAGTGGTCGCCGGGCAGGACAGCCGCAGCGCACGAACACGACAGCCCACCTCACGACAGCGCGAGGCTAGGCTCTGGCCCCATGACGACAACGCATACCTACGACGTCACCGTCGAGTGGACGGGCAACCTCGGGCCGGGCACGGACAGTTACCGGTCCTTCAGCCGGGATCACGAGGTGTTGGCCGACGGCAAGGCCGGGATCGCCGCCTCCTCGGATCCCGCGTTCCGCGGCGACCCCGCGCGGTGGAACCCCGAGGAGTTGCTCGTGGCATCCGTTGCCCAGTGCCACATGCTCTGGTACCTCCACCTGTGCGCAGACGGCGGGGTCACCGTCGTCGACTACGAGGACCACGCCCATGGCGTCATGACCATGGACGAGAGCGGCGGCGGAGGCCAGATCACCGAGGTCGTCCTGCGCCCCGAGGTGACGGTCGCCGACGCGTCGATGGTGGAGAAGGCCCGCTCGCTGCACGGCGGCGTCCACGCGCTGTGCTTCATCGCCCGCTCGGTGAACTTCCCCATCACCCACGCCCCCGTGATCCGCGTCCAGGACAACTGAGCGGCACCGTACGGGTGATCAGGTCAGGCTGAGCCCGCACGACGGACCACTCACCGCTCACCCGGCGCCGGAGCGCGGCGGGGAGCATGCCGTCGGTACGTCCGGCCGACCACGCGCTACAGCTCCGCACCATTCCCGGCGATGAGGGGCCGGACGCCGGGAACGCCGTCGGAGCGCAGGCGTACGGCGAGGTGGCAGGGGCCGCGTCACCGGCCCGCCTTCCCTGGTGAGCCGACGCCGCCGCAGGTCTCTCGCCGGTCGACGATGCGTTTCACGGTCACAGGAGGTCGACAGGGGTGACAGCCGGCAAGGAGAAGGGGGCCCGCGATGGGCAAAGTGTTCACTCACATGACGATGTCGCTGGATGGGTTCGTTGCGGATCCACATGACCAGGTCGGGGAACTGTTCGACTGGTACGAGGCGGGGGAGGTGACCCTGCCGAACCCGAACGAGACCGTCTCGTTCCAGGTCGACGACGCCAGTGCGCAGGCGCTACGAGAGTTGACCGGCAACTGCGGTGCACTCGTCGCCGGCCGACGCCTGTTAGACATCGCCCATGGATGGGGTGACAAACACCCGGCAGGCGCCCCCGTCGTCGTGGTCACTCATCGCGCGCCTGAGGACGCCGCCACACAGTGGCCCACGACGACGTTCGTCGAGGGAGTCGAAGCCGCGATCACCCGGGCCAGAGATCGCCGGCGATCAGGACGTCACTATCGCGAGCGCGACGATCAGCCGGCAGGCACTCGATCTCGGTCTGGTGGACGAGGTATGTGTCAGCCTCGTTCCGGTGCTGTTCGGCGAGGGGATCTCCTACTTCACGAAGCTGGAGCGGGGCCGCCAACTTCTCGACGACCCGATCGTCGTCCAGGGACGTCGTGCCCTTCACCTGCGGTACCCGGTCCGACGTCAGCCTCGCGCTGTCGTGAGCGGTGCTGGCCGAGGGGTGATCAAATGCGCGCGGAGTGCCGCTGCTGACCTGGGACGACGGGATGTATCCAGGATGCGTTCGTCGGCGTTCGGGCCGGTGGCCTCCTCCCCGCCGTCTCGCGCCTGGTCACCACACCCACCAACAGCGAAATCCTGCGCAACAGGCTCGTCGGTCCCCTGCAGCGCATCCGGAAGAGATCCGTTGATCAAACGTCAAAGGGACATTGATCGCTGCTCGCTAACGTCGGTGCGGAGCAACTCAGTCGAGCAACGACGAGATGGGGTAGGCATGTTCCGCACGCGAGGCAGGGGAAAGGTGTCCGCCTTAGCCGCCAGGGTGAACACACCCAAGCGTCGGGCCGCCATCGTGGCCGGAGTCATCGCGAGTGCGTCCGTGGTGCTGCTGGGGACAGCCTCAGCCGAGCCACACAGTTCGGTGGAGCCGGCGACGGCCACTGCCCAGACGGCCGCGGCGGTCGACTCGGCACATGGACGCTGGCAACCGCCGGCGGACAAGCACGGGGACGTCAAGGCGACGGAAGCGGACATCAACGCCGACTACTTGATCAGCGACGTGGCACCGGCGCAGTTCGGTGGCCGGCGGAACCAGTCCCACATCAGGGGCATCAGCGTGACGTGGAGGGCCCCCTCGGGGCGGGACCCGTACGACGGTTGGGACTGGATCGAGATCCTGGACAGCCACAGCAAGCGCGTCACCTGGGACTGGGCCTGCGCCAAGGACCACTGCGACGCGTACGGCTCGACCCTGATCGACAAGGCCCTGCCGAAGGGCAAGCGGTACGTGGCCGTCTACTGGAGCGACGGGGGCCGGGGCACCAAGGGCACCGCCCGGGCCGTCTTCCCGTTCTGGGCCTGACACGGGGCGCCGAGGGGGACGGCGCCGAGTCATGAACGTGGGCCGTTGCGGCGGCGGTTGACCACTTCGACGTCGCGGTCTCCGTGGCGGCGACCACGCTCGGGGCGGGAGATCTGGTCACTGCGGTGGTGAGGGGGGAGCGGGCGTCGGCCCGGTGGCAGGCGGCGATGACACCGGCATGGTGGAACTGCGAGTCCGCGCGCAGGATGCGCAGGCCGGTGCAGCCCGCTTCCACCGCGGTGGCCCGCGCCTCGCTGACGAACTTCGGGGCGCCCCGGGAGTCGGCCGCCTTGCCGCGGCGCATCCGCGCGGTGGCGATCACCGGCCGGAAGGCAGGGGCGCAGACCGTGGCGCGTTCAGAAGCGCCTGGCCGATCGTGCGTTCTGGAATCCTCGATAACTTCCATCGCCGCAAGCCACCAGGCACTTCTTCGTGTTCCGAGAACTATCCACAAGGCGTGGCGTGGGTTGGCGGATCAAGGCTTGGTAAGTCTGCCGTCGCGTGAGGGTCGGCCCGCTGCGGTCAGCCGGCAACGCTGTCCAGGTAGCTGAGGACCGCCAGGACCCGGCGGTGCCCGCCGTCGGCGACCGGCAGTTCCAGCTTCGCGAAGATGTTGCCGATGTGCTTCTGCACCGCGTTGTCGGTGATGAACAGGCGTTTGCCCAGCTCCGCATTGCTGAGCCCCTCGGCCATCAAGGTGAGCACCTCGCGCTCCCGCGGGGTCAGTGCGTCGACGGCATGCCCGCCCGGCCCCGCCAGCAACTGCGTGATCACCTCGGGGTCCATCGCCGTACCGCCTGCGGCCACCCGCCGCAGCGCGTCCACGAACTCACCGACCCTGCTCACCCGGTCCTTGAGCAGATATCCGATGCTTCCGGACCCATTGGTCAAAAGCTCGCGTGCGTATGCCTTCTCGATGTACTGGGACAGGACCAACACGGGCAGGCCGGGGCGCTCTTGGCGGAGTTGGAGCGCGGCCCTGATGCCCTCATCGCGGAACGAGGGCGGCAGCCTGATGTCCGCGATCACTGCGTCCGGGGCGTGCTCCGCGACCGCCGCCAGCAGGCCCGGCCCGTCCGTCACCACTGCGGCGACCTCGATCCCCTTGGCGCCGAGGATCAGTTCCAGCCCCGCCGCAAGGAGCACGTTGTCCTCGGCGATCACGACGCGCACGGCAGCTCCACTGTGACCGTGGTGGGCCCACCGGGCGGGCTGCTGACGAGCACGGTTCCGTCGAGTGCGGCTGCGCGGCGGCGGATCCCGATGACGCCGGAGCCCAGGGTCTCGTCCACACCGCCGAGTCCGTCGTCGGCGACCTCGACCAAGAGGGCGGCGTCCTGCCGTGTCAGCCGTACGGTGACCCGGGTCGCGCCACTGTGCTTGGCCGCGTTGGTGAGGGTCTCGGCCACGATGAAGTAGGCGGCGGCCTCGACGGCCGCGGGTAGTCTGCCCAGTTCGCCGAGTTCCACCTCGGAGGGGATGCCCGCGCCGGCCGCGACGGCGGACACCGCGCCCTGCAGGCCCCGGTCGGCGAGGATCGGCGGATACATCGTGCGGATCACGTCGCGCAGCTCCGTCATTGCCTCCTCGGCGCCCTCATGGGCCTCCTGGAGGAGCTTGGCAAGGGCACCGGAGTCGTCGGGAAGCTCTTCTCGGGCCAGGCCGAGACGCATCGCGATGGCGACGAGGCGAGCCTGGGTGCCGTCGTGCAGATCGCGTTCGATACGACGCAGTTCGGCACCGTGGGCATCGAGGACTCCGGCGCGGCTCTCGGCCAGCTCACCGACGCGCTCGGTGAGCCGCTCCTCTGCCGAGGGCTCCAGCGCGGTGACGGTGGTGCGCGCGTGCAGCCGGGCGAGGCGAGGCATGGCCCACCAGGTCAACGCGCCGGCGCCGATGCCTTGGACGACGCCCAGAACAAGGGCGGTGCCCCAGCCGGCCACCGGAACCACGCCGAGCAGACGCAGCGGCTCCTCCTCCGGGAACAGCTGCCACAGCAAGGCCGCGGCCACGCTGAACACGGCGGTTGCGACACAGGCCAGCGCAGCCAGGCCGGCGGGGAGGCCGGTGGCGACATGCCGCACGACCCAGCGCAGGTCACGGCGATTCTCGGTGTCGTCGAGCAGATGGCGCCACTGTGCGCCCAGCCCCTTGGGCAGTTCGGACGGGCGCGGGCGGATGTCGATGCCGAGCAGTGCGCCGGCCCGGCGCCGGTGCCACTCCGACCAGTGCCGCAGGGCCCTCATCAGCACGGGCAACGCCGTCAGGCCGGAGACGATCGCGCCCACGACCAGCAGCGGTAGTACGAGCATCGACACCATCGCCGTGAACAGGCCGACCAACAGGTACCGGCTGCCGAGTACTACGCGTCTTATTCGTTCCTGCATGTGGATCATTGTCCGCCACGCGAAACCGCCACACACTACAGCTAGCTGCACCTCACCTGCCGCCATCGGAGAGAAAGGGCGCGTGCCGGCCGACTCGTCATGCTGCTCGTCATGCCCCGCGATTCAGGTCGCCTGCCTGGCCAGGTTGTGCAGGGCCCGCGCGGCAGGTGAGCCGGGGTCGGCCGTGATCAGGACGACTTCCTGGTCGTCCTCGGGTACGAGCAGGACGTCGCAGTTCAACTGCAGCCTCCCGGCTTCCGGGTGGTCCAGGGTCTTGGTCCGGTGCCCGGGAGCGTGGACCGGACGCGTCTGCCAGATCTGCCGGAACTCCTCGCTGCCGGCGTGCAGTTCGGCCAGCAGGGCGGCCAGCTGCGGGTCATGCGGGTAACGGTCGGCGGCCCGGCGCAGCCGCGCCACCACGATGTGCCCGAACTCCTCGGCGTTGGAACTCTCGTACATCCGCCCCTGGCCCAGGAAGCGGCGCCGGGCCAGGTTGGTCGTCCCGGCTGCGAGGTCGCCGCCGAACAGTGCCTGGGCCAGGGGGTTCCAGGCGACGACGCCGTACCCCGCGTCAGTGACGAGGGCGGCGGTCTCCGGCAGCCGTTCCACCATCCGGGCCACGTGCGGACGTACCCGCCGCACCGCGCTGCTGCCCGGCGGCGGGGTCGATCCCGCCAGACGGAACAGATGGCTGCGCTCGGCCGGCGTGAGGCGCAGCGCCTGGGCCAGCGCGTCCAGGATCCGGGCCGATGGCCGCGGTCCCCGGGCCTGTTCCAGCCGCGTGTAGTAGTCGACCGACATATGGGCGAGCTCCGCCACCTCCTCGCGGCGCAGACCCGGGGTACGGCGGACGGCGCCCGTCGTCGTCAGCCCGACCTCGTGCGGACCAAGGCCCGCCCGACGGTCGCGCAGAAAGCGGGCCAACTCCTGACGCGCCATGCCACCTCCCCCGCTTGCCTGGTACAGACTGTCCCTGGCAGGACGCCCAGCGCCAGGGAACCGTGGTTCCCATGAACGATCGCACAGCACTGGTCACCGGTGCCGGCAAGGGAATCGGCAAGCACATCGCCCGGCTGCTCGCGGCCGAGGGCCTCACCGTGTACGTGGGCGCCCGCGATCCGGGGCGCGGGCGGCAGGCCGTCGAGGAGATCGGTGCCGGCGCCCGGCTACTGGTCCTCGACGTGACGGATCCCGACGGCATCGCACACGCCGCAGCTCAGGTGAACCTCCTGGATGTGCTGGTCAACAACGCCGGCATCTCCCCCTCACTCGCCCCACCCGCCCTCACCCACGTCGAGGAATACCGGCGTACGTACGAGACCAACGTGTTCGCAGTGGCGGCGGTGACCAATGCCTTCCTGCCCGCCCTGCGCCGGTCCCCGCACCCTCGCATCGTCAACATCTCCAGTGGCACCGCGTCGTTGACCTGGAGCGCCAACCCCAACCCCCAATTCACCCCGGGAAGCGGTGGCGCCGCCGCCTACCGGTCGTCCAAGGCCGCCCTCAACGCCCTCACCGTCCTCTACGCCCAGACGCTGGCCGAGGACGGCTTCAAGGTCAACGCGCTCGCCCCCGGCCTGCGGGCCACCGATCTCAACCCCCGGGCCGCCGCTGCCGGCGGCGACCCGGCCGAAGCCGCGCAAGGCGCCCTCCGCCTGGCTCTGCTGCCCGACGACGGCCCCACCGGCGGCTTCTTCTCCTGGGACGGAACACCCGTCCCCTGGTGAGGGGTTCGGGCACGGGCGGGCGTCGGGGGCAGCTGCCCCAGTAGTGAGGTGCCGTTCGGTGATCAGCCCGGGGCCCGGCGGCAGCGAGGTCGCCGGGCGGTCACAGGTCGGCCCGCCCCATCCTCCGGAATGCGCACCAGGACTGACGTGACGTCACGGGACCCGCGGGTCGTCACGCTCGACCACCCGGAACCGTTCGGCGACGACGAGAGTGTCGTCATCGATGACCGGGGTGCGCCCCAGGAACTCACTGACGCCCTCGCTCCGGAAGAACTCCTCGTGGGCCGTCCGCCACTGCCCCACATCGGAGTAGCCGCGCCCCTCGGCTCGCGCGAAGTCGTCGTCGATCTCCTTCATGGGAACGACGCGCACGTCGACAAGCTCGATGGTGACCGCCGGACGGCCTTCTGAATCAAGCACGGAGAATCGCTGACCGGCCGTCGGCACGGCCCCTCCGGCGTGCTCGTAGATCTCCAGGAGGCCGGTGAGCGCGGTCTTCTGACCACTCAGGATCGCCGCCACACCACGGTCACGTTCCGGACCGGGAAAGGCGAGTTCAAGAGTCGGAAGGTCGTCATGTCCCATCAGGCGAGGGTACGAAGCCCGAACGCGTCGCTCAAGCCGAACCCAACAACCCGCGGCAGAACGGGACTTCCCCTCAGTAGGGGTGACGGTTGGGCCGGTCCTCCCACGCCTTGTACGACGTGAGGCCGAGTTTCGGGTAGATCTGCTTCGTCTTGATCATCCGCTCGTGCAGCGGCTTCTTGAACTCCTCGTACTGGTACGCGTCGCAGAAGCCGATGCTCTCGGTGGCCTCCAGGTCGCAGCTGAAGTACACGGCGCGAAAGCGCGACCAGTAGATGGCGCTCAGGCACATCGGGCAGGGCGCGCCACTGGTGTAGATCTCGCAGCCCTTGAGCATCCGTGCCCGGAAGGGCAGTCTGTCGCCGCCTGGCGATCGCCCGCCACGTCGCACAACGGCATGGCGGGACACCGACGGTCGGCGACGCACCCGGTGGCGGCGCCGCCTTCCACCTCAGACCGCCCCCGCCGCCCCTCCCCACGCCACCGCGCCGTGGCTGCCGGCTACTTCGTAGCGCTGTAGATGAGCAGCGCCACTCCCCCGAGCACCGAGAAGACGACCCCGATGATCAGCAGGCTGACGAGTACGAGGGTGAACAGCTGACCGGCCCTGACCAGGACGGCGGCTGCGCCTCGGCGTTCCCGTCGGGACGGGGAGCGCCCGTGGGATCGGCGACGCTCCGCACGGCGCGGGGTACTGGTGCCGGCCATGCGGCCTCCTCTGCAACGGTGTTCAGCCGTACTCTGCCGCGACGCGCACAGGGCGGGAAGACCTGTGCGTGCCGTGACCGGACACCACTCTCCGAGACTGTCCGGTCCCAGTCGAGTATGGAATGCCCGCACCAGCAGTGCGAGTTGGGGCCCGCATAAGGTCAAGTACACGCCCTATGGGCGCAGTTCGGCCCCCTTCCGGAAAGTGACGCAATGACTGTGCGGCACCGTTCGGTCTCTGATAGTTATTTCGGTGGGGTACGGGCGCAGGCCTGTAGCGGTGTCCCTTCGGCGCCGCAGGGAGGACGCAGATGGGCACCACCACTCGGGACAAGGTCCTCGCCGTCGAGCAGAAGGCGGTGGACCACGCGTACGACTGCTACACGGCACGGCTGGCCGAAATGAGCGGAAAGTCGGCCGCCATGGCGTCGGCGAGCGGCAAGGACGGCATCGCCAACCGCATCGGCGCGGAGGAGCGCGCCGCCGCGTACGGAGGGCTCGGCGACGAGGCCCTTGTCTTCACCCGCGTCGACGCGCCGGAGGAACCGGGCACGGAGGCCCGCCCCTGGTACATCGGGCGTCGGGGTGTGCGGGACGCCTCGAACGAGCCCGTGGTCCTGCTGTGGACCAGCCCGCTGGCGAAGAAGTGGGCGGAGGCCCGTCCCGAGGACGCGGACGAGGTGGTCCTGCGGCGCCAACTGCGGTGTGTGCAGCGGGTCGTTGAGGATTATTTCGACGAGATCGCTCCGCCGGCAGCCGAGCCTTCTCCCGCTGTCGTCCCGGAGCCTCGGCAGACCACCGAGGACACCGGCACGGAGGCTCCGCGTCAGGCCCCCGCTCCGGCGCGGGCGGAGCGCATCGCGCCGGCCCCCGCCCGCGGCGGTGTCGCCCGGCGGCCGCGGCGGAAGCCGCTCCAGCCGGACGACTTCCTGCTGCGTGAGCTCCAACGCTCGCGCAGCGGCCGGATGCGGGACATCGTCGAGACCATCCGCCGTGACCAGATGGACCTGGTCACCGGATCTCCCTCGGATGTCCTCGTCGTGCAGGGCGGACCCGGCACCGGCAAGTCCGCGGTGGGGCTTCATCGCGTCACCTGGTTGGTCAACAACGACCACTTCAAGGCCCAGGACATCCTGGTCATCGGCCCCCACCAGCGGTTCCTCGACTACGTCGGCCGGGTCCTCCCCACCCTCGGCACGCGGAACGTCAACGTGGTCCAGTTGAACCGCCTGTGGGAGGGCGAGACACTCGGAACCGACTCCCCGCGGACCCGGCTGGTGAAGTCGGACGAACGGATGGCGGAAGTCCTGCGGCGCCGGGTCGAGAACGACTACCACCCCGATGCTCTCGACGGCCTGACCGTCGCTCCCGCCTTCGACGGCGACGAGCCCGCGATCGTCGTCACCGCGGGGAGCACGTCCCTGCGCGTACCGCGGTCCGAGGTCCTCGCCCTCCTCGATCAGGCCCAGGGAGGCGACGGCTCCTACCGGCAACGCCGGGACCGTTTCCGGGGGTTGCTCGTCGACCGGCTCCTCCAAGAACTCGCCGTCGTCGCACCCCGGCGCGGGCAGGCCGGCACGATCCGCCGTGATCTGGAACGCAACCGCCGGGTCGAGCGCCTCATCGAACGTGTCTGGCCGTCACCGGGCCCCCGCGAGGCCCTGCGCAGCCTCTACGACTCGCCCGAGCTCCTTCGCGTCTGCGCCGACGGCATCCTCGACGGGGACGAACAGGCGGCCCTGCTGCGTGCCCGCGCCGCCAGCGCCGACGCCGATCCGTGGACGCTGGACGACCACGTCTGCCTCGAAGAGCTCCAGGTACTCATCAGCGGGGACACTCCACAGCGTTACGGCCATATCGTCGTCGACGAGGCGCAGGACCTCTCCCCCATGCAGGCCCGGGCCCTGCGGCGGCGCTGTGCCGTGGGCGGCTCCATGACCGTCCTGGGCGACCTGGCGCAGGCGACCGGTCCTCACATCCCGACGAGTTGGGACCGCATCGGGGTGCTCCTGTCCGACCACGGTGACTGGCGCGTGGCCGAACTGAACACGAGTTATCGCGTCCCCGCCGAGATCATGGAGTTCGTCGCCCCGCTCGCGCAGGCGGTCGCGCCGACCCTGCCCTACCCGCAGGCGGTGCGGGAGGCAGGCGAAGACGCCGTCCGGACGGTGGCGACCGAACCGTGGAAGCTTCTCGACGACACGGTCGCGCAGGTGACCCGTCTGGTCGGTACCAGTGACGGCAGCACGCTCCGCTCCGTCGCCGTCATCGTCCCCGACGACTCGGACTGGCTGGCCGCGATCGGCCAACGGATCGATGCGGGCGGCGACATCGGCGACCAGCACCGCGAGGCGGTGTCCGTCCTGGCCGCTGCCCAGGCCAAGGGCATGGAATACGACCATGTCCTGGTCATCGAGCCCGCCACCATCGCCGACCGAGGACCCGCCGGTCTGCGGCAGCTGTACGTGGCCCTGACCCGCAGCACCCAGAGCCTGACCATCCTGCACACCGCCCCGCTCCCGGAAGCACTCGTTGACTCCGGGGAGAGGCGGGAACCTGCGGCATCCGGTGCCCGGCCGGACAAGGCAACGGAACGGCTTCCCCGGATCGGCACCGATGTCAGGGTCTCGGTCGTGGGCCGGGCCCCGGGCGGTCGCTACAAGGTCAAGCCGCTGTCCCCCGTGGTCGACCGCCCGCTGGTCCTCACCGTTCGCCATGGATCGGCCCTCCCGGAACGCGGCGAGAAGCTGAACTGCTGGGTGTTCGCGAACGAGACGAACCAGACCGTGCTCGCCGCGGACCAGCGCGGACGGTCGCCCATCACGGAGCGGATGGCGGGACGCTATCGCGCGGCACTGACGGTGCTCGGTGAGCTGGCCGAGAACAACGGCGAGGTGCCGGACGCCCGCAGTCGCCTCGCCGAGCTCCAGGGCATGGCCACCCGCATCCTCCGACGGGACCAGGCCGACTGGGTCGACGTACTGCACCTGTTCGGCGAGCCGGACCGCGAGGAGCTGGTCGCGCTGCGGGATCTGGCCGCGACCACCCAACGCAGGTTCAAGGACGGCAGTTTGGACGCGAGCCGCCTCAAGGAAGAGCTGACTGCCTCCGGTTGGGCAGCGCCCCTCGCCGAAGCGCAACGGGCCCTTCGGACCCGCTTCGCCAGCGAGGCGGAGCACGACTCCGACCGCACGGCACCCGTCACCCCACGGCAACCCGAACAGAAGGAAGAAGTCCAGATGACCGTCGCGGACACCACCTCCGCCGCACCGGCCCCCACCGCGAACGAGGGCTTCCTTCGCGCGCTGGAGGCGGCCGCCGACGCCGACCGCATGTGCAAGAAGCACGAGGCGGTCCGCCATGCACTGAAATCGTCGCTCCTCTGGGCGGACCTCCAGCCGGCCGACTCAGCGGTCGTCGACGTCAGTTGCGTCACCGAGCGCGGCCTCTTCCTCTACGAGGCACTGGGCACAGGCTGCTCCACCTACGCAGCCCTCCGCTCGGGCGCGACCCGGCTTCTCGAAATCAACCACACCCTGCCCACGCCGGCCGACGGTCTCTATCTCGTCCTCTGCGAGCCCCCGGCCGAGGAGTGGTCTGCGGACACCGTCCGCGACATCTTCCATGTCCACATCATCTGGCGAACCCCTCAAGGATGGGGCGGACAGGACACGGACATCGCGCTGGGCTCCTCCGGGGCGTGACTCCGCGCTCGTCGCCGAGCGGGGCATCGAGCGCTGACGGCGGCCTGGAGAGCGGCAGCCGGGAGCCGATCGGCGCGCTCGTCCCGCCCCGGCTGGAGTTCCGCTCTTGATCTGTCCTACGCCAATGCCGTTGACGTACTCTGCCGGGCATGAGCGAACGTGTGGTCCCCGAGCCCCGGCGGCGACGCCGTCGGCCCACCAAGCAGGGCGTCGTGCTCTCCCAGGAACTGATCGTCGACACGGCTCTGCGCCTGATCGGCCAGCACGGCGCCGACGCGCTCACCGTCCGGCGGCTCGGCGCCACGCTCGGCGCCGACCCCAGCGCCGTCTACCGCTACTTCCACAGCACCGACGACCTCCTGCTCGCCATCGCAGACGAGCTCATCGGCCGTGCCCAGTACGCCTGGGAGCCCACCGGAGACTGGCGTGCCGACCTGCGTGCCATCGGCCTGCGCATCCACGCCAGCTACCAGGCCCACCCCCAGGCCGCTCTGCTCGCCGCCCACCGCACCACCGGGCGCCTCCACGAGATCGCCGCCGTCGAGGCGATCCTCGGCGTCCTGCGCGGGGCGGGCTTCCCCGACCTGGAGGCCGTCCGCATCTACCACGCCTTCGTCGACCAGAGCCTGGGCTTCGCCGCGCTGGACGCCGCCGCCCTCACCCTCCCCGCCGCGGCCCAGACGGCGGACCTGCAGGTCTGGCCGGCCTCCTACGCCCGCCTCGACGCCACCACCCACCCGCACATCGCCGCCACCGCCCACCTGCTCACCTCCGACATGCGCCGCAGCGGCTACCCGTACGCCCTCGACCTCCTCCTCGACGCCGCCGAGGCCCGCCTCACGGCGCTGCACGGCGGCGACGACCTGCGAGGCGTTCAGTCCACCGCGTGGACGAGTTCCCCGCCGACGTAGGTGCGCAGCACGCGGGCGTCGGCGATCTCCTCGGCGGGGCGGGTCAGGATGTCGCGGTCGAGGACGACCAGGTCGGCGAGGTGTCCGACGGCCAGCCCGCCCGCGTCGTCGTGGCCGTTCACATGGGCGGATCCCGCCGTGTACGCGGCGAGGGCGGAGGCCAGGTCCAGGCGCTGCTCGGGCAGGAAGACCCGACTGTCGGTGGCCTCCGGCTCCCTCCGGTTGACCGCGACGTGCAGCCCGGCCAGCGGGTCCGGGCTGCTCACCGGCCAGTCGCTGCCCGCCGCCAGGGTGGCGCCCGCGCGCTGGAGCGCGCCGAACGGGTACTGCCAGGCGGCGCGTTCGGGGCCGAGGAACGGGATGGTCAGTTCGTCCATCTGCGGCTCGTGCGCGGCCCACAGCGGCTGGATGTTGGCGATCGCGCCGAGCTCGGCGAAGCGCCGGATGTCGTCCGGGTGGACCACCTGGAGGTGGGCGAGGTGGTGGCGGGTGTCGCGCCGCCCGTTGGCCGTCCGAGCGGCCTCGACCGCGTCCAGCGCCTCGCGGACCGCCCGGTCGCCGAGGGCATGGAAGTGCACCTGGAAGCCGAGCGCGTCCAGTGCGCAGACGTACCCGCACAGGGCCTTCGGATCGACGAAGCTGAGGCCCGAGTTCGCCGTGGCGCAGCCGCAGCCGTCCAGGTAGGGGCTGGTCATCGCGGCGGTGAAGTTCTCCGCGATACCGTCCTGCATGATCTTCACCGAGCCGGCCCGGAACCGTCCATGGCTCAACTCGGCGCGGCGCTCGACCAGTTCGGGGATCTGCTCGGCGCCACGGTCGCGGTCCCACCACAGCGCGCCGGTCACCCGGGCGGTCAACGCGCCGGAGCGGGCGGCGGCCAGATAGGCGTCGGAAGGGTCGGGCTGGCCGTTGAACACACCGAGCAGCGCGTCCTGCCAGCCGGTGATGCCGAGCGAGTGCAGCAGGCTCTGCGCCCACAACAGGCCGGCCAGCCGTTCTGCGGCGGTGGGAACCGGCACCAGCCGGGCGACCAGGCCGGTGGCGCCCTCCTGGAGCGTGCCGCTCGGAGTGCCGTCGGCCTCGCGCTCGATCCGGCCGTCGGCCGGGTCGGGGGTGTCGCGGGTGAGGCCGGCCAGTTCCAGGGCGCGGGTGTTGACCCAGGCGCCGTGATGGTCGCGGTTGGTGAGGTAGACCGGGCGGTCCGGGACGACGGAGTCGAGCAACTGCCGTGTCGGCAGCCCGCCGTCGAAGCTCTCCAGCGACCAGCCGCTGCCGGTGATCCACACCCGGTCGGGGTCGGCCTCGGCGTAGGCGCGGATCCGCTCCAGGTACTCGGCCACGCCCACCGTGCCGGTGAGGTCGCAGGCGGCCAACTCGACGCCGCCGAAGACCGCGTGGACGTGGGCGTCCTGGAAGCCCGGCAGCAGCAGCTTGCCGGTGAGGTCCACGACCTCCGTGTGCGGCCCGATCAACTCGCGGACCTCGTCGTGCCCGACGGCGGTGATCCGCTCACCGGTCACGGCCAGGCTGCTCGCCCGGGTGCGGGCGGCGTCGCCGGTGTGGACGGGACCGTGGGTGAAGACCAGATCGGCCTCGGTCATGGTGGGGCTCCGTTCTTGCGGTGTCAGTCAGTGGGATGGAGGAAGTACGGCGAGCGCCGCCGCCAGCGGGCCCAGGCCGCCGACGGCAGTCCGGTGACGACCATCAGCGCCACCACGGCCAGTTCGAACCACCCGTTGTCGGCGGCCAGTTCGAAGTGGTCGGTGGAGTCGTAGAAGGTCCAGGCCAGGTAGCCGCCGACGGCGAGCAGCGCCGCGGCGCCGAGCAGCGGCGCGACCACGGCGCGCAGACCCTGCAGCAGGTCGGTACGGAGCAGGCGGCGGAAGCGGACGGCGGCCGCGACGGCGGTGAGCGCGTAGTACAGCGCGACGATGACGCCGATCGCGTTGACGGCTGCCGAGATGAGGTCGTTGACAGTGGGGATGACGAGCGAGGCGAGGGCGAGGAGCACGGCGCCGCCGGTGATCAGCAGGGTGCCGACCGCGGGAGTGGCGTACCGCGGGTGCAGCCGGGTCCAGATCGGCCCGAGTACGCCGTCGCGGCCCATCGCGTACATCCCGCGCGCGGTCGGGATCACCGAGGACTGCAACGAGGCCACGGCGGAGAACATCAACGCGATCAACGGCAGTGCGGCCAGCGGCTGATGAGCGAGCCTGGCGCCGAAGTAGGTCAGTCCGTGCGCGCCGTTGTCGGCCAACTCCTCCAGCGGGAGCACCCGTTGGAAGGCCGTGCCGGCCAGCAGGAAGAGCAACAGCATCACCACCAGCGCGAGAAAACCGCCCCGGGAGGCGTCGCGTGGATCGCGCACCTCCTCGCCGACGCTGAACACCGACTCGAAACCCCAGTAGCAGAACACCGCCAGCACCATGCCCTGCGCCACCGCGCCCAAGGAGGGGATGTCGAAGGGGTTGAACCACTGGAGCGAGAACGGCTGGTCCCCCGCGAACAGCCCGTACCCGCAGAAGCCGAGCAGCACCAGGTACTCGAACACCAGCAGTGCCTTCTGCAGCCGGGCGGCGAGGTCGAGGCCCTGCACGGCGACCAGTGCGGCGCCGATCAGGACGACGAGCCCGAGCAGGGTGCACTGCACGGTCGAGTCGGCGTCCAGCCGCAGGCCGGCGACGCTGCGCAGGTGTGCCTCGGCAAGGAGTTGGATGATCGCCGAGCCGGTGACGGTGGTGGTGTACGCCATGAAGACCACCGTGCCGACGGTGTTCACCCAGCCGGTGAGAAAGCCCAGCCAGGGGCTGAGGGTGCGGCCGACCCAGCGGTAGCTGCTGCCGGCGTCCGGCTCGACGGCGTTCAGCCGCCCGTAGCCGCCCGCGATGGCGAGCACGGGCAGGAAGGCCAGCAGCATGATCGCGGGCAGGTGCAGGCCGACGATCCCGGCCATCAGGCCCAGGCCGATGCCGATGCTGCTGGTGGCGGCCGTACTGGAGGCGGCGATCGCCGCGCCGTCCAGCAGGCCGATGGACTGGCGCATCGCGCCGTGGTCCGCGCCCGTTCTCGGACCGGATCGCATGTCCTTCACCGTCGACGCCAACGGATCACCGCCTCGCTCGTGGGGGTGGGGGGTGGGGGAAGTGCGAGTCATGAAACCGGCGGCTCCGTTACACGTCAATGCCGTTGTCATAAGCGGTCGCGGGCGTAGAGGTCCCGGTCGGCGAGGAACGGAAACCTGGCGGCGCAGTCCCGACCGAAGCCGGTCACGACGGAGCGCAGCTCGGCGCGCGACATCGGGATGCGGGTGCCGGGAACGCCGGTGACGTACGCGAACGTAGCGGCGAGCTGCTCGCCGGTGAGGCTGTCGACCGGGATTGCCCGCGGATCGACGGGGTCGCTTCTCCAGGGTGGTACGTAACATAGCAATGTGAAATTGCACTCGCTCGCGGGCTGAGTCTCCGGCCCCAACTACCACCAGCAAACCGGCTGTTCACCCCACCCGACACCTGGAGATCTCGTGACCGACTCTCCCGCACGCCCGGGAACCGAACGACTCCACACCACGAGCCACGACCTCGCCGTCTCGCCGGAACTGGCCGCCTTCCTGGCATCCAGCTGGGCGAAGAGTCCGCTCGTCGGAGAGCTGCGCCTCCCCGCGGCGGACCTGACGGCCGGCCGCCGGGAGCGCCTGTCGGCCCGCTTCCCCGGCGAACGGCTGATCGTCCCGGCGGGCGATCTCCACGTCCGCTCCAACGACTGCGACCACCGGTTCCGCCCCCACAGCGCGTACGCCCACCTCACGGGGCTGACCGGCGAGGACCAGGCCGGTCACGCCCTCGTCCTGGAGCCGAGCGGCCCCTCAAGGCACGAGGCGGTCCTCCACCTTCGCCCCCGCTCCCCCCGCACGGCCGGCAGCGCGGAGTTCTACCGCGACCGCCGCCACGGCGAGTTCTGGGTGGGACGCCGCCCCGATCTCGACGAGGCCGCGCGCATGACCGGCGTCCGCTGCGTACCGCTCGACGACGCCGCTCCCCTGCCGCCCGGCCGCAACGCCGCCGACGACCCCGAACTGCGCGCGGCACTCAGCGAACTGCGCCTGGTCAAGGACGCCTGGGAGGTGGGTCAACTGCAACTCGCCGTCGAGCACACCACCGCCGGTTTCGAGGACGTGGTCCGGTCGCTGCCCACAGCCCTCGCCCACCCGCGCGGCGAGCGGTGGATCGAGGGCGTGTTCAACCTTCGGGCCCGCGCGGAGGGCAACGGCACCGGCTACGACACCATCGCCGCCTCCGGGGCCCACGCCTGCGTCCTGCACTGGATCCGCAACGACGGCGCCCTCGACGCCGGCCAACTCCTCCTGCTCGACGCGGGAGTCGAGACCGACACCCTCTACACCGCCGACATCACCCGCACCCTCCCGCTCTCCGGCCGGTTCTCCCCCGTTCAACGCGAGGTCTACGCGCTCGTCCTGGCCGCACAGGAGGCAGGCATCGCCGCCCTGCGCCCCGGGGCGAGCTTCCGCGACTTCCACCGGGCGGGGATGCGGGTCATCGCCGAGGGCCTGGCCGAGTGGGGCATCCTCAAGTCCCCCGACGGCGACCTGTACCGCCGTTACACGCTCTGCAGCAGCGGCCACATGCTGGGGCTGGATGTGCACGACTGCGCACAGGCGCGCGCCGAGACCTATCTGGACGGCGTGCTGTCCGAGGGAAACGTCCTGACCGTGGAGCCCGGCCTGTACTTCCAACCGGACGACGAGACGCTGCCGCCCGAACTGCGCGGCATCGGCGTCCGCATCGAGGACGACCTGGTCATCACGGCCGAGGGGGCACAACTCATGCCGGCGCCACCCCGGACTCCGGACGCGATCGAGGACTGGATGGGCGCCCTTCTGGAGACGTGAGGAGGGATGTCCGCACACTCCCCGAAGAGAAGCAGGGGGCCGGCGACTTGGCGGACTCGCACCGCCCGGCCCCGCCGTGCACGGCCCGCGCACCCGTCCACGTGAGCAACGGGCCATTGTACGCTGGTGATCCGCTCGGCCGGGAAGGCGCGGCGGCAGGCACGAAGGGAACACCACCGCCATGGGCCATCTGACACAGCACGGCCTCATCACCGCGCGCGAGCGGCTGCGCGACCAGGTGGCCCACGCACTGCACGCGGCACTGATCTCCGGCGAACTCAAGCCCGGCGAGGTCTACTCCGCACCGGCACTCGCCGAAGACCTCGGGGTCTCGGCGACGCCGGTGCGCGAGGCGATGCTCGATCTCGCGCGCGAGGGCATGGTCGAGCCGGTCCGCAACAAGGGCTTCCGGGTCACCGAGGTCGATGCACGCGACCTCGACCAGTACACGGAGATCCGGACCCTGATCGAAGTGCCCATGATCGGCCGGATCGCCCGCAGTGCGGCCCAGGAGGACCTGGAGGCGCTGCGCCCGATCGCCGAGGAGATCGTGCGCGCCGCCCGTGCGCACGATCTCATCGGCTATCTGGAGGCCGACCGCCGCTTCCACCTCTCGCTGCTCGCCCTGTCGGGCAACGACCGCCTGGTGGAAACCGTCGGCGATCTGCGCAAGCGCTCGCGCCTGTACGGCCTGACCGCTCTGGACGAGCGCGGCGAGCTGCTCCCGTCGGCCGAGGAGCACCTGGAGCTTCTCGGCCTGATGCTGACCGGGGACGCCAAGGGCGCCGAGAAGTGCATGACCCGCCACCTGGGGCATGTACGCACCCTGTGGGCCGAGGGAGAACAGGACCGGACGCCGGCCAAGGACACCGGGAAGCGGAGGCGCGGCGCCACGCGCTGAGCCCACGCCACCCGGTCGCCGCCGGACGACGGCGCGGGACACCGTGCCGCCGCGCCACGACGCTGCGGCGCACTCACCTGCCAACCAGCCATGCGCCGAAGCCCGTTGACGACAGCGCCTCGCCGATGTCCGGGCCGCGGTGAAGCCATGCGCCCCTCAGCCGCCGGCAGACATCAACCGTCGTTCTCCGAGGAAGGAATGTACGCCCCCGGCACATCCTGCGGCGCGAAGATCTTGTTCTCGCCCGGGTACGGCGTGTTCCAGTTGTGCGTCTCGTACCAGGTGAGGTGGTTCATCTGGGCGGGGTTGGCGTAGTCGGGGACGGCGTGGGGGCCGGTCAGCCGCTGCTTGGACTTCCACGTGTCCCAGGTTGCCGCCAGGCCCTGCTTGTCCGCCGGTACCTTCGCGGGCGAGACGGCCGCCGCCTTGGGGCTCTGCGGTGCCGGGTTGTCCGAGCCGCAGGACGGCTGGGTCTTCAGACCGTCGGTGAGGGGGACGCGGTTGGGCTGCGCCTTGAACGCGGTGGTGTCCGGGTGGGCGGTGAAGGCGCCGCTCATGGGGCTGGCCGCGCTGTCCTTCTGGTTCATCGGGTGGATCCCAAGGATCTGCTCGATGGTCCGGATCATCGTGATCTGGGTGTAGTAGTGACTGTCGGTCCTGCCGTGCTGTGCCCAGGGACTGATGATCTGGATCGGGGCCCGGTGCCCGTCGACGTGGTCGAGGCCGGCCTGGGAGTCGTCCTCGACGACGAAGATGGCCGAGTCCTTCCAGTACTTGCTGTGCGAGATCTTGTCGACCATCTTGCCGACCGCGAGGTCGTTGTCCGCGACCTGGGCGGACGGGCTCGCGGGACCACCGGTGTGGTCGTTGGAGAACCAGAACATGTTCAGGTTCGCCGGCCCGTGCTTCTCGAAGTCCTGCTTCCAGACCTGGTACTTGTAGACGTCCGGGACGTCGAGGTCGAACATCGGGAAGCCGGGCACCGACACGTCGTTGAGCGAGGGGATCGCCGACCCGGTCTTGATGGGGTAGGCCGTCGGCTTCCCGGTTGCGTCCATGGTCTTGGCGTCGCAGTACAGGTTCTGCCAGGACGCTCCGGACGGCTTGCTCTCCACCGACTGGAACTCACCGAAGTCCTTGACGGACTTGCCTGCCGCCTGCGCACCGGTCCACAGAAAACCGGACTTCTGGTGGCCGAGAGCGTCGTTCTCGGTGTCGTAACTGCGCTGGTACTCACCAGCCGAGGACTCGGTGTACTCCGGATTGTCGCTCTGCATCAGCCAGTTGTGGCCCTCGGCGGAGTTCGTGCCGATGTCATAGGTGTTGTCGTACAGCCCGAACTGCCTGGCCATCGCATGCTGGTTCGGCGTCACGTTCTCGCCGAACTGCGCCAGCTTCGCATCGCCGTTGCCCTGCGGGATGTCACCGAAGACCTGGTCGTAGGTCCGGTTCTCCTTGACGATCAGGAAGACGTGCTTGATCGTCGAGGGGTCGCCGAGCCGCTTCGGGACCGCCGTCGGCTTCGCGTGGCTCTTGCCGTCGGCCTTCTTGACCGCGCCGCCCGTCCAGCCGTTCTGCTTGAAGACCTTGGCCGTCTGGGACCTGATGACGCTGTCGTCCGGCAGGGTGAACCGCTGCAGGCTGGAGGTGGTGTCGTGGGTGCCGTGCGCGCCGCTGGTGCTGGGGCGGCGGGCGTCGATACCACGGGTGTTGGAGACCAGCACCTGCTTGCCGACGGTGGCGATCTCCGAGGGGAAGTAGTCCGTGGGGAGCAGGCCGACGTAACTGACCGGCTCCTGCGGGCTCTTGTACTTGTACACGGCGACCGCGTTGGCGCGGCCGAGCGTCACCAGCAGACGACCGTCACCGGTGAGCGTCACCGCGTTGGGCTCGTAACCCACCGACGCCTCCGGCCACGGGCGGGTGGCGATGGTCTGCACGACCTTGTCCTTGGCGGTGCTGATGACCGACACGTCGTCGGAGACGGTGTTGGTGACGAACAGTGCCCCGCCCTTGGCGTACAGGGCGGTCGGGTGCAGACCGACGCCGATGCTCCTGACGGCGGCATCCGGCTTCGCCAGGTCGATGACGCTGACCGTGCCGGTGGTGGTGGCACCGGTCTTCGGGTCGGCCGGCACCTGGGTGTCGTAGGAGTTGATCGTGGTGTCGCCGGGCTTGGCCGGACGGCCGCCCTCGTTGCTGACGTAGAGCTTGTCGCCGACCTTGACCATGTCCCGCGGGGCGTTGCCCACGGCCCAGCTGTGCTTGACCGCCCCGGTCGCCGCGTCGAGGGCGACCACCTTGTTCTGGCCGTTGACCGCGGCGTACACGGTGGCGCCGTCGGACGAGAACACCGGCTCCCCCACCAGCGCGTGCTTGGTGCCGTCCGCCGGGATCTTGACGAACGCCGGGTCGCTGACGCTGCCGTCCGGATTCACCGTGAACTTGGTGTAGCCGTCGGTCTGTCCCAGCCACAGCTGCTTGCCGTCGGGCGAGTACGTGGGGCCTTCCTGGCCCACGGAGTTGCCGCTGAGGCGCGGGGTCGACGATGCGGAGGTGCCGACGAGCTGCTGCACCTTCCAGTTCTTGCGGTCGACGATGGCCAGCGCCGCTCCGCCGTCGGTCAGCGAGGCCGCGACGTGGGTGCCGTCCGGACTGACCGAGGACGACATGATCTTGCCGTTGTCGATGACGAGGCGGTCGCCGTACGGGGCGATGTACTGGTCGCTGGAGACGACCTGGCCATCAGCCGTCTTCTGGCCGACCTGGACGGTGCCGAACTGGTGCGTCTGGGCGTAACCGATGCCGGCGGTGGCGGCGAGGACGACCGCGGTGGCCGTGGCCAGGGTGCCGCGGCGGCTGAAACGTCTGCGGAGAGTGCCGGCACGGTCGTTCTCGTCATGCCGACGGCGGCGTATGACCTGCATGGAGTTATCCCTTCGAGGTGGCGAGCAGCGCGACATTGCCGTCGAACTGCCACAGCGGGTTGGGTGCGTCGCCCTGCGGCGTCCGCACCAGGAAGTAGCCGTTGACTTCCTTCGGTCCATCGCCATCGGCCATGAACCGCCCGTCCGGGGTCACATCGAGCTGATAGACGGCCTGGCCGGCGACGTCGACGCCGGGGAGGTGCCAGGAGACGACGCAGCGCCAGTCGTTGCCCGCCCCTTGCGCGGCAGTCCGGAGCCCGCCCTTGGTGCACGCCGCCTCGGCTTTGAGCTGGGCCTCGGTGACGTGGGGCCGGTGGAGCTGCTCGGTCTGCATGCGGTACAGGTGGGCGAATGCCGTGGCGACCGAGCGCTGCACCTTGTCCTGCTCGATCCCGGAGCCGGTGGCCGTGGCCGACGTGGTGAGGACCGCCACCGTCACGGCGACCAGCCCGGCCAGCGGCAGCGCCCCGACCGTGACCGCGCGGCGCCCCGAGCCGTCATAGCTCAGGTTCGTGAAGTCGCGCCGCAGGAACAGCAGGTAGGCCAGCGCCGTCGCCAGCACGGCCCACGCCAGACTGACACCGATGCCGATCAGGAGCGGGGCGAGCTGGGAAGGGCCGGTGAACAGGCCGTTCCAGGCGATGAAGGCGTAGCTGGGCAGGGCCAGGCGTACGGCGACGGGCAGCGGCATCATCTGGGCGAGCTGCATCGCGAGGGCGACGAGCACGGGCAGCAGCAGTCCCATCGGAGAGCGCCCCAGCGCGACGGACCCGAGCAGTCCGATCCCGGCGAGGGCGAGGGTCGGAGCGAGGACGCAGACCCAGGCGAGCAGGACCTTGACGGCGGCGTCCGCCGGCGTGAGCAGGTGGCCGTCAAGGCCGACCAGCGGCTGGTCGCCGACCGCCACGACCCCACCGGCCGCGCTGGAACAGGCCAGCCCGGCCACGAGCAGCATCAGGACGGTGAGGCTGGCGAACGCCTTCGCGGCGAAGATCCGCCGGGGCGACCGGACCACCACGAGCAGGTGGCGCCAGGTGCCGAGCCGGTCCTCCGCGGCGAACACGTCGCCGGCGACCACCGAGGTCAGCAGCGGAAGCACCCAGGTGCCCGCGAAGCCGAGCAGCACCAGCGGTCCGGCCCATCCCGTGGCGTGCATCCAGCGGCCGAAAAGGGTGTCGACGGGGAGCGTGCTCTGTTGGCTCACCGCGACGACGAAGAGCGCCGGCGCGATCCAGCAGGCAAGAACCAGCACGCGGATCCGCCACTGCGAGACCAGCTTGACCAGCTCGAAGCGGTAGCAACGCGCCACCGAGGTGCGGCGGGTAGCGGCACCGTGCGGCTGGGCGTGGGTGAGGGTCGCGGTCATCGTCCGGCCTCCTCCGGTTCGGTGAGGGCGAGGAACGCTGCCTCAAGCGGTGATGTCACGGGGGAGAGCTCGCGTACCGCGACGCCCGCCTGCACCAGCCGCACCACCAGTTCGTCGAGGGCAGGCGTCAGCGCGCGCACGACGAGCACCTGCGCGCCGTGCCGCGCCCCGGCGTCGTCGACCAGGCGGATCCCGGCCGTTTCGGCAGCCAGTCGGCGGGCTGCGGACGCATCAGAGGTGCGTACCCGGTAGTCGAGTTCCTGCTCCTCGGCGGCCAGCTTGCTCAGCGGCCCGGAGAAGACGACCCGCCCGGTGGCGAGGATGGTGACGTCGGAGCACAGGGCCTCGAGGTCGTCCATGCGGTGGCTGGAGAGCACGACGCTGGTGCCGTCTGCCGCGAGCCGGGTCAGGACACCGTGTACGTGCCTTTTGCCCGCCGGGTCCAGACCGTTGGACGGCTCGTCGAGCACCAGCAGCCGGGGCTTGGTGAGCAGCGCCGCGGCCAGTCCCAGCCGCTGTCGCATGCCGAGGGAGAAGCCGCGGGCCCGTTCGTCGGCAACGTCGGTGAGCCCGACCTGCGCGAGCGCGTCGTCGATCGCCGTCGTCCGCGCGTCGTCACCGCGGAGAGCGGCCAGCGCGGCGAGGTTCTGCCGGGCGGTGAGCGAGGGGTAGAGACCGGGGCCGTCCACGAAGCCGGCGACACCGTCGGGAGCTTCGAGCGCCCGCCCGACCGGTGTGCCCCACATATCGAGACTGCCGCCGTCGGCGACGGCCAGACCCAGCAGGAGGCCGAGCAAGGTCGTCTTGCCTGCGCCGTTCGGGCCGACCAGGCCGTGAATCTGCCCCTGCGTCACATCCAGGTCGACGCCGTCGAGCGCGACGACATCGCCGAACCCCTTGGTGATCCCGCGAGCCCGGACAGCGAGGAGTGCGTCCATGAGTCCCTTCCTTGGAAAGCCTCACGGACCGTAGAGGAAACGCACAACGGTCATCAGGAGCAGTTAGTTGAATGCCCATGAAACGGTTGACGACCGGCATGCACCGCGACGATGCCCGGGCGGGCGCCGAGGAGCGCCGGGGTGTCGGCAGCGGCGGGGGCGGGAGTGGCGGGGTGTCGGCAGTGGCGGGCGCGATTGATGGCGCGGACGCGTAGGAGAAGGTGCGGCACTCTGCGCGGATGCCTGGATGCCTGGATGCCAGGATGCCAGGATGCCTGCCTGAAGAGCACAGCGGTTTTGTCGGCCGTGACAGCCGACCGGCAGACGTACGACGCTCGTTCATGGCCGGGCCTGCCTGGGGAGTACGAGCGAACGCCGCCGCTGTCCCGGCGACTTGCCCGACGCCCGATGGGCCCCGGTCGAACCCCTGTTGACGAGCTGGCGGGACGACAAGGCCCGCCACGGCCTCAACATCGGCCCCGCCCCAGCGGCCAGAGGAGGTCACGCACAACGCGCCTGCGCGCCCGGCGGGGCGTCAAGGCCCTCCGGGCGCGCATGGCGTGGGTGCGGGGTGTGCGGCTTACGGGTGGTACTTCTCTTCGACGGTCTCGGCCGCGCCGGACTTGCGGTCCAGGACGAGACGGACGGTGACGCTGTTGGTCTTCGCGGCCTTCTCCAGGTCCTCCAAGGTGCACCTGCGGTTGCCGTAGCCGTCCTTGCCGATGGTCACGCTGCCGTCGTCGGTGGAGCAGATCGCGGCGGCGCCGAGGATGCGCGTGTCGGTGGCGACGTAGAACGCCTGCTCCATGCCGCCGCCTTGGGGCTTGACGGTCAGCTTGCCGGGCGCGAGGTAGCCCAGCGTGCCGACGAACGTGCGGTGGTTGCCCGCCTGGGCAGTGCCGCCCCCGACGGGCGCGGACCCGCCGCCGGTGCGGCCCCCGGAGTGGCCGCCGGTGTGACCGCCAGTTTGGCCGCCGGTCCCGGAACCCCCACCGGTGCCCGAACCGGGGGCGGCGGGCTCGGACGGCGCCGCCGAGGACTGGCCGCCGTTCTGGCCCTGCGGGCCGGAGCCGTCCGAGGACGGGGCGCCCGGGGGCTGGGTGGAGGCCGAGGCGCCGGGGGCGCCAGGGGCGCCCGCCGTCCCGGAGTCCGGCCCGCAGGCCGTGGCCCCCAGGCCCAGCGCCGCGGCGGCGACGAGGGCGGCGGCGATGCGGCGGCCGGAGCGGCCGCGAAGGCGGTTGGCGAAGGTGTTCATCAGGTCTCCCGTTGGTCTGTTCAGACGTCTCGCTCCGGACAACATCCAGCTTCGGAGAGCGGGTTGGCGTTCTGCTAACGGGTGGCTAATGCGGTGCCGCGGAGCACCGCAGCGCGCCTGCCGCCGACGATGTCACCGGCACCGACACCGAACAGCACTGGACGGCGATGCGGGAGGGGACGGGGAGACGGCCGGCGCCGTTCGGCGCCGAGCAGGTCGCAGCCCGGCACCGCGCCGGTCTTCGGCCGCGCCCATGCCGAACCGGCTGCCACCTCATACGACGCCCGGTCAGAAAACGCCGTCGATCCGGTACCAGACACCGGCCTGCCAGTCACGGCCCTCCCATACGGCACGGCGGGCGGCGTCCGGGTCGCTCTCCAGCCGGGTCCCGGTGGAGCCGAAGACCATGGTGGAACGGTTGGGAAGGACGTAGCGGGGCCACTCGGGGACCTGCGGCGTCGCGGGCGTTCCGGTGGTGACGAACGCGCCCCAGGCGGCATGGAGTTGTCCCCCCACGCCGGTGCCGCCCTGCCAGACGACCGAGCCGTCGGTGCCGTGCATGGCCGGGAGCTCGCCACCGGGGGCGAACTGCGGGGGGAAGCCCGTGAGGGGGCCGTCGTAGCGGGAACGCCAGACAGGGGCGTGGGCGCTCTGGGCGTCGGCGAGGCGGGTGGTGGGGATGGCGTAGCGCTCGGCGGTCATGATGTCGACGCGCAGGTCGGTCGGGTCCTCGCCGGGGGCGCTCGCGGCGTAGGCGGCGAGGATCTCGTCCCGTCCCTCTGGCCCGAAGCACTCCTCCAGAACGCGATCGGTCTGGGCGGCCGAGTCGGGTGCGCTCGACTGGTAGAGCAGGCACTCGCTGACGCAGTGCTGGGCGAGGAGGGGAATCCCCGCGGCGGCTCCGTCGGCGATGGCCTCCGTCGGACGGCGGGGGATGGCGAGTCCGTCGATGGCCGGGCGCCAGACCCAGGTGGCGTGCGGGCCCTGGGCGATCGCGTTCTGCGCCTGGAGGAGGTCGGCTGCGGGGATGTCGCGCAGCCGTTCGGGGTCGGCGCCGAGTTCCTTGCGGAGGCGGGCGGCGAGGGCCCGGCTCTGGTCCGGGCTGGCGACGTGGTCGCCGCCGCTGCTGGAGGCGGCCTGCTGGATGAGGCCCCGGGTGAGCGGGGAGGCCATCAGGTTGGAGACGGACTTGGCACCGGCGGAGAGGCCGTAGACGGTGACCCGGGCGGGATCCCCGCCGAAGGCCGCGATGTTGTCATGGACCCAGCGCAGGGCGGCGATCTGGTCGTGGGTCCCGTAGGCCCCGGTGTGCTTCTCGCCGAGCAGCGAGAGGAACCCGAAGGCGCCGAGGCGGTAGTTGAAGCCGACCACGACGGCGCCGTGGTCGCGAGCGAAGGCGACACCGTCGCCCACCATGTCGAAACCGCTTCCCGTGGAGTAGCCGCCACCATGGACCCATACGACGACGGGAGCCTGCCTGGCATCGGCGGGAGCGGTGACGTTGAGGTAGAGGCAGTCCTCGGACGGCGGCGGCAGCTCGGGGCCGACCGGATCCATCGCCCCGGACAGGCCCTCGGGCATGGGCGCCGGGGGCTGCATCGCCGGGTTGCCGGGCCGGGAGCCGTCGCGCACCTCGGTCCAGGGGCCGGCGGGCTGCGGGAGCTGCCAGCGCAGGGGCCCGACCGGCGGAGCCGCGTAGGGGATCCCGCGCCAGGTGAGCACGCCGTCGGCGGTCTCGATGCCGCGGACTCGGCCGCCGCTGGTCTGGATGGTCTGTGTCATGTCGGTCCTCCGGTTTGGCGGGCTGGCGGTGGCGGATCCGAAACACGTGCTCCGGCAGGGGCGTTCGCACCGTTCGTCGAGACTTGGGAACGACGCCCGTGCCGTAGCCGGACGGATACGCCTGCTCCCTGGTGCCGCATCAAGCGATCGCGTAGAGGTGTTCGACGCGGGCCTTCTTGGCGGCGTAGTCGGGGGCGCGGGATGCCTTCCTCCAGGTCTTTATGCGTGGAAAAGAGACGCCTTCCTCGCGGAGCAGGATGCGCAGGCCCCCGTGGCTGATGTCGTCGATGACTCCCTCGGCGACCAGGAAGTCGGCCGGCTTGGCCAGGCTTCAGGCTGAGAATGGCAGGCCGTCCTCTCGGATGATCCGCAGCAGTCGCTGCCCTTGATCGTCATCGATCTCGCGGATGCGTACGCGTTCTGCCACCCGTACATCCTGGCGAGACTTTTCCGGATTAAACGCAGTCAACGCGGAAGGCGACGTCATAAGTTGAGGCGCATGGCGACTACTGCTTCGCAAGAAGCATTCCTGCGAACTTTCCATGCCGAGCACCCGGCGGTGACGGCGGAGGCGTTCAGCCGTGGCCGCGCTCCGGACGGTCGGTCCAGTTATGAGATCTTGCGTGATCGGGTCGCCGGAAGCAGGCACGTGCTGGACGTTGGATGCGGTGATGGTCTGCTGCTGGAACTGCTGGCCCAGACGAACGGAAGGCAGCTGGCGGGGCTGGATCTGTCTGCCGAATCGCTGATGCTGGCGCGAGACCGACTCCCGCTGTCCGGGGCAAGGTTGGAGCAGGGCCGAGCTCAGGCACTTCCCTTCCCTGATGACACCTTCGATGCCTGCGTCTCCCACATGGCGCTGATGCTCATGGGTGAGATCGAGCAGGTCGCTGCGGAGGTTTCCCGGGTGCTGTCTCCGGGAGGTGTGCTGGCATGCGTAGTGGGAGGTGGGGCGGTCGGCGGTGAAGCATACGACCGTTTCCTTGGGCTGTTGCTCTCCACGCTTGAGGGAATGCCCAGCTCACAGCGCATCCCGAGACTGGGAGACAGGAGGACCCGCAGCCGTGATGGGCTTGACGAAATCCTCGGGCCAGTCGGTTTTGCAGAGGTGGAGTGGGAGACCGTTCCCATCGACCTCAGTGGCCCGGTACAACAGGTATGGGCTTCCGTTTCCGGCCTCTATGACCTTGGCCCCCTCGACCAGGCAACCGTCGAAGAGTTGCGTAAGTCCTTCTTCGCTGAGGCGAGAGAGCTCACAACATCAAACGGGCGTGTCCCCTGCGCGTTCAAGGTGCATGTGGCGACGGCACGTCTTCGGTAAGGAGCACCATGGACACCCTCGCCTTCGGCCGAGTCACGCTTACTCTCCCCGGCCTCGATGAGCCTGGCCTCTACCTGTCGAACGTCCAAACGCTGGTGAGCAGTCGCGGCGTCGTTCAGGACTTCCAGTACGCCGATGCCCAACTCCGCTCCCTGGAGTTGGACAACACTCGGCTCATCACCGGCCGCATCGCCCACCTTCGAACCGCGCAGTCCCGACTCGACGAAGTACGCCTCAACTCGGTCGAGTTCGACAGCGTCGACCTCGGCAGCGCTCAGTGGACCAACAGCAAGCTGTCCCGCGTGGTGTTCCGCAACTGCAAGATCATGGGCGGGGCCCTCGCCGGCCTCACCGTCGAAGACGTCCTCTTCGAGAACTGCAAGCTCGACTACAGCACGTTCGAGAAGATCCGGACCGCCGGCCCTGTCATGTTCTCGAAGTGCTCCTTGGTCGAAGCCGAGTTCCACGACTGCGACCTGAGCGGCACCGTCTTCTCCGACTGCGTGCTGCGCATGACCGAATTCGGCAAGGGCCGATACAAGGAGACGGACCTGAGGGGCAACGACTTGTCCTCCATCCGCGGCCTCACGAATCTCACGAAGGTACGTATCGATCCCGGGCAGCAAGCGGACCTCGCACAGGCCCTGGTAGCCGAGCTCGACATCAATCTCGGTGACGGCTGATACCAGGAAGGCCCGTATGCCGCTGTCCATCGTCCATGACGACGAAGCTGCGCTCCGTGCCCGGTGCGAGTCCGCCACGGTCAGAACCACGCGCTGCAACGACGGGCCTCAACCTCCGATTTGGGGTCGCCTGCACGCTTCGGAGCGGCCCTCAGAGGCGAAGGCCCGCACGTCAGGGTGAAGTGGCGGCGGGCGTCGGTCACGAAGGAGAAAGCAGGTGCTGCCATGGGTTCGGGAGCCGGTTTCGTCGTCGCCTTCTTCCTCCTTCTCTACTTGGTGCCCGCTGCGTGGCTCTGCCGCAAGGTAGCGGCCAAGACGTCGCAACGGTTCGGCTGGCTCATGGCTGCCGGACTCTTGGGTCTCCCCCTCGCCCTCATATTCAGCGGGTTCTTCCTGCACTGAGCTCCGGCCGGAGGGACCGGACGACCACGCCCTCGACCGATCCCGAGGCGGACTGGCCACCAGGACCACCAGGAGCACCAAGACCAGCAGGATTCACCTCGCTTGCGACCTCGCCTGCGGCCTCGCGTGACGACGCACACGATCCCCGGAGCCGCATGGCCGGGCACCCGCGACGGCGCAACGGATGCCACGGCCAGGCCCCGTCGGGGTCACCTGCCGCGCGACCGGAGGCGGATCGCGGCGGCGACGGCGACACCGCCTACGGCGAGCGTGCCCAGGGCCAGCAGGATGATGGTGATGATGTGCTGGGCGCCGGTGGTTGCGGTGCTGCCGGCGGGGTCGGCCGCGCCGTGCGCGGTGGCGTTCTCCCGTGCCGCGGCGCCCTTTGGATGCTGTGCCGAACTCGGCGTCGCTTCGGTGGGGTTCGCGCCGGTGGCGGAGGCCGACGCGGCGGAGGTGGGCGCCTGGGGCGTGGGGCTCGCCGCGGGGCCGGAGCCCTCGGCAGGCGTGGGTGGCGTGGTGCCCGGGTCGGTCGTGCCGGTACGCCGGGAGGTCGGCGAGCCGGTCGGCGCGCTGCTCCCGATGATGCGGAAGGTCGCCACCGTGTTGTGCTGTCCGGGCTTCAGTTTGCACGGGACTTCGGTCTTGCCCGGGTGCACTTTGCCGTTGGCGTCCCGCGGGACGACGTGCAGGGTGAGGTCGCCGACGGAGATCGACGCTTTGCCCGGTCGTTTGAAGGTGCGCGTCGGCGCGGTGCCGGTCGCGACGACGGAGAAGCCTCCGGATCCCGGGACCGCGGTCTTGGGCACGGTGAAGGGCACAGTGGTGTCGCTCCCGCCCCGCGGTGCGGTCACATGCACCGTGCCGTCCGCCGTGCCCTCGACGGACTTCACGCCGATCAACCGCAGCCCGCTCGCGATGGTCGAGTCCACCTGTGCCCGCGCGTGAAGGGCGAATCGCGAAGTGGGCTTGCCGACCACGGCCGTTGCGGGAACATCCGCGTCGATCTTCACCACGGCGGTCTGCGAGAACGACTGCACCGAGCAGGTGTATTTCAGCGTGATCGGCGTCGGCTCCGCGGCCGCGGGTCCGGCTCCCGCAACTCCCGTGATCCCTGTAATTCCGCCGGCAATCGCTACGGTCGTCGCCCGCCCCATGGCGCGGCGGGTGGCTGGGCTTCGAGGGCCGCCGCGGGTTCCTCCGCGCCGCTCGTTCCTGTATTGGTCATTCGTCATGTCGCCTCCCCCATAAGGCATGTGAACGTATGTGGTAAGGGTGGTTCCGCCATGTCATAGGCGTGTCACGGTCCGGAAGCAGATCGTCACCGGATCGGTCGCCAGGTCAGGAGTCGGGTCAACTCATCGGGAATCGGTGGGGTGTTGATCGCATCGCGTTGATTGCTTTGTGAATTCCTGGGTCAGGTGATCTCGGAGTGCCGCGTGGCGGAATTGGTAGACCGCACCGGCCTGACGCAACACCCCGCGTTCGCAGGCGTCGTCGAGGAAAGCGACGAGGGCCCAGGGCAATCGCCCAGTCAACGGCAGCCATATGCGGGAGAGGGCCACCCATTGGCCCCAGGCGGTGAAACAGAGTCCGTAGCCGAGCCCGCCGCCGAAGGCCGTCTCGCCCCCGAAGACGAGACCGGTCAGGATCCCGCGCACCGGCCCGTTGGTGATCCTGCCGACCGGATCGCTGCTGAGCCCGCTGGCGAACCCGGCCGCGAGGCCGAAGACCAGCGCCCACACCAGCATGTGGAAGGCCACGTTCTTGCGGTTGTCGTGCAGCAGGGCCGAGGGGCGGGCGGCGGAATCGATGTCACTGGGCACTTCCAGCCAGGCGGTGATCCCCAGCACCAGACCGATGCCCAGTCCGACCCCGGGCACGAACTCGATCGCGCCCATGAGCCCGCCGTCGAGCCCGTCCCCGAGCCCGATGTGCTCGACCACGCTCCGGTCCACGAGGACCAAGGTGAGCGCCGCCGGGGCACCGAGCGCGAGTCCCACCTTGAACCGGGGGAGGAATCTCCCGCGCTTCTCCCCCGTTCTGCCGAAGAGCTGTACGCGGACGCGTGCGGGCTTCGCCGCGCCCCGGGAGACGAATCCGTACCCGAGCCCGAAGCCGAGCCCGGCCACCAGGCCGTGGAGGAGCCCGACGACGAGCCCTCGTTCGAGCGCGAACCCGAGTCCGAACGAGGTGGCGACCAGGTCCACGGGGAGGTTGCCGACGGCTGTCGTCAGCCCGAGCGAGAGCGCGGCCAGGAATCCGATCACGAGTATGCGGGTGGAGCGGCGCAAGGTGATGCCCAGTTGCCACCAGGCGAGGTCGGTGGTGCCGAGTCGGGTCAGGTGCTCGGCGAGGTAGCCCAGCCAGAGTTGGGCACGGTCCGGGTCCCAGTGCCGCGGACGGCGCCGGCCGGTGTCGCCGTCCTCCTCGCTGTCGCTTTCGCTCTCGGTCGGCGGGCGCTCGTAGACGGCGGGGGTGAACGCCGCGAGGAGGTGTTTGCGCAGGGCGTCGGGGTCCGCGAACCGGCTGGTGTCCAGGAGTTCGGTGGGCCGCCGGTTGGGACGGTCGCTGTAGATGGCGCGCGCCATGGCCACCATCAGCGGGGTGGTGAGCACGGCGGCGAGGTGCTCCGCGCCCTCGGTGCGCGGCCGTTGACGCAGTGCGGCGAGGACGGGGCGCCACACCGTGTCGTGCAGACTGCCATCCGGGCCGGGGCGGCTGGCGCGGGGCAGGTAGTCGGCGAGGTCGGTCAGGGTGAGGCCGTCCAGCTCGATGACGGCGGCGGCGCTGAGCACGTCGTTGTCCGCCACGGCAGCGGCGTACTGCTCGGGACGGCTGGTCAGCAGCAGGCCCGTCGTCGTCGCGTTGAGCTTTCTGAGCGCTTCGCCCTGCAGACCGCCGGCGATCTCGTCGAACCCGTCGAGGACCGGCAGGATGCAGCCCGCGTCGAGCAGGGCCCCGGCCAGATTGCGTCCGGGCGATTCCGGGTCCCGGCCCGCCAGACCGTAGTCCTGTATCAGCTGGTCGCACATCCAGTCCCGCAGCGAGGTGGTCGCCGGGTTCCACGAGCCCAGGCCGAAGATGACCGGGACGGGGGCACCGGGTGTGCGGTCGCCCAGCCAGTCGAGGACGAAGCGCAGGGTCAGGATCGTCTTGCCCGATCCGGCCGCACCGAGCACCACCAACCGACGGGAGGGAAGGGAGCGGTACACGCGCACGATGCGGTCGAGCCGGCCGGCCAGTGGGAGCGGGCCGGGGTCCGCTCCGGCCGGCGCCCGACGGATATTGGCCCAGTGGTCGAACAGCCCCCGCTCGGCGGTCCGGAACCGCACGGCGAGCGGCATCGGATCGTGCACCTTCCGCCGCCGCTCCTCCCTGTCCCACTGGCTTTGGACGGTGGCGGCGAGCTTCCTGGCCGCCCCGCGCAGCCCCGCCGAGATGTCGGGGGGCGGGGGTGACGACCGCGGCAGTCGGTCCAGTCGGTCGCGGTCGACCGGCAGGTCGATCAGCGCGCCGAGCTCGTCGATCCGGGCCCGGGACAGGGAGGTGTACCAGCGGTTCACCGGGCGCGCCGTGAGCCTGCCGAGTCCGTCGCCGGGATGGTGCTCACTGATGATCCCGATCAGGCACCCGCCGCTCCACACCGCGGCCCCCGACATCCCCTCCCACGGGGAACGCTTCGGGTCGGGGTCGTCCCGCGGAGCTTCCAAGCCGGAGATCTCCAGGGTGCCTTGGCGCAGGCCCGCCGCGGGGACGGCCTGCCCGAGCGCATGCTGGGTGTCCCGATACGTACGGGGGGCACCGTGGTCCGGCGACGCCGTGTCGCGACGCAACCGGAATCTTGGGAATCCCAACGCCTCGCAGGCCACCGGCTGTTCGGGGCGGCCGAAGCGCACCGGCGGGACCTCGTCGGTGTACTGCCGGGCGAAATACGGGTCGTTGGAGATCCTGAGCAGGGCGACGTCCACGTCGGAGTCGTCCCAGACCGTCTCGGCGTCCACGTCCCACGTCACGCCGTCCTCGGTGACGAACCGCACCCGGACCGACACGGCGCCGCTCACCACATGTGCGGCCGTGAGCACCACGTCCCCGGTCACCTGGTAGCCCGAACCGCGCCGGCCCGCGCTCGCCCGGCGCGTGGTGACGATCTGGACCGCCCGCCGGGTGTCGAGCCCCTGCGGTTCCCACGCCCCGCCCGTGGCGGGACTCACTGCTCGTGACCGTCAGCCGCGCCGTGGACGAACGGCGGCTCGCCCGACCCCGCAAGGGTCGGCTGCAAGGACAACTTGATGCGCTGGGTCGACTGGGAACTCACCTTGCCCTCCGCACCCGACTCCACCACCCAGAACCGCACCTTCGCCCCCGCGTTCCCGCCGCGCTCCAGCTCGACCGCCACCTCTAGCTCGATCGGCCCCAACTCGAAGCGCAGCGCCTCGCCTTCCGCCTCACTGATCGCCTGCGCCAACTCCGTCCGCAGATCCCTGATCACACTGGCCAACTCGATCACGCGAGGCCCCCTTGCCGCTCACCGGTCACCGGCCACTGGTCACCGATACCGGAATACCCAGGACAGTGGGACCACGAAGCGTCCCGGACGTCACAAGGTCGGCGCATTCGAGCGTATTTCCCGAACCGCGCGCCGGAGCGAGCATCCCAACTGGGCACTGGTGTACGGCAGTACGACGCGCTTCGCTCCCGCCCCATGAGGAATCCGAACGCGACGAGTCCGCGGCTGTCGGGATGGCGGGGACCTCAGCCTTGGCGGCCATCTCCGGACGCAGGAGCGGAAAGCCGGGGCGGAAGCATGCGTTGAACGCGTCGCCTTCGCGGTTGCGGACCGCCGCGCCGGCCAAGGAAATCTCACGGCGTTCCGCGAAGCGCTCGCCACCACTTTCGATTCCCGCCTGCGCCGCTGGACGTCTCGGTGAAGACTGACCACCCCACCTCGTGAAGGGAACCGCCGCCGTGGACTACCGCCTCGAACTGATCCCGCTCCCGGTCGCCGACGTCGACCGCGCCAAGGCCTTCTACGCCGACCGGCTCGGCTTCAAGGTCGACCTCGACTTCAGCCCGAACGAGGCGTTCCGCGTCGTCCAGCTGACGCCGCCGGGATCGGCCTGCTCGATCTCCATCGGCTCCGGCATCGTCGGCACTCCCCCGGGCTCGGTCCAGGGCCTGCACCTCGTCGTCGACGACATCCACGCCGCCCGGGCCGAGCTGGTCGGCAACGGAGTCGAGGTCGCCGAGGTGGAGACCATGGGCGCGCCTGGCAAACCGGCCGTCTCCTACGCGGCGTTCACCGACCCGGACGGCAACGGCTGGACCTTGCAGCAGCTGCCCGGCTGAGCCACTCCCCGACAGCGGCGGCTCCAGAGCGAGTTCGACGCGCGCTCCCCCTCAGCCGGTACCGGTCACGCACTCACCCGCGAAGCCTGCCGTCGGTGTCGGCCGGTCATGCTCGGTGCCGTGCCCGGCGGGGTGCTCCGGTGGGCGTGGTGCCGGGTGAGGGTGGCCAGGGCGGCGATGGTGAGGCCGCAGCCGGTGATGATCCACCAGGCGGGGCGGCTCGCGTGGTCGAACGTGGCGGCGGCGAAGCCGGTGGCGGGGAGGGTGGCGCCGATGACGGCGACACCGAGGGCGCTGCCGATCTGACGGCTGGTGGTGGTGATCGCGGAGGCCACGCCGGCCTGGCCGCGGGGCATGCCCGAGATGGCGGTGTGGGTGATGGGGGCGTTGACGAGCCCGAAGCCGATGCCGAAGAGGAGGTAGCAGGCCAGCAGGAGCGGGGTGTGCCGCTGAGCGCCGAGGAGGGCCAGGAGCCCGGCGAGGGTGGTGGCGGTGCCGGAGAGCATCAGCGGCAGGTGGGAGCCACGGGTGGCGGTGAGGTGTCCGGCCAGGGGCGGGCAGGCGATGGTCATGGCGGCCATGGGCAGCAGGTAGCTGCCGGCCTGCCAGGCATCCAGGCCGCGGGCGTCCTGGAGGTCGAGGGCAGCGAGGAAGAGGAAGCCGCTCAGGGCCGCGAAGGCGCACACCGCGCTGAGGGCGGACGCGGTGAACGGGGGCTGGCGGAAGAAGCGCAGTTCGATCAGCGGCTCGCGCTGGGCGAGCTCGGCGGCGATCAGTGCGGGCAGTGCCACGGCGGCGGTGACGGCGCAGGCCAGGACCTGGGCTGAGGTCCAGCCGGAGACCGGGCCCTGGATGACCGCGTAGACGGTCGTGGCCAGCAGCACGATGACCAGCAGCTGGCCGAGTGCGTCCGGACGGCGGGGCCGCGGGGCGCGGGACTCGGGCACCTGGCCGGTCAGGGCCAGTGCGAGGAGGCCGACGGGCAGGTTGATCAGGAAGATCCAGCGCCAGCCGGCCGTGTCGACCAGTAGCCCGCCGAGCAGGGGCCCGACAGCCATGGTGATGCCCTGGACCGCGCTCCAGATGCCGATGGCGCGGGCGCGTTCGCGGCGGTCGGTGAAGACATTGGTGAGGAGGGCCATGGCGACGGGGGTCAGCATGCAGCCGCCGACGGCCTGGAGAGCGCGGAAGGCGATGAGCCAGCCGAGGGTGGGAGCCAGGGAGCACAGCAGGGAGGCGGTGGTGAACAGGGCGAGCCCGGCGCGGAAGACGCGGCGGCGGCCTATGCGGTCACCGGTCGAACCGGCGAGCAGCAGCAGGGCGGAGAGCACGACGAGGTAGGCGTCGACGATCCACTGCAGTCCGGCGGTGGAGGCGCCGAAGTCGCGCCGGATGGCCGGCAGTGCGGTGTTCAGGGCCGTGTTGTCGAGGCTGACGAGGAACAGGGCTGAACAGCACACGGCAAGGACCAGAAGCCGCCGCCTCGGGGACAACTCGGACACAGCACCACCTTGGGAAGGAACACGTCGGGACGGGTTCGGGACGGATCGTGGGAGCGGACAGGGAACAGACGGGAGACGGCGGCGGTGCACCGGTCCCTGGCCGCAAGGCGTGGGATCGGTGCACCGCCGGGGTTGACCGGCGCAGGAGTTGGCCGGTGGCTGCGAGGTGGTCGAGGACGTCACGGGCGGTGGCGCCGGCGCGGGAGCGGTCGCCGTGGTGGAAGTGGGCGATCTCCTCGGTCTCCCCGCACGGGGTGGGGTGCCGGTGGGTGCGGCGGTGCGGCACACCGTGCGCATGATCGTCCCGGCGGGCTTGCCGTCGGCCGGGGCCTCAGCCGGCGGCCGGGACACCCGCGACGCGGCGCTCGCCGCCGTTGCGCTCCTGCCAGAACCGGTACACCTCGACGGCGTCCTCGCGCTCCTCGTAGCGCATCGGCATCCGGCGGTCCTGCCAGGGCTTGGCGAACTCGTCGTAGAAGGTGTTCAGTTCGAAGTACTTGCGGTCGTCGACGTAGTGGGGCTCGTAGGCGTCGCGGGTGGTCAGGAAGACGACCTCGGCCGGCGAGCAGTAGTACAGCGAGCCCAGGCACATCGGGCAGGGGTGGGCCAGGACGTAGATGGTGGTGTCGGTCAGGTGCTCGGTGCCCAGCTTCATGCAGGCCTCGCGGATGGCGAGGATCTCCGCGTGGGCGGTGGGGTCATTGGTCTGGGCGACCTTGTTGGGGCTCTCGGCGAGGATCTCGCCGTCCTTGACGATGACGGTCGCGAACGGGCGGCCGCCCTCGGCGACGTTCTGACGGGCGATGTCGATGGTGCGCTGGGCGAAGTCCATGAAAGAACCTCCAAAGAAGGAAGGGGAGATGCGAGGCCGCCGGCGGGCGGCTTCGCGGGGGTCGGGAACGAAGCGGGGCGGGCTGGGAGACTGTCTCCGGCCCGCCCCGCTGCCGTCCGTCTACGACGCCGTATCGGCGCCGGATCGTCAGAAGGGCTTGGTCGGCAGGTACTTGCCGTCCAGGGTGATGACGGCGCGCTCGCCGCCCTCGGGGTCGGCGACCTTCTTCACGTCCAGCTTGAAGTTGATCGCGGAGATGATGCCGTCGCCGAACTCCTCGTGGACCAGGGCCTTGAGGGTCGTGCCGTAGACCTGGAGCATCTCGTAGAAGCGGTACATCGTCGGGTCGGTCGGAATCCGGTTCGGCATCGAGCCACGGACCGGGACGGTCTGCAGCAGCATCACCGCATCGTCATCCAGGCCCAGCAGCTCGGCGACCGCCTTGGCGGACTCCTCCGGCAGCGGGTGCTGGCCGAGAACGGCGGCGGTGGTGAAGGCCACCGACAGGCCCGAGACCTCGGCGATCTGCTTCCAGGACAGGTTCTTGCGGATCTTGGCCTCGACGGCGGCGTCGGCCAGCGCCTCGCGAGCGCTCTGGTTGAACTGGGCGTGCACCATGATCAGTACGTCCTTTTCTCAGGTGGGCCACTTCACGACGTGGGGTGGAGTGGCGGGTGGGGTGGGAAGGGGCTCCCGGCAGGCCGGCCTGGGCGGGCGAGCCGGGTGGGTCAAGCCCCGAGCCCGGAGCCGGTGGCGGTGAGGTTTTCGACGCGACCGGTGGGGATGTCGAAGACCCAGCCGTGCAGGGCGACCGTGCCCTCCGCCAGGGCCTTGGCGACCGAGGGGTGGGTGGCCAGGTTCGTCAGCTGGGCGAGCACGTTCTGCCGCACCAGGGCGGGAACGTCACCGTCGCCGGCGGTCCGGGCCACCGAGGCGTCCGCGAGCCGCAGCCAGTCGGCGACCGCCGGGGCGCCGCTGAGGTCGTGGCCCTCGGCCAGAGCGGTCATCGCACCGCACGCGGAGTGACCGCAGACGACGATGTCCTTCACGCCCAGTGCGGCAACGGCGTACTCGATACTCGCCGCGACGCCGTCGGTCCCGGCGGTGTAGGCGGGCACCAGGTTGCCTGCGGTGCGGATGACGAACAGGTCGCCCGGCTCCGTGCCGGTGATCAACTCCGGGACGACGCGGGCATCAGAGCAGCTGATGAACAGCGTGTCCGGCGTGTGATGCGTGGCCAGACGGGCGAAGAGCTCCGCCTTGTCCGGGAAGACGTCCCGCTGGAAACGGGTGACGCCCTCAACGAGGTCCTGCATGGTCACTCCTCTCGGTGGTGATCAGCCCCTGTGGGCTGGTGAGATCCACCATGCATGACCTGGACCTATAGAGTCCAAGAGTTGCTGACCATATAAGCCATCGACCGCATCTATAGTTGCTCCCATGTCCGCTCCCGAACTGCGTCACCTGCGCTATCTGCTCGCCGTGGCCGAACACGGCAACTTCACCCGCGCCGCCGAGGAACTGCACATCTCCCAGCCCACGCTCTCCCAGCAGATCAAACAGCTGGAGCGGACCCTGGGCGTGCAGCTACTGGACCGCACCGGCCGCACGGTACGGCTCACCGACGCCGGTGCCGTCTACGCCGACCACGCGCAGCGCGCACTGCGCGACCTGGCCACTGCCGAACGCGCCGTCCACGACGTCCAGGACCTCTCCCGCGGCCATCTGCGCCTCGGCGTCACCCCCACCTTCACCGCCTACCTCGTCGGCCCCCTCACCGCCGAGCTCCACACCCGCCACCCCGGCATCGGCCTCACCCTGGTGGAGATGACCCAGGACCGCATCGAAGCGGCCCTGCTCGCCGACGACCTCGACCTCGGCATCGCCTTCGCCGGCACCCACCTGTCCGGCATCACCCCCACCGCGCTGTTCACCGAGACCCTCACCCTGGTCGCCGGCGCCTCACACGCCCAGGCGATGCCGGATCTCCTACCGGTCCGCGCCCTCAAGGACAAGCAACTCGCCTTGCTCAGCGCCGACTTCGCCACCCGTGGCCACATCGACGACTACTTCACCCACCACCGGGCCGCCCCCCGCATCACGGTCGAGGCCAACTCCATCCAGGCCCTCACCGAAATCGTCCAGCGCACCCCGCTCGTCACCGTCCTGCCCGACGCCCTCACCCACGACCACCCCCACCTCAGCCCCGTCCCCCTCGACCCGCCCCTCCCGACCCGCACCGTCACCCTCCTCCACCGCGAGGGCGCCTACCGAAGCGCCGCCACCCGCGCCTTCACCGACCTCACGCACGACCTCGTCCGCAGGCGCGGCTACACCCCGCCCCGGTGAACCAGCCGCCCCACCCGACTCAACGGGAGCCGCGCCGGCCACTTCTTCACCGCCTATCGGCGGACTGGTGCGTGGCACTAATCTGACGTGGTGTCCAGCGAACCTGAGTCCGAGTCGTCCGGGTCGGAAGCATCCTCTGAGGCAAGTCCTGATGATCGACCGAGCCCGACGGTCAACACCCAGGGCGGCACCGAGGGAACTGTCGTCACGGGTGACACCGACGGCACCCGCGGACCCATCGCAGGCAGCGCGCCCGGCGGCGTCGTCGAACTCGCCGCAAGCGCGGGGGCGATGGCCACGGCGGCCGGCGTCGTGGCCAAGGCGCGGATCGAGAAGCGGGCCGAGGTGCGCAAGGCCGAGATCGAGGCGGAGACCAGGCGTCTTGAGATCCAGGCGGAGACCCAGCGCGTCCAGGTCCACGAGGCCGAGGAGACCGAGCGCGAGCGCATCCGCCAGCAGCAGCACGAATCGTCGACTGAGGCGTCCCAGGCGTCGCCGAGGCCACGGTGGTGGCGCCGGGGAAACAGAAGTTCCTGAACTCGCCCGTCATGCCCTCCGCGCGGCCGGGTGGCGTCATGCTGCGACTGCGGCACCTCCAACCGCCATGGTGCGCGCGCGAGTTCCCCGACGATGCCTGGCCCTTCGACGACGATGGGCCGGAATCTTCGCGCCGAGCCTCAGCGGTCGCTCGGGAATCTCCGCCGGCGGAACTGAGTTACCTGCCACGTCAACGATGACGACGGGGACCGCGGTCCGCCGCGGGAAGGGGACCGGAGCCGATGAGCCTTCGCCAGTTCGAGTACGCCCTGGCCGTTGCCGAGGAGGGCTCGGTGACGGCGGCGGCGGAGCTGCTGCACGTCGCTCAGCCCTCGGTGTCCCAGCAGATCCGCGGCCTGGAGCGGGAACTCGGCGTGGAACTGTTCGCCCGCACACCGACCGGACTGGTGCCCACCGTGGTCGGCCGCGCGTTCCTGCGGGACGCGGAGGCCGCGGTGAGCGCGGCGCGGCGGGCGCGGGCGACCGCGCGGGCCGGCGCCGACGAGCTGGTGGGCGAGCTGGCGATCGCGGTGCAGATGGGCTTCGGCACACGGCAACTGCCCGGCGCGCTGGGCGCGCTGCGTCGCCGCTCCCCGCGGCTGGAGGTCACCGTCTTCGAGGAGCCGAGCTCCGCCGAACTGGAGCGGCTGTGCCGCCGCGGCGTGCTGGACCTCGCCCTGATGGCGGCCTGCGAGCGGAGCCCCGCCGACGCCCACCACCTCGGCGACGAGGAGTTCGTCGTGGTGGTGGGCGCCGAGCACCCGCAACTCGCCGCTGACCGTGTCGAGTTGCGCGCACTGGAGGGCGAGCCGTGGGTGAGGTTCGACCGCGACAGCGCGCTCGACGGCGTGCTGCTGAACGTGCTGCGGGAGCACGATCCGACCCCGACCACGGCCGCCCGGGTGACCCAGACGGCGACGGCCGTGCGCTGGGCCGCGCAAGGGCTGGGGGTGACGCTCGTCCCTGCCTCCACGGTGCCCCACGGTTACGAGCACCTCGCGCGCCCGGTGTTCCCGGTCGTGTCCCAGCCCGTCATCGCCGTGGTCCGGCGGGGCGCGGGCCCGGCGGAGACGGCCCTGCTCGAACTCCTGCGCAAGGAAACCTGGTCCGATTCCGCTTTCTTCTCACCGGTGCCCTGAGGGGCCGGCGAGAAGAAAGCGGGCGCCGCTGAATTCCTTTTGCCGACAACGGCGTTCCGGAATGCAGCCGGCGTCACCCCCTGGGGAATTCACCGCCGTCCACGACGAGATTGCTCCCGGTCAGCCAACTCGCCCGGTCGGACACGAGGAACAGCACCGCCTGGGCGATGTCGTCGGGCTGACCCTCGCGCCCCAACGGCGGGGTGTCGTCGGCGTTGGTCTGGCCCGGCGCCACGGACAGGCGCGCCCACTGCTCCCGTGTGGTTTCGCCGCCGGGGGTCGCGGTCCTGCCGGGGCTCACGGTGTTGACCCGGATTCCGTGCGGGGCCAGTTCCAGGGACAGTCCCCGGCTGTAGTTCTCCAGCGCCGCCTTCGCCGTCGTGTAATGCAGGAACGGCCCCATGGGGGTGAGGACCGCGGCCGAGGAGACGTGCACGATCATCCCCGATCGCCGGTCCCGCATCCCCGGTACCAGCAGTGAGTCCAGCCGCACCGACGCCAGGAAGTTCAGTTCCAGCGCCTCCTGCCACTCCTCGTCGGGAATGGCCGAGGCGTCCTTGTACGGTCGCGCCCCACCCACGTTGTGGACCAGGATGTCCACCCCGCCGAGTTCCTCCTGCACGGCCGCGGCGAGCGCCTCCGCTCCGGCCCGGGTCCGCACGTCGGCCTCGACGAACGTGGCCCCCTCCGGCACCGCGGTCGTCGCCGACCTGGCGGTCGTGAGCACCTCGGCGCCCGCGTCCAGGAGTTGGCGCACGACGGCCGCTCCGATTCCGCGCGAACCGCCCGTGACCAGCGCCCGCTTTCCCGCGAGTTCCCGCGCTCCCGATCCGTTCTCGATCGTGGTCATGCCACCGGTCCTTTCGATTGCGTCATTGTCCGCTCGACGGAAGAAGGGTCAATATCCGCAGAGCGCGAATCTTCCGAGAATTCGCGGTGCGCGCCTCATCGAGCTGTTTCACGGTAGGTCCGGAAAAGAGCGCGAGGCAAAGACGAAATGTCAGCAGGCGCCATAGGGAGTTCCTATGGCGTCCGGTCATCTCTCCCGGCCTCTCCGCCGGTTGGCACTTTCCAACCCGCCGGGTGGGTTGGTTATCTTGGGTACCTGAATAGTGTCAGGCATGTAAGGCAAGTAAGATAGTTCTGTACTTGCCTTAACGGTATCCAAGGGGTGTTAGGCACGTTGGCTACGTCTGCTGTCCTGTGCCGGCCTTACCGAGCTGAGCGGGCAATATCGGGGGACGGATCCACGCACTGGGTCGTCGTCAACGAAGCCTTTGAGCTGCACATCGAGGCGTGTGCCTGGCTGGCAGGGCTCAAGAGCAACGACCGGGCCTACAACACCCAACGCACGTATGCGGGCCGGATCGCCCTGTATCTGTCGTACTGCACCGAGAGCGCGATCGACTGGACGCGCCCCTCCTTGGCTCAACTGATGGCGTTGATGCGGTGGTTGGTCGATGAGCCGCTGCCGCCGAAGGGCCGTCGCCCGGCTGCTGTTCCGCGCTTTCGTGACAAGGGCACGGCGAACAAGGTCATGGGGTCGGTCGGGGAGTTCCTGACGTGGTCCGCGCTTCAGGGCTGGGTGCCGGCGAGTGTGGTGAGCCAGCTCGTCCAGCCGAAGTTCCTGCACTACGCCCCGTCCGGGTTCGATCCGGGCGAGGACGGCCAGCACCGCACGATCCAGGCCCGACGGATCAAGTACCGCGTCGCGGTGCCGGGTTACGAGTGGCTCTCCGATGACCAGATCGAGAAGGTCCTCGGCTGCACGACGCACGCCCGCGACCGGTTCCTGGTGGCCCTTCTGGCGGTCACTGGCATGCGCATCGGCGAGGGCCTGGGGCTGCGTCGCGAGGACATGCACTTCCTGCCCGACTCGACCTTGCTGGGCTGCCGGGTCGCCGGGCCGCACGTGCATGTGCGGCGCCGTCTGAACAGCAACAACGCCTATGCCAAGTCGCACTATCCGCGGTGGATTCCGGTGGAGGCCGACACTGTGGAGCTGTACGCCGCCTACCGCTACGAGCGCGACGCGGTACCGGAGGCCGAGGGCTGCGACATGGTGTTCGTGAACCTGTTCCGTACCCCGCTCGGCGAGCCGATGAAGTACCCCAGCACGTATGAGCTGTTCAAGCGGCTCGCCGCTCGCGCTGGTTTCCGTGCCCGCCCCCACATGCTGCGGCATTCGGCGATCACCCGGTGGCTGCGTTCGGGGGTGCCGCGGGATGTGGCCCAGAACATGGCCGGACATCAGCCGCCGCAGTCGATGGACCCCTACACCCACGCAACCGACCAGGACAAGCGCGATGCCGTCAAGCTGGTGGCCGCCAAGCGGAAGGAAGCCTGTCAGTGACGGTGTCCGGCAACGTCGTCCCGTTCCACCAGCCCCGGCGGGATGCTGACCAGGCAGCCAACGCTCTGCCGCCGAAGGTCCTTACCGAGTGGAGCGCGTGGCTGCGCGAACGGATCGAAACGGGCTGGCGGCCCGGCGAATGGGACCGCGACGCCCACCTGTTCAGCGGCGATGTCGACCACGCGGGCACGGCCGTCTACCGGTGCGATGTGGCCGCCTGTGACGCGCTCACCCGCACCCGGCGGGGCCTGTGCGCCACCTGCGAAAAGGCCCGCCGCGACAGTAGCTCGGGGCTGAAGGAGTTCAAGGCCGCCTACGTGCCGGACCGCAATCGGGCGGTCTCCGGCGAACGGGCCGACTGCCGCGTTCAGGGGTGTCCGCGGGACTCGGTCCTGTGGGGCCTGTGCAATGCGCACGGCACGCTGCGGCACAGGGACCTGCAGCGTGACCCCGACTCCGGGCTGGAGACGTGGATCGAGCGGCAGACGCCGTACCCGCCGGCGCCCGCCTGCCTTGTTGCGGGCTGTCGCTACGACGCGAGGGCCACTTGGGGGCTTTGCGGCATACACCACAGCCGTTGGAAGAAGGCCGCGTCTGTCTTCCGAGGACGGCGGTCCGCGCCGAACTCGGCGTGGCTGGAGCGGCAGGCACCGTTCCTGAACGTCCACCAGTTCTCTCTGGCTCCGCTGCATCCGGTGGTCCGTCTGGAGATGCTGTACGCGCTGCAACTGCGCGACGAGCGCGGCCAGAAGATCGACCCGGTGGCCGTCCGGCAGGCTGTCGCGCACCTCGTGGAGCGGGTCGATTCCATCGCCACCGCGACCACGGAACAGTTGCCGAGCGGGACGCAGGCGAATGTGGACGCTCTGGTGCGCGAGACGCACCGTGTCCTGCGCTCGGCGTTCGAGCGTTTCGAGGGTGTCGACCCGACCAGCAGGGACGTGCTGGACATGTCTGAACTCGGGGTCAAGAGCCTGCGTGGTGGCACCACTCATCGGCCGCTCGGCCTGGACGTGACAGGCATCCGCCAGCCGTGGCTCCGGGAGATCCTGGTCACCTTCATCGCCGAGACGAAGCCGAACACCACCGAGGCGAGACGGGGGCTGCGGGTGTGTGCGGCGGTCTCCCGGGCCCTGGATGCCCGGCCGGGTGGTGGCGTGGACCCGGCCAAGCTGGTGTTCGCCGATATGAACGCCGTGGTCGACACCTTCCGCGTGCTGCCCAAGCTGGACGGCGGGGCCATGTCGAGCAAGCAGCGCGGTGCCCTGCTGTCGTTCTTCTTCAAGATTCTCGACTACAGCCGGGCCGCGGGGCATCTGGACGGCATGTCCGCGAGCTTCGCGAGGCACTCCAGCCACGTCGTCAAGGCCGAGGAGGTCGATGAGGATGATGTCGGCAAGGCCCTGCCTGAGTCGCTCATTGCCCAACTCGACGACTGTGTGGACCTGCTGGGGCAGGGAGTGACGCACGGGAAGATGACGTCTGAGCAAGTCCGCGCCATGGCCCGCGCGGTCTACGAGCTGCTGCGGGACACCGGCCGGCGCCCTTATGAGATCGCCGAGCTGCGGACGGACTGCCTCGAACACGCCGATGGTGAATGGCTGCTGATCTGGGACAACCGCAAGGGGCGGCGCCTGAACCGGCGCCTGGAGCTTGAGCGCGGCACCGTGGAGACCATCCGCACCTGGCGGGCCGTGCGTGACACGCTCGACCTGCCCACGGGCAGCGAAGGGTTCCTGTTCCCGCCAGCCGGCGAGAACGGCAAGATCCGTCACCTGGGACCTGAGCAGATCGCGCCGATGATCCGCAAGTGGGCCGACAGTGTCCCCGTCCTGCTGTCCGAGGAGTTCGACCGGGACGGCGACCGGGTGCCGTTCGACCGCTCGCTGATCTACCCGTACGCCTTCCGTCACTCGTTCTGCCAGCGGTACGCGGACGCGGGGGTGCGTATTGAGGTGCTGCGCGAGCTGATGGACCACAAATCCATGCAAACCACTCAGCGGTACTACAGGATCAGTCACAAGCGGAAGCGGGAGGCGGTCAATGTGATGCGCCTGCACACCGTGGACCGCAGGGGCAAGTCGGCGCCGATGGCCTCGGCGACCGCGTATGAGGCCCGCTCGGTGGCGGTTCCGTTTGGCAACTGTACCGAACCGTCCAACGTCAAGGCGGGCGGAAAGGCATGCCCGATCCGCTTCCAGTGCGCCGCCTGCCCCTTCTACCGGCCGGACCCGTCCTATCTGCCCGTCATCGAGGACCACATCCACTCGCTGAAGGCCGACAAGGAGATGGCGGTCATGATGGAGGCGGACGAGTTCGTGGTGAGGAACCTGGACGACCAGATCACGGCCTTCAAGGGGACCGTCGAGACATTGCGGAAGCTGATGGAAACCATGGGGCAGGACGAGCGGGACGAGGTCGAGGAGGCATCGGCCGTCCTGCGCAAGGTGAGGGCCGTCCACGGGCACGGCACAGTGTCGCTGCCCATGCCCGGTTTCCCCGGCCAGCGGGGCGGGAGCACGGCATGAGCGAGGCGAAACGCACCCCCGGCGACGTGCTGCGCGAGACCCGCAAGAAGGACAGCCTGACCAAGCGGGCCACGGTGCTGGCCACGGTGGACGCGATGAAGGCCAGGGGCGAGACGGTCACCTTCCTCGCCGTCGCCCGCACCGCCGGCGTGTCCAGGTGGCTCGTCTACGCCGAAGGGGTGCGTGAGCACGTCGAGGCCGCAATGAAGAGCCAGGCCAGGGCCGGCCGCCGCACGAAGCAGGCCGGCCGGGACGCCTCCGCGGCGAGCCTGGCCACCGACCTGGCCCTGGTCCGCGAGGAGAACAAGGCCCTGCGCGAGGAGCGCGACCGCCTCAAGAAGGCCGTCCAGCGCTCGCTGGGCACCCAGCTCGACCAGGCTGGGACCAAGGAGCTGACCGCGCGGGTCAACGAGCTTCTGGCGGCGGTGGAACGGACCGCTCTGGAACGCGACGAGATACGCGCCGAACGGGACGAGCTCAAGCGCAAGCTCACCGAGGCCGAGGACGATCTGGCCGCCGCTCGGGCCGCGGGCAAGGAGATGTTCAAGCGGATCAACCGCACCTGACCCGGCGCGATACGACGCGGCCCGGCGGCGAGAGCCGCCGGGCCGTTGGGCACACCGGGGAAGGTCAGGCCGAGGCGGCGGAGGGGCCCGAGGTCAGCTCGGCGATCTGGGCCTCCAGGTCCGCGATCCGCTCGGCCTGGCGGCGCATGGTTCCCTGGTTTTGGACGACCTTGCTGCCCAGCCTCTCCACGCCGCTGAAGGTGCGGATGCCGCCTTCGGCGGCATCCGCCATCTGCCCGAACGCTTCACGGTCGAGGCTGTTGGGGTTGTGGGCCTCGAAGGTGCAGGCCCGGTGCATGTCGCCCATGTACGCGACGGCCTTGCGGCAGGCGAGCAACGCGTCACGGGCGCCGAACTCGTCGCCCTGGCCGGACTTGTGGAACCGGGTCACCCTCGCACCGCGCTTGAGCGGATCGCGCGACGGCATGAACTGCTCCAGCCGGTGGCCGAGTTCGTGGGCCGCTGCGCGGGCCTTTGGCACCGCACGCCGCAGGCGGCGGTCGGGGATGCCGGTGCCGCGGGAGATGTCCGCGTAGGACAGTTCACGGCCCGCGTTGGGCCCGAGCCACAGCAGGACATCGATGGCGTCCTGCTCCAGCCGGGAGGGGGCGTCGCTGTCGAGTTTGGGGCTCACCGAAGCTTCTTCTCACTCTCGTCCAGGAACACTTGCAGAGCGTCGTCGTTCAGCGCCGTATAAGGGCTGGCGGCCAGGTCGCGGATGAAGGCGATGGCCGCCTCTGAAGAGGTGCACAGGTCTGTGATGGCTCGGCTGCGGTCGCCGGTGAAGTGGATCTGGTGACGCTGCAGCAACGACAACGCCCGCAGCGTGGCGAGGCGGACCTCGGTCATCTCGGTGAAGACCTGCAGAGCCACATCCGGGTCGGGCTGTTCCCGCGATGTGGTGCGGACCGCCCGCTCGACTTCGAGGGCTTCCGGGTCCCGGGCCTCGGCGTGCGCTTCCTCGGCATCGAACTCGCGGTCGCTTTCCTCGGCCGTCTGGCGGGCTGCGGCACGGTCTTCGAGGTCCGCCTGTGTCTCGCGGCGCTCGAACTCCTCGATGGCCTCCTTGGCAGCAGCTCGGGCGGTGGGATCGGCCAGGATCGCGGTCTTCAGAGCTTTCGGCTGCTGAGCTACGTAGACCGGGGAGCCGGGCTTGATGCCCGCCCGTTCGGCCTCCTGCTCGATCGCCTGCCGTCGCTCGCCGTTGTTCATGCGGGCCTCGTAGCTGCGGTAGTAGCCGTGCTCGCCGAAGAACGGCACCTCCTCCTCGTCCGGCAGCTCGACGTGGACGCCGGGCGTGAGGTCGTGGACCGGCGGAACAACGCCGTCCGCAGCCGCACGCTTCCATGCCTCGTGAAAGGCCATGATCCGCTTGGCGGAGCTCCTCGACCTGCGAGCGAACTCCCGTGCACTGATGCGTCGGAAGACTTTGTTTCGGCCGAAACGAGGTTGCAGGTCCGTCCGTTCGCCCTGTCCCTCGCGCGGCTCGACGCGGCGGGCGATCAAGAGCGCTCGGGCCCAGCCCCCTTTGCGGTCGTGGGTGGCGAACTCCTCAATGTCAGCGTTGAGGCGGTCTTCGCCGTCGTCTGCGGCCGGCTCCATCACACACCCACCAGATCGCGGGTCTCGGCCCGGCCAGCGGCAGCCGGCTCGTCGTCGAGGACCCTGACCCTGATCCACGTGGCGAGGACGTCCAAGGTCCCCAGGACTTCCTTGGAGGCGGCCTTCTGTTCTTCGGTGAAGGCCAGCGAGGCGGAGGGCGGGTAGCGGCTCATGAAGGCGGCTCCCTGGTCGCTGAGCCGTACCAGGTCGCGGGCCACGGCCGCGGCCTTGTCGGGCCTGCCTCCGCTGCGCCCCGGGCCGCGGGTCTCGCGGTCCCGGCGGCGCTTTTCGTCCATGACCCGCTTGAGGGCGTCGTGCACCTCAGCCTTCTTCTCCACCAGGTCCCGAAGAGCCTGGTCACGCTCCTGGGGTGGCAGGGAGCCGAGATAGTCGCCCAGGGTTGTGCCGCTGGAGGGATCCAGCAGGTCCTGCAAGGCCGGCTCCGTCCCCAGGGCACGGCGGTACTGGGGCACGCTGACGCGGCCCGCACCCGCCTCGCGCGCTTGCTCCAGCAGCGAGCGGAGCGTGCTGTAGCCCTCGTCGTACGGCTTGCCGGACGGCGCCAGGCGGGCCCCCTCGCGAAGCGCGCTGTAGCTGACGTGGACGCCGCTGTCGGCCACGAGCTGCCGCACCGGCGGGGTGCACATGCGGGCAGTGTGGCGGTACTGGCGGGCGGTCCGCGTGTTCAGGCTGATCTCATCGCAGTACCGGTCGAAGGCACTGTCCTGTCCCGCGACCGTGACGGACAGCAGCTTGTCGCCGATCACTAACCGGTTCTCGCGGCCGTCGTCCATCAGCCGACGGCCCTCGCACACGTCCTGGTCTGTGTAGCTCATACGGATTCCTCACTGAACCGATAAGGCGAGCGCACAGAGTAATCAGATGAACGCGTACCGTTTGATCTTCCATGGTGCTTTGAGATGTGCCGTGTTGACGCTCACCGGCGCCGATCAGCACAGTTGGGACGTCAAGTCATGACGGGGTTTCACTCGTGCCGGTGACACGGCATCATGCACCGTCCTAGATGCACCCAGGTCAGCTCTCGCAGAGCCTCTGTCAGGTGAGAGCCTGGCCGAGGAGGTCTCGGGGGCGGCCGTCAAGGGACTGGTGGAGGGCTTCGGCCCTGGACCGGATCAAGCCCACCAGTACCAAGGCCGCACTAGCCCGCTTCACCCCGTCACCGGCACGGCCACCCCCCGCCACGCCGGCCACCGGGCTGCCCACACCGCACCCGATCCGCCGGGAACATCCCGATCCGCCGGGAACGTCCCGCTTCGCGGCACGTTCCCGGAAACCAGTACGAACTCCTACGAACCAACCCCGCCAGGGTTGACGAAACAGATAGGGGCACCCCCCGCGTCCAGCGGCCGCATGGTCGTCGGGCAAGCTGTGACCTTGCATGTCGGTGGTGCCCCTCCTTGGCGATGAACAAGGAAAAAGGGGAACCACGCCATCGCCGATGATGGCCGTCCTTCGAGTTGTCGCACCTGATCTTCGTACCTGCATTCGAGACCATGGCGGGACGGTGAGGGGGGTGGGACGTGAACGCACAACTCAAGGCAGGTGTACAGGTGGAGGCAATATACATGGTCGATCCTCTTTCTCAGGAAACGGATTCACGGCGGATCCTGCGGTCCGAAACGGCATTGGTACTGGCCCTCTCGCTGGGGGCCAGCGGAGTGTCTGCCCTGATCAGTTTTGTCGGATCACTGACGAAACCAGGGGGACTGAAGGAACAGGTCGCAACGATCAACGGCTCGTACGCGCCGGGGCGTCCATGGCTGGATCTGACCTGGCAGCTCTTCAATATCGCTACGGTCCTGGTGCCTGTCGCGCTCGTCGCCCATCTGTTGATCAGGGAAGGCGCTGGGCTTCGCGCCATCGGCTTCGACCGGAGCCGGCCGTGGCCGGATCTGGGTCGCGGCACGGCGGTCGCGGCGGGGATCGGCAGTGCCGGGCTCGCCTTCTATCTGGTGGCGCGGGCCACCGGTTTCAATCTCACCGTGGTTCCGGAATCACTCCCCGATGTGTGGTGGAAGTTTCCCGTCCTGATCCTGTCCGCGCTCCAGAACTCCGTGCTCGAGGAAGTGATCGTCGTCGGGTATCTGCTGCGCCGGCTCGGGCAGTTGGGGTGGTCGCCGATGGCCGCCCTGGCGGCGAGTTCGGTGCTGCGCGGCTCGTACCACCTGTATCAGGGGATCGGCGGCTTCATCGGCAACGTGGTGATGGGTGTGGTCTTCGTGCTGCTGTACCGGCGTTGGGGGCGCGTCGGCCCGCTGGTGGCCGCACACACGCTGCTCGACATCGGGGCGTTCGTCGGATACGCGCTGCTGGCGGGGAAGGTGGGGTGGCCTATGCCGTGAGCAGCTCACCGTCGATCACCGTCACGGCTATGCCGTCAGCAGCGTACGGTCACCGCGCAGCGAGGTGCGGACCAGACCGGGCCGTGCGGACGCCTGCAGTCCGGTCAGCTTGTCACGGCCGAAGCGGGCCGACCAGAAGGGGGCCAAGGCGGTGTGGGCACTGCCGGTGACCGGGGCCTCGTCGCCCGCTGCCCAGCCCCCTGCCTGGCTACGGCCGGGCGTGGGCGGCGGCATCCGTGCCTCGTGCCTTGGGCAGAGTGATGCCCTGGGCCTGAGCGGCCTGCCCCGGGCGCAACGTCCATGGAACAGAGCCCGTTTCTGCCAGCCACTCATTCGCCAGCAGACGCTTCACGACAAAGCCCCGCAGCGGACCTTTCAGGTCCCAGCCCAAGCCCGAGCACAGCTGGGCGTACGAGGGGCCGTGTCCGTGCTCGCCCCGAAAGGCCACAGTGAACTCGGCCGCCAGCCGGCCGCGGTCCGGGTGCATGTCCTTCCACGCGCCGTAGGCGGCCCTGACGTCCTTGGAGAAGAACTGAGGGCGACTGGGATCCATGAACGCCTGCGCGACCCGCTCCGGAGGCCGAGCGCACACGGCGCAGTACTCAACGGCCTCAACGTGCCGTCGCAGCGCAGGGCTGGCCGGGCTCTTCCATCGCGTCCATGCATCTGCGCTGAACCGGAACCTCGGAGTTGAAGCGGGTACGGCCTTGCTTTCGCCCTTCGGGGGCTCCGCCGCCTTGTCCTCTTCGGTGGGAGGGCGCATGCCCGACAAGTGGCGCACTGCGCCATCGAGGCGGAAGCGGTCCGCGCACAGCTCAGCAAGGAAGCCCTTACACAGGAGGTCGGGCAAGGTGGCCCGGCAGGCTGCGGGAAGATCGGGCGGAATCTGTCCGACAAGCTTGGACGTGCTGTGTGGGGCGAGGAACAGACCGGCCAGCCGTGCGGCGGGAGGGAGCTTCTTGACCGGCTTGGCGGACAAGGCCCGTGTGGTCCATCCGGACACCCGTGAGCGGGTGTTCTTCCCAAAGGCCAGAGGGGGGTCCGTCTCCTGGGCCAGGCCGGGGACGGTGATGGGGACCGGCGTTGCAGGATCGCCGTCGAAGAGCGAATCGTTCACCTGCCAGCCCAGGCCGCGAAGGGTATCAACGGCTCCGCGTGCATCCTCCAGCCGCAAAGCGGACAGGTCCGTCCCAGTGAGGTTGCCGACACCGCCATGTGCAGCCCGGATGGCCACCACCACAGCGACGAGCTGCGCTTCGGGGCCGGGCAGGTCCAGCGAGACCACGTAGCTCAACAATGTGCGCGCCGCCTCACCTTGACTGGAAGTCAAGAGGAAAGGCAACTGCTGAGGCTTGCCGACCAGGGCAGCGCTGGAGCTGGATGCAGACTGTGGCACGACACACCCAACGCGTATCGCAGACCAGGGTTACCACCTACACCCCGTCTGGAGCAGACGGCCACTGAGGAGCTTGCCTTACTTGCCAGAACAGCTTCTAGCCGGTGTACCTGCACTTTCGCTTGACAGCACTAGATAACCAGCGGTGGTTGGAGTGGGAGGCAGGTTGGCTGCGCCGATCGCGGGTGGAGACAGCCCGTCACCGAAAGCAGGACCGCCCTCAGCTGCGCAAGGTGGCACGCAGGCGCAAGCCGTCGGTTGCCAGCCCTCCGAAGGTGGTGAGCCGGTAGCCGGGTTCCGGTCCGGGCGGCTCGCTCACGTGGTAGCAGCGGGCGGTCTGCGCAGTCAGGAGCGTCAGCACCGCCATGGCCAGAGCGGCCCCCTCGCAGCCATGCGGCCCGGTACCGAAGGAGAGGAAGACCCCGGGTTTCGCTGACGAGCCCGAATCGTCGAGCCAGCGTTCGGGCTGGAACCGGTCCGGCTCGGAGTATTCCCGTGCGTCGCGGTGACTGGTGTAGGGGCAGACGAGGACGGTGGACCCGGCGTCGATGGTGTAGCCGGCGAGCTGAGTCCGTCGCGTGGCGCGCCGGGTCAGCAGCCAGCTCGGAGGGTGCAGCCTGAGCACCTCGCGCACCAGTGCCTGGGTGTATTGCAGGCTGTCGAGGTGGCTGCTGGTCGTTGCGGCCGGGTCCGCGGGCAGCACGGCGGCCTCGGCCGCGACGCGGTCCGCTGCCTGGGGATACCGGGCCAGGTCGAGCAGGATCCATCCGGCCGCCCGGGAAGGAGTCTCGAAGGTGGCGACGGTGATTCCGGGGAGAGAGTCGAGGATGGCCTCTTCCGGCAGCAGGCCGTAGCGGGCGGAGGGCCGGAGCATCTGCCCCAGCACGTCATCACCGAGCCGGCCCGAGGAACGGCGCCGGAGGATGACGGACCGCAGCGCATCGGTGAAGGCGACTTGCTGCCGGGTGCGGAACCGCCGTGCCGGTGTGGGGACCCAGCGCGGCCATACCCAGCGTGAGGGCTGTACGAGCACCTCCCGCGCCAGGAAGAGCTGTGGGGCAAAGGGCAGCAGGGTGGGAGCGTCTTCGGAGAAGACGTAGCGCACGCCGACCTCTGCCAGGGCCTGCCGGACCGGGGGCAGAATCTCGACGTCCTGCCCCGTGGGCCACTGGTCGGCAAACCGAGCGGTCCCGGGTGCGATCTCACCGATCCGGGCCGCAACCGCATGCGGGCGTAGTCCGCGCATGCGGGCGGCGTGAGCGTGCGCGCGCTCTTCAGGCGTCGGCGCTCCGCTCGACCGCTTCAACGGCGGGAAGAGCGGCGAGGGTACTTTGAGGAAGTCCTGCGCGCGGCACAGGACCGTTTCACACGGCCCGGCCGTAGCAGCGACGTAGACACCCGGCTCCAGCTGCCATACGTCCCCGCACTCGTCAGCGCCGCGGCGCGCCAGTGCCAGCCGGTCGCGGTTCCAGGCTGCGAAGCCGCCTTCGGGCAACCGCGGCGGCTCCTTCCTGCGGTCCATGAGAGCGTCCCTGACTCCCGCACCTGGCCAGGCCCATATCGTCGGCAGCGCGGCCGGGAGCCGGCGGGCGCCCGAGGGCGCCCGAGGCAGTGCGGTCAGGTCCAGTCGTGTTCCCCGTACGCACCGTAGTGGCGGGTGAAGGAAAGCTTGCTGAGCAGCCTGGCAATCATGATGCGCTCCTCTTGCCTGTCTTCAGCACCAAGCGCCATATGTTCCATGTTTCCACAGATGCCGTGGGCGGCATTCCGGAGTCGCGGGGCCGACTGCGGCGGGTATCGCCCGGTGACGGTGCGGCCGACGAAGGCCCCATGGCTGCGGCAGCATGGCCAGTTCAGGCGAGGTCCGGGAGCCAGTCGCCTCGCTTCGGCTCGGCTCGCCGCCGCATGGTCGCAGCCCTCGGCTCGTCCAGGGGCGGAGCACGACTGCCCGGCGAGGGCGGCCAGACATGTGTGGGCCTCTGTCTAAAGGCAGAGGCCCGGATCGGTCCTGAGGTCCACGCCTCCTCCCCCGGGGCGATCGATACTGGGCGATGTGTTGCTCATCAGCCGTTTCCGTCAGGGTGCCCGCCCCGGGCCGGATGCTCCGGCGCGTCCGGGAGGGGTTCGTCGGGTCGTTGCGGAGACGGCCGGTGTGGCGGTGGCCGCACTGGGTCTGTGGGCAGTCGCCCTGCGGCTGTGGCATCTGCCGCACGCCGGATTCCAGTTGGGCGTGGTCCCGATCGCCGTCGCGCTCTTCCCGCTGCGGCGGCGCCGGCCCGGTGCCGTGCTCCTCGTCCTCGCCGTCCTTACCGGGCTGGCGGCCGTCATCGGCCCGGTGACGGCCGCCGCCGCGTACACGGTGGCGCTCGGTACGGTCCGTCCGCGCCATCGCGCCCGGCTGCTCGGCGGCGCGAGTCTGCTCCTCATGGCGTCCGCGACCGCGACCGGCCCCTCACTCGGCGCCGGCACGGCCGTATACGGCGTGGAGCTCGGGCTGGTGCTGGCGGTGACCGCCGTGGTGGTACCCGGCCTGGTCGGGACGGTGTACGGACAGCAGACCCGGCTGCTGCGCGCACTGCGCGAACGCGGGGACGCGGCCGAGCGGGCCCGCCGGTCCGCGGACAGCGAGGCCCGCACCCACGAGCGGGCCCGGATCGCCGCCGAGATGCACGACCTGGTCGGCCATCGGCTCAGCCTCATCTCCCTGCACGCCGGCGGCCTGGAACTCGCCCTCGGCCAGGCCGACTCCGAACTCCGCGAGGAGGCCGTCCTGGTCCGGCGCACCACCCGGGACGCGATGCGCGAACTGCGGCAGACGCTCGGGGTGCTCGGTCCGCTCGGCCGGGACACCGGACCGGATGCGCTCACCGACGCCACCGGCACCCGGGCCGATGTCGAGGCCCTGGTCGCGGAGTCCCGCGACGGCGGGATCGCCGTACGGCTGGAGTGGAGCGGTTCCGACCTCGACGTCCGCCCGGCACAGGTGCGGCGCGCGGTGCATCGGGTGGTGCGGGAGGGGCTGACGAACGTGCACCGGTACGCGGCGGCCGCCCATGTCACCGTGCGGGTCGAGCACGACGAGCGGACGGTACGCGTCACGGTCCGCAACGGCGCGTCGACGGCGACACCGGCCGAGGCCGGGACCGGGCGCGGCCTGCCGGGCCTGCGGGAACGGGTCGAGCTGCTCGGCGGCACCTTCGAGGCCGGCGCGCTGCCGTCCGGCGGGTTCCAGGTGGTCGCGGCGATCCCGACGGAGCCGGCCGAGGCCGTCACGAGGAGATCGGCCGCAGGCGACATCGCGGCCTCCCCACGAGGCGGGGTGGACGATGGCGCGGTGGCGCTGCCACGCGCCCCGCGAACCGCCAGGGCGTGGACGTTCGTCCTCGGTGCGGCGGCCCTGTGGGTGCTGATGACGCTCGCGATCGGCCTGGTCCACAGCCAGCCGAGGAGCACGGTCCGGCCTCCGGAGCCGCGCCTGGGCATGGCGTACCAGGACCTGCCGGGGATCTTCGACAGTCCGGCCGAGCGCGCCGCGGCCACCGGACACGAACCGCCGCGCCCCGCCGGCACGGTGGGCTGTGTCTACCCCCAGGCCGGTCGCGGCCCCCGGCCCGGCGTCTTCGCCCTCACGCGCTACTGCTTCAACGCCGCACAGCGCCTCATCTCCATCGACCGCTTCACCGTCCCGTCCGTACGGGACGCCCCGCCCTGGGAGAACCGATGACCCGGCCCACCGCGCCGATCCGTGTCCTGCTCGCCGACGACGAGGCGATGATCCGGCACGGGGTCCGCCTGATCCTGCGCCATGCCGAGGGCATCGACGTGGTCGCCGAGGCCGCAGACGGCCGTACGGCGGTCGAGGAGGCCGCCGCGCACCATCCGGATGTGGCGCTGGTGGACATCCGGATGCCGGTGTGCGACGGGCTGGCCGCGATCGCGCCGCTGCTCGCCCTCGACCCCGCGCCGCGCGTGGTGATGCTGACGACCTTCGGCGACGACGACAACGTGGTGCGGGCGCTGCGGGAGGGCGCGGCCGGGTTCCTGCTGAAGGACGAGGGGCCGCAGGAGTTGATCAGCGCGGTACGGGCGGCCGCCGCCGGCGACGCGGTGCTCTCGCCGGGCGTGACCGGGGCGGTGGTCTCCCGGATGCTGCGTTCCAACGCCCCGCAGAACGCCGGGAGTTCGCCGGCGGACGAGCGGATCGCCCGGCTCACCGGCCGGGAGCGGGAGGTCCTGGCGATGCTCGGTCAGGGCATGTCGAACCAGGACATCGCCGGGCGGCTGGGCATCGGGGTCGGCACGGTGAAGACCCACGTGGGCGCCATCCTGGACAAGACCGGTTCGGCGAGCCGCGTCCAGGCCGCGCTGCTGGCGCACCGCACCGGCCTGGCCTCCTGACGCAGCCGCCCGGGCACAGGCGGCCCTCCCGCTCTGTCGCCTCCCCCAAGGCAGAGGCCCCCCGGCCGGATCTCTGACCTCCGACAGAGAGCGGCCGGCCGGTGCTGGACCTTCGACAGAGGCCAACTCCCGCCTCCAGAACGACGTTTGCACAGTTCAGGGCCGTGAGGATGGATCCGTCCCCGACTCGCGGCACTCCTGGCGAGTCGTTGCATCCCAGGCGGAGTTCTTCATGACACATGCGTCCCCTTCCTCCAGCACACCCCTCGCCGAGCCGGCCGCCCGCGCGTCCGGCCTGGCCAAGACGTACGGCACGGGCGAGACCCGGGTCACCGCACTGGACGCGGTGACCGTGGAGTTCGCACGGGGCCGGTTCACCGCCGTCATGGGCCCCTCCGGCTCCGGCAAGTCCACGCTGATGCACTGCATGGCCGGCCTGGAACCGGTCACCTCCGGCTCGGCCCGGATCGGCGGCGTCGAACTGTCCGCCCTGAACGACCGACAGCTCACCGAACTACGGCGGGAGAAGGTCGGCTTCGTCTTCCAGGGCTTCAACCTGCTGCCCACCCTGACCGCGCTGGAGAACATCACCCTGCCGCTGCGGCTGGCCGGCCGGCGGCCCGAGCAGGCGTGGCTGGACACCGTCGTCGCCACCGTCGGCCTCGCGGGACGGCTTGCGCACCGCCCGGCCCAGCTCTCCGGCGGCCAGCAGCAGCGCGTGGCCGTGGCCCGTGCCCTGATCTCCCGGCCGGAGATCGTCTTCGCCGACGAGCCGACCGGCAACCTCGACTCCCGCTCCGGTGCGGAGGTACTGGGCTTCCTGCGCGACTCGGTGCGGGAACTGGGCCAGACCGCGGTGATGGTGACCCACGACCCGGTGGCCGCCGCCTACGCGGACCGGGTGGTCTTCCTCGCCGACGGCCGGCTCGTGGACGAGCTGAACGACCCGACCGCCGACGCCGTCCTCGACCGGATGCTCGCGTTCGAGGCCCAGGGCCGCGCCTCCTGACCGAATCCGTCAGCCCGCCGTCGTCCTTCTCTCCCCCGTCGAAAGCTCACCATGCTGCGAACAGCCCTGCGCAACGTCCTTGCGCACAAGGCCCGTCTGCTCATGACCGTGCTCGCGGTCTGCCTCGGCGTCGGATTCATCTCCGGCTCCCTGGTCTTCGCCGACTCCACCACCGCCGCCCACCGCGCCGCCATGTCCCGGAGCTACGCGGACATCGCCGTGAGCGTGACGCCGCAATACCGTCCGGGCGCCCCCGCCGGCGAGCAGTACGGCGCACTGGACGACACCCTGGTACACAAGCTGTCCACCCTCCCCGGCGTCGCCTCCGCCCGCCCGGCCGCGAACGGTTCGGTCACCCTGTCCGCCAAGGACGGCACACCGATGCGGGCCGACAGCATGAGCGGAAAGTTCGGTGTCTCCTACCTTCCGGGCCCCGACGGCAAGGACAGCCGCTACCCGCTGACGGCCGGCCGCGCCCCCCGCAACGGCGGTGAGCTGGCACTGGACCGCGGCACCGCGGCGGCCGCCGGCTACGCACTGGGCGACACCGTCACCCTCGCCACGGACAGACCGGTCCTCAAGCTGCGCCTGGTGGGCCTGGTGACCACCACGGACAGCCGGGTGAACGCCGGCGGCACCCTGGCGGTGTTCGACAAGGCCACCGCCCAGAGGCTGTTCGCCGCCCCGGGGCACTACAACCAGATCGATCTGACCGCCGTGCCAGGCACCGGCCAGCCCCAACTCGCCGACCAGGTCAGCGCCGTCCTGCCCCCCGACCGCGCCGAGGCCACCACCGGTACCGCCCAGGCCGACCAGCAGTCCGTCTTCATCAACGCCACGACCCACAGCTACGAGCGGCTGCCCCTGCTCTTCGCCGCCGTCTCGCTGTTCATCGGCAGCTTCCTCGTCATCAACACCTTCACCATGCTCGTGGCACGCCGCCGCCGCGAGATCGCCCTGCTGCGGGCGATCGGCGCCACCCGCCGCCAGGTGGTCCGCTCGGTTCTCGCCGAGGCGGCCCTGGTCGGTCTCGCCGCGTCCGTTCTCGGCTTCCTGCTGGGGCTGGGAGTGGCCACGGTGCTGCCGAGCGTGCTGGACACCTCCGGCGACCGGCTGCCCGGCGGGCCACTGGTGATCCGCCCGACCACGATCCTCGCCGCGCTCGCCGTGGGCGTCGGCGTCACCGTGCTCTCCGCCTGGCTGCCGACGCGCCGCGCGGCACGGATCGCCCCGATCGAGGCGATGCGCACGGCCGAGCAGCCGGCGTCCGCCACGGTCTCCCGCATCCGCGGCCTCATCGGCCTGGCCCTGATCATCCTGGGCACGGGGCTGCTGTTCTCGCTGAGCGACGCGACCAGCGCCACCGACGACAACCTGCAGACCGCCATGTTCGGGGCCGGCATCCTCGTGGTCGGCCTGATCGTGCTGGCCCCCCTGCTCGCCGGCCCGGTCATCCGCCTCCTCGGCCGGCTCACCGCCCGCATCGGCATCGTGGGCGAGCTCGCCCGCGAGAACACCCTGCGCGCCCCCCGCCGTACCGCCGCCACCGCCGCCACCCTGGTGATCAGCACCGCGCTGGTCTCCGGTCTCGCAGTCATCGACCAGTCCGCCCGTCAGGCCCTGGACGCCCAGGCAGCCGCCGGACTGAGCGCCGACTACGTCATCAGCACCCGCAACACCACCACCGCCATCGACGCCGGCGCCGTCGGGCGCGTCGCCGACGTGCCCGGTGTGCGGACCGCCTCCGCCGTGGCCGACTCCACCCTCAGTGCGGGCCCCACCATCAAGTCGATCTCCGGGGCCGACCCGAAGACCGTGGACGACGTGATGAAGCTCAGCTTCCGCAGCGGTTCCGCCAAGGACCTCGGCCCCGGCAGGATCGCCGTCTCCGACAGCTTCGCCCGCGACCACCGCGTCACCACGGGCGAGCAGATCCAGGCGAGCATCGGCCCCGGAACCGGCGACCGCGACAAGCCCTACACCGTCGTCGGCGTCTACCAGGACAACCCCACCGCCCAGGACGTCCTCGGCTACCGCACCGAGGTGCAACAACACAGCTACCTGCGCGACTCCGTACAGCGCATCCTGGTCCGCACCACCGACGGCGCGGTCTCCGCGGACCTGGAGAAGCAGCTGCGCGCCGCCGTGAGCAACAGCCCGCTGCTGAAGGTCCAAAACCGCGCCCAACTCGTCCAGGAGCAGGCCGGTGTCGCCGGCGACCTGATGACCATGGTGTTCGGGCTGCTCGCCATCGGCGTACTGATCTCCGCCCTCGGCATGGTCAACACCCTTGCCATGTCGGTCTCGGAACGCACCCGTGAGATCGGTGTCCTGCGCGCCATCGGCATGGACCGCTCCGGCATCCGCCGCATGATCCTCCTGGAGGCCGTCTGCGTCGCCGCCTTCGGCACCCTGCTCGGACTGGCCGGCGGGCTGTTCGGCGCATGGAAGGTCAGCGGACTGGCCAACGGCGCGATCCCGCAGTACTCCTTCTCGCCGCCCTGGCCCACCCTGGCCCTCGTGGTCCTGCTCTCCCTCGCCGTCGGCGCGGCCGCGGCCGCCCTGCCCGCCCGACGGGCCGCCGCCCTGAGCCCCCTGCGGGCCGTCGCCGACGCCTGACGCGGCTCCCGCGACATGCCGCCCGCCGCCCTTGCCCGTCACCGCCGGGACCGTCGGACGCCATACCGAGCGACACATGCGGACGACATTTGTCGGATCGAGATACCTTTCACCGATTCGACTGAAGAAGATTCCCCTGCCCCCGCGGAAATGGAATGCTCCTCGCCATGGCAGTCACACACCGCTCGGGCCCCAGAGCAACTCAGCAACCGGGTAAGCCCGCGTTCTGGAACTTGTGGTACAACAACCAGCCGGTCGTTCAGGCAACCACCTTCAACCGGTTCGAAGTCGCCCTCGTCAATTTCAGCGACAACGGCACCCGCGTCGAAGTCACCGAGCACAAATCCGCGTTCAACCTCGACCGGCCCGATGGGATTTCACATTCCTGGGACCTCACGTTGCAGGTGACGAACGGCACGGCCGACTTCATCTTCAACTCCATCCAGGTCGACTGACGAAAGGCCGGCACTCATGCGCGTCCACGTAGCCTACGAGCAGGACGGCAGCATCGTCGCGCTCGCGGAAATCGAAGAGAATCCGACCGGCGGTATCGCCTGCCGGCCACTCCCCGGAGACGGCCAGAGCGTGGCCGAGGCGGAGGTGCCCGGAGAATTCACCGACCTCCCCCTGTCCCAACTACTGAAGAATCTCCGCGTGTCAGAAAGGCCGGAGGGCGTACAGCTCATCTCCACCTAGCGTCGCGGAACGACGAACAGCCCCCGTCCCGAGGAAAGTCGGGAAACGGGGGCTGTCTTGCGTCCCGCCGCCGTCCAAGTGACGCGACATCCGACCGCGCCTGCCAATACACCAGCCGTGAATTCACCTACGCCGCCCGCGCGTTCGGCATCTACCTATCGGAGGGCCGCACCGGCCAGCACTGGGACAATGCACTCGCCGAGTCCTTCTTCACAGCAACCTCGGCCACCGCAGCCCCGCCGAGCACAAAGCCGTCCTCTCGGCATCACCACCACACCAATGGCGTCCGTCAAAGCGGGACAAGCTCAGGCAGCGGATGCGCCCGGTCTCCGTCCACGGCTTCCGGGCTGGTCGGCCGCTGCGGGTCAGCCGCGCACCGCAGCCATGCACTCGTCGTACAGGTCCATGATTTCACCCTCGCCGCCGTTGGCGACCCAAGCCATCGATGCGGCATCCAGGCATGCGAACGCCGTCGCGATCACCGCGCGGGCCTTCACGCCCTCTTTGCCGGTAGCCGCGCCTATACGGGGCTCGATGAGCGGCAGCAGGTTCTCCTGGAACCGCAGTCGCTTTTCGAGCCAACCGGCGCGCAGCGAGGCGGTGTTGTGCAGGAGGCGGAACCGCTCCAGGGCCTGCTCTCGGCTGTCGTGCAAGGCCAGTACGGCGGCAACCCCTGCGCGCAGGGCCTCCCAGACACCGGCATCGGCGGGCTGTTCACCGATCGTGTCCATCAGGACCTGCCCGAACCGGTCCTGGCCGCCGCCGAGCAGGTCCTCCTTGCCGCCGAAGTAGCGGAAGAGGGTGCGCTGGGAGACGCCGGCCTCTCGGGCGATCTGGGCGATGGTCGTCTCGTCGTAGCCCTGCTCGGTGAACAGGCGCAGCGCCGTCTTGAGGATCTCTTGGGAAGCCAGCTGCCGTGTCCGGTCCCACAGCGTGGCCGGTGCGTCCGTTGCTGACTTGGCTTCCTGCTTCATGTCACCAGGCTAGCCCAGCACTGCCAGGTCGACAGTCACCTCACCCTTGGCAGTCGCTGCCAAACTGTCGTACGGTGCCAGGAGTGGTGGCGCGGCTCTGCCCACTGCCCCGCGGGCAGAGCCGCTCACCTCGCCCAGAAGTACGCAAAGGAGCGCATCATGCCTGCACCTACAGCTTTGATCACCGGTGGAACCAGCGGCATCGGCAAGGCGACCGCCGAACTACTCCACTCCCGCGGCTACCGCGTCATGGTCACCGGCATCGGCGAGGTCGCCGACGCCGGACTTCCCGAAGGCGTCACGGCTGTCCGGGCCGACGCACGGTCCCTGCCGGACCTCGACCAGGCGATGGACCAGGCGCGCCGGCAACTCGGCTCCCTCGACCTGCTCTTCCTCAACGCGGGCATCTCCCGCCCCGGCCCGATCGAATCAACCGACGAAGACGCCTTCGACGCCCTGTTCGACATCAACGTCAAGGGAAACTTCTTCACCCTGCAAAAGGCGCTGCCGCTCCTCAACGAGGGCGCCTCGGTCGTGTTCACCGTGGGCGCCGCCGAAGGGCTCGGGGCCGCGATGACAGCGGCCAAGGGCGCCCTGCTGCCCCTCATGCGGTCCCTCGCGCTCGAACTCGCCCCCCGCCGCATCCGCGTCAACGCGGTCAGCCCGGGAATCACCAACACTCCCGTCTACAGCAAGCTGGGCATCTCCCAGGAAATGATCGACTCCTGGGCCCGGGACGTCCCGCTCGGCCGCATCGGCGCTCCCGCCGACATCGCCGAAGCCGTGGCCTTCCTCGCCTCGGACGCCGCCGGTTACATCACCGGCGACAACCTCACCGTCTCCGGCGGCATCGGTGTCCATTCCAACGCCTGACGCGTAATTCGGCTCTGAACCCGGAAGGTTCACCGGGTCCGATGCTCAGGCCGCGGCCCCGGCGAGCCGACGGCCCGTGCGGAAGCGGGCCCCGCCAACGGCATCGTCTACGTCCCCGTCACCCACGGAGGCATGCTGCGCGACACCACCCGCGAACTCCGTTCACCCGTCCCCGACTTCACGACCGTCGGCGTCCAACCAGCCGTTACCGGTGACGGGCCGCAACGCCTTCATTTGTGGTCGCGCAGGAAGGCAGGGATCTCGCCGCGGGTCGGGTAGTTCGGCAGGGGCGCCGGCTTGTTCTGAAGGAACGCGGTGATGACAGCGGCGGCTCGGTCGTTGTTGTCGTCGAGGCCGTTCCACATGTGGTGTCCGACTCCGGGCATGTACTGCGTGCGCTGGATGGCGGGGTCATCGGCAAGGACGGTGGTTTCCCACTGACGGACCTGGGAGGAGCACTCGGCGATCATCAGCATCGCGGGCGTCCGGGACTGCCTCAGCAGCGGTGCCCTGGAGGGCGAGTCCTTGACCGTCTGCTGGACGCGGAGGCTGGCGGCGGAACTGAAGGAGAAGTTCTGTGCGGTGTCCTCGGCGGGGATGCGGTGCGCGTCGCGCGCGCAGTAGGCGGATGCGGTGTCGCCGCCGAGGTCTGCGGCAGTGAAGGCGTTGTCACCCTCGGCCTGTCCGACCAGTCCGTTCTCGGGGGTGAGGAGCCCGAGTCGCATGAGACCGAACGCCACGGCGTACCGGGGGACTTGCGTCGATCGCGGTCCGGTCATGTCCGGCGCGAGGCCCTTTGCGGACTTTCGTCCCTGGTGCCCGGCGATGCGCGCGGTGGGGCCGTCCATGGGACCGGGCTCGGCGATGATCGCCCGGTGCACGTGTGCGGCGACGCCCGGATCGGCCAGGGCTCGGGTGAGCACCGCCCCGCCCGAGGAGAATCCGAGGATGTCGACCTTGCCCTTGCCCAGGCGGTCGACGAAGGCGGCGAGGTCGCGGACCGATCTGGAGATCGTGTACTGGCCCATGGGGAGCAGGCCGCTTCGTCCGCCACCGGCCTGTTCGTAGGTGTAGACGTCGTAGCCCTGGCGTGCCAGGAGTTGCAGGAAACGGTGGTCGAGCACCGAGATGCCACGGACCGGTCCGCCGTTGAGGTACACGAACGGGAGGGGATGTCGGGCGCCTGCGTTCGCGGGCGGGTAGTGGTACACCGCTACCCGGCTGCCGGTGGCCAGGCTCCAGTGCTGCGTGGCCACGAACGGCAGGGCGGGCGGGTAGCGCCGGGCCGTCGGCACAGTCGGGACGCAGACCGCCGCCGTCAGTGCCGCCGCGACAACCACCGGCAGGAACGACACCAGCCGCGCCGGCCAAGTGCGGCGCCGCCCCCGCCACATCGCGAGAACAGCCCCGACTCCAAGCGTCGTCAACCATGCGGCGAGCCCCGAGCCCGCCCCGTCCGTGAGGACGATCAGCGCGAGAAAGACGACGCCCAGCGTGGCGACGGCGGCAAGGGCCAGCAGTAAACGTCCGGTGAGGCGGACGAGTCGTATGGCGGACGTGGGCACGGCGGACCTCCGACAGTTTCGGAACGTTGTTTCAAAACGACGTTATCAGAGCGGGTAAGCTGCTGGCCGTGGGTAGGCCGAGAACAAACGACGAGACCGTCAAAGAGCGGCTTGTGGTGTGCGCGACCGAGATGCTCGCCACCCGTCCGCGGGAGTCGGTCACGGTCCGCGCCGTGGCCGCTGCTGCCGAGGCGTCGACGACGGCGGTGTACTCCCTCTTCGGCGGCAAGGACGGGCTGATCGGTGCGGTGCGCGACAGGGCCGTCGCCGGCCTGTTCCAGGAACTGTCGGCGGTGCGGTCCTCCGCGGACCCGCTCACCGACCTCTACGCGCTCGCCGTCGCCTACCGCAGTTGGGGACGCGGACACCGCCACCTGTACACCGTGCTGTTCGGCGGTGTGCAGTCCTTCGACCCGTCAGGAGAGGCCGGCGCCAGTGACCCGATCCGTCCGCTCCTCGCGGCGATCGACCGCGCCTTGACGGCGTCCGTCCTCGACGGCGAAGCAACGTCGATCGCCCTGTCGATCTGGGCCACCCTGCACGGGCTCGTGACGCTCGAACTGGCCGGGGCCCTCGACGCCGCCACGACCGAGGCCGCATTCCACTCGACGATGCACGCCACGCTGCGCGGATGGGCAACCCCCGCCGCCTTCCACACCCTTCGCCAAGCCGAACTCGCTCCTTGACAGGATCAGGACCGGCCCGGCGTCAAGGAATTCGTGGCTGCCCGCGGACCGCGACTGCTGAAGAGTCTCCGCGTGTCAGAGAGTCCTGAGGGCGTACGACTCATCTCCGCCCAGTGTCGCGGAACGACGAACAGCCCCCGACCCGACGACAGTTGGGAATCAGTGGGCCGATCTCGCGCCCCGTCGCCGTTCAGTACTCCGGCTATAGATCGTGATCGCCGATCACAAGCGGCGCGCTCACAGCCTCGTTGCCATCATGGGCAGCACAATCCGATGATCGCCCCTCATGCTGGGAGACAGCCAGTGTCGCCATCCTCCGCCGTGCCCGCCGACTTGGTAGCGAGCTACCGAGCTGTCGAGAACCTGCTCGCACGTTACGCAGAGCTCGTGGACGACGGCGATTTCGCAGGGCTCGGTCTCCTGCTGGGGGACGCCACGTTCGTCGGTAGCGGCACGCCGGTGAGCGGCAGGGAAGCAATCGAGAAGATGTTCCAGGACACCCTGATCGTCTACGCCGACGGCACGCCACGAACCCAGCACGTCACCTCCAATATCGCCATCGAGGTCGAGGAACAGACCGGCACGGCGGTCGCACGTTCCTACGTCACCGTGCTGCAGGCACTGCCCGACCTGCCGCTGCAGCCCATCGCCGCCGGTCGGTACCGCGACCGCTTCGAACGCCGCGACGGGCAGTGGCGTTTCGTCGAGCGGCACGTCGACATCCGCCTCGTCGGCGAGGTGAGTCGCCACCTGCGGCAGACTGCCGCACGACGATAGGTCCTCCCCGAAGCGCAGGGAGGTGGCCGGTACGTACGCGACGGCGGCGACGGGCTCTGCCTGCGCCTCGGTGTCGAAGGAGATGCGGTAGCCGCGCGCAACCGGCCTTCACCCCAAGGCAATTCCGACCGGATGTCGGGTGCCTGCGGCCCTCGACCCACCCCTCTCGTCGATCAACAGGCGCAGGCACCCTGTCGTGATCACCGAGGCTGGTAGGCGGTGACCAGCACAGAGACAGTGACCCGGTCGGATAGGGGGCCATCGCTCCTCGGATCCGCACGGCTCACGTGGCGTGCGCTCGGCGTCATCCCCACCAGGTCCAGCGCCTCCGGCCCGACCAACTCCACGGGATACTCCACCAGTTCGGTGACGACGGACGAGAAGCAGGGGTCCATCGCCCGGTGCAAGCGCTGTTCCTTGGCGGGGTCGATGGCGACCATCCCAGGCACCCGGCCGCGCAGCTCGGCCAGGTGCCGCTCAGTGGGACGGACCACGATCAGCCGACCGGACGGCCGGAGTATGCGGTGGAACTCGGCTGGATTGCGCGGCGCGAAGACGTCCAACACCACATCGGCCACCTCACCGGCCAGTGGGAAGGGACGGAAGACATCCCAGGTCGCCGCGGCGGCTCGGTCATGGGCTCGGGCCGCCGAGCGCACCGCGCGCCCCGATGTGTCCAGGCCCAGACCACGGGCGCCGGGCAACTGGCCGAGAACACCGGCCAGGTAGTAGCCCGTACCGCACCCGACGTCCACGACCGTGCCCCGCTCAGGCACGGAGTCGGCCGCCAGCCGGGCCACGGCCTGGCGGATGGGCGCGTACCTGCCGGTGGCCAGGAAGCGGTCCCGGGCCTGGACCATGGCCGCGTCGTCGCCGCTGGTGGCGCGGGCGCCGGTCAGCAGGCTGGCGTAGCCGTGGCGGGCGATGTCGAAGGTGTGGCCCGCCGGACAGCGCAGTGCGCCGCGGTCAGGGCGCAGACGGCGGGTGCGGCACGTCGGGCAGCGCAGCACGTCGAGGAACAGTTTCAGGGCAGGGGGAAGCAACACGGGCACGAGGCACTCCGGGCAGGGCTGAAGGGAAGAGACCGTGCCTGTACGCGCGCTCAGAAGGTCACTGCCTCAGGAAGGAACGGGCAGTGCCAGGAAGGTGGTTCGCGCGGCAGGCACACCAAGGAGGGCGACGTCGTTCGACATCGCCCTCAGCGCCTTCCTCTCACAGGAAGCAGTAGTGCGGGGTGCTCAGAAATGCCATGCCTGGAGTTTACAAAGCCGCGCCGAGGCCCTTCATGCCCGTCGGCGTCGAGAGACACGGCCTGGCGGCGTCGGAGAGCGCCCACCGGCTCCTGGACGGTGAGATCACGACACCCACTGCGGCTGCTGACGTCACACCGCCGACAGTGGATCGCCAACTTCCGCGTAGCGCCGCCTTCCTGAGCCGCACCACGGGGCACTGATGCGTTTTACGCGCCGTCGGCTGCGGCCGGCCGGGCCCTGGCCGCTGCTCGCAGAAGGTCAGGCGGCTTCCCAGGCCGCCTCGATCATCCGGAAGATCTCGTCCACGGCGGCCTGCGGGTCGTCCGCCTCGCGGGCCACCGCGTAGGCGTCGATCACGAACCGCGCGATCGCCCGGCACGCGGTGGTGGCCGGTGGCAGGCCGAGGTCGGCGGCGATGGCGGTGGCCAGGGATTCCGCGTGACGCAACCGCATCGACTCCTCGTACTCCCGCAGGGCGGGGGTTGCGTCGATCATCTGCCAGATCGGGGCGCTGCTGTCCGCCGTGCAGTGGCGCACCAGGTCCTGGGTCTCGCGGCGCAGTGCGGGGACGAGCGGCTCGCCGGGGGCCCGGTCGGTGGCCGCCCGGATGAGGCGTCGCTCGAAGTCCTGGTCCTGCTCGAAGACCAGGGCCTCCTTCGAGGCGAAGTGGGAGAAGAGCGTGGTGACGGCCACGTCGGCCTCGGCGGCGATGTCACGGATGCCCACCGCGTCGTACCCGCGTTCCAGGAAGAGCCGCAGGGCGGTGTCGGCGATCTTCTGGCGGGTCGCGGCCTTCTTGCGTTCGCGGCGTCCGGTGGGCTCGGTCATGGCCTGACACTACCAAATGCAAATCCGTAACCGTTCCGGAAAGCTAATGGTTAGTGTTACGGTCGGCGGCATGAAGAAGGTGAGCTACGCCGAGTTCGGCGGTCCTGACGTCCTGCACCTCGCCGACGCCGAGGAGCCCCACGCGGGCCCCGGCCAGATACGCATCGCCGTACGGGCGGCGGGAGTCAACCCCGTCGACTGGCGGATCCGCGAAGGCCAGTTCCAGAAGACCCGCCCGGTCGAGCTGCCCGCCGGGGTCGGGCAGGACGCGGCCGGGGTGGTGGACGAGATCGGTGCGGGTGTCGAAGGGGTCGAGGTCGGCGACCGCGTGCTCGGGCGAGGGTCGAGTACGTATGCCGAGTTCGCCGTGCTGGCGGCCTGGGCCCCGGTGCCCGAGGGGTTGTCGTTCGAGGAGGCGGCCGGTTACCCCTCCGTGGTGGAGACCGCGCTGCGCATCATGCGCCAGGCCGGTGTGCAGCCGGGGCAGACGCTGCTGGTCAGCGGCGCCTCCGGGGGTGTCGGGTCGGCGGTGCTGCAGATCGCCCGCGACCGCGGCATCACGGTGATCGGCACGGCCGGGGCCGCGAACCAGGACTACCTGCGCGGCCTGGGCGCCCTCGCCACGACGTACGGCGAGGGCTGGGTCGAGCGGGTACGGCGGCTCGGTCGGGTCGACGCGGCCCTCGACCTGGCAGGGGCGGGCGTCATCCGCGAACTCGTCGAACTGACCGGGGATCCGCAGCGGGTGGTCTCCATCGCCGACCTCGGCGCGCCGGAGTTCGGTGCCCGGTACTCCGGCGTGACCGGGAACGTGCCGCAAGCCCTCGCCGAGGCCGTCGACCTCCTCGCGCGGGGAAAGCTCCACATCCCGGTCGAGAAGGCGTACCCACTCGCCGAAGCCGCGGCGGCACACATCGACAGCCGGGCCGGTCACACGCGCGGACGCCGGGTCATCGTCGTCCGAGCCGATTCCTGAGCAGGCGCCGCGGCCCGGCAAGCCGCCTGCCTTCCTTCCAGCGCGCCTGCCCGGCCCACCCGGCAGGCGCGCGTCACGCAAGGAGCCCCATGCGCACTCCTGTCACGATCATCGGCGCCGGACTCGGCGGCCTCGTACTGGCCCGCGTCCTGCACCTCCACGGCATCCCGGTCACGGTCTACGAGTCGGATTCCTCCCCGACGGCGCGTTCGCAGGGCGGGATGCTGGACATCCACGACCGCAACGGCCAACTCGCCCTCCAGGCCGCCGGCTTGATGGACGAGTTCCGCGCCCTCGTCCTGGAAGGCCGCCAGGCGATACGGCTCCTGGACCGCAACGGAACCGTCCTCTTCGACCAGGCCGACGACGGCACCGGCACAAGCCCCGAAGTGCAGCGCGGCGAGCTGCGGCAGATCCTGCTGGACGCACTCCCCGACGGCACCGTCCGATGGGGCCACCGGGCCACCGCCGTCCACGCTCTCGGCGCGGGCCGCCACGAGGTGGCCTTCGCAGACGGCGCCGCCGTCGTCACGAACCTGCTGGTCGGCGCGGACGGCGCGTGGTCACGAGTCCGCCCGCTGCTGTCCGACGCCACACCCGCATACGTCGGCCGGTCCTTCGTCGAGACCTGCCTGCGCGACGCCGGCGCCCGGCACCCGGCCACCGCGAAAGCGGTCGGCGGCGGGACGCTCGTCGCGCTCGACCCGGACGAGAACGGCAAATGGCTCGTGGCGCACCGGGAGAAGGGCGGCACCCTCCACGCCTACATCACCCTGACCAAACCGCAGGACTGGTTCGCCACCATCGATTTCACCGATGCCGCCGCGGCCGCCGCGCGGATCGCCGACGAGTACGACGGCTGGGCACCGGAACTCACCGCCCTGATCACCGCCGGCGACACCGCACCGGTCCTGCGCCCCCTCCACGCCCTGCCGGTCGGGCACCGCTGGGACCGGGTGCCGGGCGTGACCCTGCTCGGCGACGCCGCCCACCTCGCCACCCCCAACGGTGAAGGCGCCGGCCTGGCCATGCAGGACGGCGCCGAACTCGGCAAGGCCCTCGCCGCACACCCCGACGACGTCGAGACCGCCCTCACCGCATACGAGCAGGCGATGTTCCCCCGCGGCGCCGCGGCCGCCGCCGTGGTCGCCCACAACCCCACACCCCAACAGATGATCAATTTCTTCACCGCCCGAGAACAGGCAGGAATCTGACAGTGCCGCAGAGGCACGCGGCCGCAAGCTCTCCCGCCGAACTACTGCTGAATTTACGGAGGTTGTCCATGTTTGCCATGCAGTACCACCGCTACGGCGGTTCCGAAGTGCTCCGCTTGGAGGAGGTCGAAGCGCCGCACGCCGGGCCCGGTCAGGTCCGCATCGCGGTACGTGCCACCGGCGTCACCCCCGCTGACTGGTATCTGCGTTCAGGGATGCTGCGGGACATCGCCACCGTGGACTTCCCCCACATACCCGGCATGGATGCCGCGGGAATCGTCGACGAGGTGGGAGAGGGGGTGACCGGCACCGCGGTGGGAGATGCGGTCTTCGGCCTCGTCCCCGTCGCGGATCACGGAGGCGCCGCGGCCCAGTACGCCGTGCTGGAAGCCTGGGCACCCAAGCCCCAGTCATGGTCCTTCGAGGAAGCGGGAGGCGCCGCGGGCAACATCGACGCAGCCACACGTGGACTGACGGCCCTGGAAGCCGCCGAGGGCATGACCCTGCTGATCGAGGGTGCCGCCGGAGGCGTCGGCACCATTGCCGCACAACTCGCCCAGGCCCGCGGCCTCACCGTGATCGGCACCGCGAGCGCAACCAACCACGGCTTCCTCGACCGGCTCGGCGTCATCCCGGTCACCTACGGGGCAGGGCTGGCCGATCGCCTTGCCCCCCTGGCCCCGCACGGCGTCGACGTGGTTCTGGACGCGGCCGGCAAGGGCTCTCTTGCCGAGCTGGTGGCCCTCGTCGGCGACCCGCACCGCGTGGTGACCTTCGCGGACTTCGACGCCGACCGACACGGCGTGCGGTTCTCCCGCTCCCCGGCAGGAGTGTCGCCGGGCTGGGCAGGACTGCCATGGGCGGCCGATCTCGCCGACCACGGCCGCCTCACCGTCCCGCTGCACGCCGTGTTCCCGCTGAAGGAGACCGCCACGGCTCACGACGTCAGCGCCACCGGCCGCGCACGAGGCAAGATCGTCATCACCGTGCCCTGACAGCCACCGTGGACCTGGTCGCGCGGCGGCGCCGCAGCCGGGCTTTCCCTCGGACTGCGAGCCGTTTCTGCTGGTCAGCCCCCATCGATGGCTGGATGTGCGCACCCAGCCGGTGAATGTGAGACTGGAGCGGCGGACACCTGAATGAGGGGACCGGGGGCTGCCGCAGGCGCGCTTCTGCCCGGCAGCACGTGAGCGGCAACCGATGTGCCGTCTCACACGAGCCCCCCACCCCCGGCGGAGAGTGCACTGGGACCGGTGGACAGCAACGCCGCATGTGCGCGTCGGCCCCGTAAAGGGCCGAGCCTCCTCGCCGTCCCGGGTTCCCCGGGAAGTTCCGCGTAACCCCACGTCTCATGACGGCAGTTCCGGAGAGAAGGGCAAGGATTCCATGACTGCGAAACTCGCGCTCCTACAGGAAAACGCCGCGGTCGGCCACTACGGCGACGGTGGGCTGTACAGCTTCACACTCGATCTGCACCCCGTCCCGAACCACGGCGCCAAGGTCGATGAGAAGGATGTGGCTCACACCTTCGTGACCCCCACCGGGTGGAAGTGGGTGAAGTTCGCGGACACCTACTACTACGACCCCGTCAAACAGGAGACGCACGAGGAAGGACGCATCGACCCCGACACGCTGCACATCTCCGATGACGGAAAGACGTTGACCTTCAGTCGCGAGGTTCGCATCAACTCCAATGCGACCGACCACGGCTATCTCTGCTACAACCTGGGCGTCGCCCCCGACGAGGATGCCGACGCCGGGGTGAAGGAAGACGGCACCGCCTCCATCGGCCCGAAGGACGGATCGCTCGCGAAGCCGATCCCCGTGTACGGCATCATCGACAAGTAACCCAGCGGGTCGATCGACGGCGATGAGGGGTGCGGGCCCCGGGCGGGTCCGCACCCCTCACATCGTGAAGTCGTGGGCCCAGAGCCGGTGATGGGCGAAGCGTAGGACGCGGTCGCGGCCGGTGGTGACGAGCCGGGCGGCGGCGGTGAACAGGCGAAGCCGTAGGGGGCGGGCCTCATGAGCCCTCACCCGCCACGACCTGGACCGCTACGCCGCGGCCCACACTGACGTGAGACACCGCCTCGCCGACGGGCGGATTCTCAGGGCTTGCGGTGCACGGAAACGGCGTACTTTCCGCCCTCGTAGGGCTCTTGGTCCCAGGTCGCGTACCGGTTCTCCAGCACCAGACCCGCGGCAGCGCAGTGGGCGTCGTAGTCGTCCAGTGTGTAGCCGCGATCCAGGGAGAATCCCGCGATGAGGTGTCCGCCGGGACGGACGTGACCGGCCACCCCGGCCACCAGGGCCGCTTCCGTCCCCGGCGGGGTGAACAGCGGGACGTTGCCCGCCATGACCACCACATCGAACGTCGTCCCCAGATCAAGGCCGACCAGATCGCGCTGATGCCAGCCGATCCCGGGCGCCAGGCGGCGTGCGGTGGCGAGCATCGACGCGTCGACGTCCACGGCCTGCACGGCGATCCCATGGCGGGCCAGTTCGATGGCCACCCGTCCGGTGCCGCACCCCGCGTCGAGAACGGTGGCGGGCCCGAAGGAGCGGACCAGCGCCGCCTCGCCATGCACATCCCCGCCTTCGGAGGCGATGCGGTCGAACCGTGCCTGGTATTCGTCGCCGTTCCACGTCATACGGTCACTGTGGCACATGCCGCTCGGTGTGCAGGTGGCGGCCGCTGCCCACAGGCCGCGCGGCCCCGGTACCGAGCCTCCGGGCCGTGTGCCGCGGACGGGCTCGGGTGGGCAGCTTCGTGTCGACGGCACGGTCGGTCTCGATGCCTCGTGTCGCCGCGGCGGCAGGGGCCGTTCAGCCCCTGCCGAGGGGCGAGCGGACTGTGTTGACTGGTCCTCCGGGCCGCCCGACCCGCACTCTCCCAGGTCGTCAGTGGGCGGGCGGTCCTGTGCGGAACGCAACTGCAGCACGGGAACGAGCCAAGCGCGCCATAGGGCGGGGAAGCGAGTGGACGGATGATCGCGGTGGTGGGACACGCCAACCTGACCCCAGACACACTGGAGTTGGTGGAGACCGCGCTGCGGGAGCGTGTGCAGAGCCTCTCGAAGGGCGCGACGGGACTGGTACGCACCGGCGCCGGGCTCCCCGTGGTGTTCGGACGGGTGCTGCGCGACGTGGGGCGGCGACTGGTCCTGCTCCTCCCCGCGCAGGACTCGGTCCCGGCCATCGTGCCGCCCGGCGACCAGGTGGCGACCGGCGAGCTGCTGACCCTGGCCGAGCAGGTACAACTGCTGCCCTACGACCCGCTGAACCGGAACGCCTGCGTCAGTGCGGACGAACACCTGATCAGCACCTGTGGGCGGTTGCTGGCCGTCTGGGACGGTTCGCCGTCCGACGGTCGCGACGCCACCGCCCACCTGGTGGCATACGCCCGCACCCGCGGTATCCCGGTGGAGGTCGTCTGGCCTCCTGGCGCGGCCCGTGAAGAGGCCGCGTAAGCGCCGGTCCGCGGAGACGGAGTCTGACACACCGGCGGTGACGACGAGTGGGACTCCCCCGCCGGGACGGCCTGTCACCCGCCCGTCCGATGACCGGCAACGGGGACGGCCTTGCGATACAGCCCCCGGTGCGGCCTGGTGTGTCGGGCTCCGGAAGGGCCACAAGCAGGCCGTTGGCCAGGTCAGGGCCGGCGCTTCCTCTCGTCCGTCTCTGGTGGCGCTCCACCCGGGGTCTGCTCCCCCAAGCCTGCCTGGGGCGCCGCCCGTTCTCCCCCGGCTTCGGCCCGATCGTCCTCCGCTTCGGCCTGCTCGTCGATCTGCACCATCCGCAGGGCGTCGCGCAGGGCTTGCCGTTGTTCCGGCGACATCATGCCGAAGAAGGCCACCAGTGCGGCCGCGGGGTTGTCGCTGGCGGACCACGCTTCGTTCATCAGCGCGGCCGAATAGGCGGCGCGAGTGGAGACCGCCTTGTACCGATAGGCGCGGCCTTCCCTTTCGCGGCGGACCCAGCCCTTCTGATGGAGGTTGTCCAATACGGTCATGACCGTGGTGTAGGCGATCGACCGTTCCTTCTGGAGATCCTCCAGAACTTCTCGAACGGTGACCGGTCGATTCCACTCCCAGACCCGCGTCATCACCACGTCTTCCAGATCACCCAAAGGCCTTGGCACGCAAGAAGAATAATGGGAGACGGCTTCAATACGGGTCGATTTAAGTGCGTTTGGCCCGGAATAGAGTCGCGCGGCCGGGAATGGTCACCCGGACCGCGCCGAGCGGGCCGGCGGGCCGCTTGAGGGCGGTGGCAGTTCGCGCATGTCGACTGCCTGGTCGACCACGGCCCGCAGCGACCGGCCGCCGACGCGGCCGACCGCCGACCACCGGCCGCATCCCACCTACCGGGGCGGTATCCCGCGGAAGGTGAACCCGGTTTCCTTCGCGGGAAATGCCAAGTCCTCCTGAAGGGACATGCTGAGGGCATCCGGTTCCGCCCAGTACGCGTAGTCGAGTGACTTCTTCAGAACCGCGAGGACGCTCGCCTCCTCTTTCATGATCTTGTCACTGCAGGTGCGCCGCGTCGTCAGAACCGCATCGTTGAAGCAGAGGTGGGTACCGGTGAACGTGGCCTTGGCGGTGAAGTCGTTGCAGCCGAGTTTGCCGTTCACCTCGCCGTTGTCATGGAAGTTGACGTACATCTGGTCACCGGCGGTGAATTCCGGGCCGTGACTGTCGTAGAAAGTGGTGTCGACGAGTTGCCACTTTATCCGGAAGAAGTCCTCGCGCCTGGCCTGTCCGAGCGTGATGTCGTCACCCTGTTGGTTCTTGACATGCAACTGGAGGGAGCAGCCGGGGATGCGCTTCGTGGAGAGCGACAGCTTTCCGCTGAAGGCGGCTTTCACCTTCTTCTCGAAGTCCGCCAGTGCGGGATTCGTTGCTACGTCGTCGGAACGGCACGGGCGCTGACCGCGGAGCGGCTCGCGGGCCGGCGCCGACAGCGAACTGGACTCGCCGACCTGGCGGTTGGAGAGGCCGAGCCCTCACTCTGCCCGTGGCGAATCTGCCGCGGGCAGAGAAACCCCATCCGGGGACCTCCCGAGGTCGAGAGTGGAGTCGACGCCATCCCACCTCGACGAGGAGACCAGATGACTCCACTTGCCACGCTCCCGCTCCGCGCGGAGGAGGGCGACACACCGCCCAGCCGCTTCGACGACCATCTCGCGGCACAGCTCCTCGCCCAGCGGATCGTCCTCCTCGGCACCCAGGTCGACGACGTGTCGGCCAACCGGGTGTGCGCGCAGTTGCTGCTGCTGTCGGCGGAGGACCCGCGCACCGACATCAGCCTCTACATCAACAGCCCCGGCGGATCGGTCACCGCGGGCCTGGCCATCTACGACACACTGAAGCTCATCCCCAACGACGTCTCGACGCTGGCGATGGGGTTCGCCGCCAGCATGGGCCAGTTCCTGCTCACCGTGGGGGCGCCCGGCAAGCGGTTCGCGCTGCCGAACGCGCGGATCATGATGCACCAGCCCTCAGCGGGCATCGGCGGCTCCGCCGCGGACATCGAAATCCAGGCGGAGAACCTGGAGTTCACCAAGAAGGCCATCGAGCGGATCACCGCCGAGCACACCGGGCAGAGCCAGGAGACGATCGCGCGGGACGGCGACCGGGACCGCTGGTTCACCGCCGAGCAGGCCAGGGAGTACGGAATGGTGGACCGGGTGGTGGAGTCGCTCGCCGACATCCGCCCGGCCGCCTCGCGCCGACGGATGGGGTTGTGACATGGGGTCGTACACGGTTCCCTACGTCATCGAGCGGACCGCGCAGGGCGAGCGGTCCTACGACGTCTTCAGCCGGCTGCTCAACGAGAGGATCATCTTCCTCGGCACCGAGATCGACGACGGGGTCGCCAACGTGGTCATCGCGCAACTCCTGCATCTGGAGTCGGCGAGCCCCGAGCGCGAGATATCGATCTATCTCAACTCGCCCGGCGGATCGTTCACTTCACTGATGGCGATCTACGACACGATGACGTTCGTGCAGGCGCCGATCTCCACGTTCTGCGTCGGTCAGGCGGCGTCGACGGCGGCGGTGCTGCTGGCCGGCGGAGATCCCGGGCGACGGTTCGTGCTCCAACACGCGCGGGTGCTGCTCGGCCAGCCGGCCAGCGGCGGCCGCCAGGGGACGGTCTCCGACCTCAGCCTCGCGGCCAAGGAGATGGCCCGCATCCGCTCACAGGTGGAGCAGGTCCTGTCCCGGCACACACAGCACGACGTGGCGAAGCTGCGCGCCGACATGGACCGGGAGAAGGTGCTCACCGCCGAGGAGGCCGTCGCCTACGGGCTCGCCGACGAGGTGTTGAGCCGGCGGCTCGCCTTCGTCTGACCCCGCGGCCGTGGCCGAATGCCGGCGAGGCCGGTACGGCGGTGATGCGCCCCGCCGTACCGGCCCCCGTTCGGTCAGGCAGCGAGGCAGAGCCCGCCGTACTGCGCCGTGGGCGACGTGCGGCCCCGGCCGACCCGGCTCCGGCCGTACCGGGCCAACTCGTCCTGGGTGAGCGAGAGCAGGTCGGCGAGGCCGAGCCCGAGGGCCTGGGCGGCGGCCGCGAGCACCTCGGAGGAGGCCTCCTTGCGTCCGCGCTCCAACTCCGACAGGTACGGCATCGAGATCCGGGCCGCCTCCGCGACGTCCTTCAACGTGCGCTCCTGGGCGAGCCGTTCGCGCCGCAGCGCATCACCGACGAGGTTGCGCCACAGAGGCTCCTTCGGCGCGGGTGTCTGCGGGGCTCCCGCCGGCCGCTGCGGGGCGCGGGTCGCCCCACCGGAACCGGGCGGCGAGGTCTGCGGGCGCAGGGGGATGACGCGGGCTTCGTTCGGCGCATGAGTGCTCACCCCCTCAGCCTAGGGATCCGGGGCGCGGGGGGAAGGGCGCGGCGTTCTGCCCTGGGTGAATCCGTGCGGACGACCTGAAGGCGCGGGCCGGCAAATCGTCGTGTCCCAGGGGAAGTTCCCCATCGCGTTCCGGAGGTGTGCCCCTTGGCGGTCGCGTGCCGCGGCCGCCGGGGACTCCCGCCGATCGGTGGGAGACCCCTCTGACGCATCGCGGCAGCGGCAGAGGCGGCGGCAGCGAACGGTGGCGCCCCACCAGCCGTCGAAGCCGGCCCGTCGGCGACGTTCGGAACTGACCGGGCCTGGCACTTGAGCAGTTCCAGCAGTGCTCTCTTCGCCGGTGGGGCTGGATGCCAGGCGCCTTGCCCGTATCCGATGGGTTCCTGGATGCAGGGCATCTGAGCGGAGGCTCGTGTCCGCAGGGTGGAGGCTCAGGCGGCCTTCCCAACCGACGACGCAGTGCGCTATGCCTGCCTCATCCGTATCAAGGAGGCGCTCTGATGACCACGGCTCGCGACCAGTACGCATCGGGTACCCCCACGCAGATGACCCACTTCGACGACATCTACGACCAGCCGGACCCGCGGGCGTACTTCGGCGCTCTGGGGACGCTGGGGTATCAGACACCGCATCACGCCCAGGGTGTCTTCCGCAGCCTCCTGCCTCTTGCCGGCCTCTCCGGCGTTCCCCAACGTCCGGCCGACGAGCAGGAGGGCGGGCCGCGGGCCACGCTCCTGGACATCTGCTGCTCGTACGGCATCAACGCCGCCTTGCTCAACCACCATGTAACGCTGGAGGAGTTGTACGAGCACTACACCTCACCGCAGATCGCCCGCCTGACGACCGCCGAACTCATCGAGTCGGACCGCACGTACTATGCGGCGCGCCGCCGTCCGGACGCCGTACCCGTCATCGGCCTTGACATCGCCTCGTCGGCCATCGCCTACGGTCGCGCGGCCGGTCTGCTCGATGCGGGGTTCGTCGAGAATCTGGAAGTCGCCGCGCCCAGCCCGGCGTTGTACCGGGCCACCCGTGGCACCCGCCTGATCACCGTGACCGGCGGGGCGAGCTTCCTGTCCACCCGCACCTTCCGCCCGCTGCTGGAAGGCAGGCAGGACCCACCCTGGATAGCCACCTTCGTGTTGCGTACCGGCTCCTACCAGCACATCGCCGACGGTCTGGCCTTGTTGGGCCTGACCACGGAGAAGGACGCCTCCCGCACCTACCCGCAACGGCGCTTCACCGACGTCGACGAACAGCGGTACGCCATCGCCGCGGTGTCCGCGGCCGGTGACGACCCTCGCGGCAAGGAGACCGACGGCCACTTTCACACCGCCCTGCACCTCACCCGGCCCACCGCGCAGGCAGTTGCCCGTCCACTGCACACTCTGCTGCCAGAGGACTGAGCCCGCCGGCGCCACTGCCGTACCGCCCGCTACGGCGCCGTCCAGGACGCGGCCCGTGGCCGGGGCGGCCTCGCCCGGACCGAACGGGACGGGGAGTGCGCCTCTCCTGACCATTCTCCGAAATCCATAACTGATGGGGCATCAGAAAAGAATCTGGCGCCGGGTGTCATACAGCCGTCCCTTCCCAGTCGTGTACGAGGTGACCGGCGGAGAGCTTGCCGCTCGTCGAAGCCCCTTCCGCCGGCGGCGCGGCAGGCCGAAGCCGTGACCTCACGGCGCGTAAGGGAGAACCATGCGCAAGGCGATCGATGACATCTCGGAGGTAGTTATGACGCGAGTTACCGCCCGCCTGGCCGGTGGTCTGCTGGCCATCGCGGGGATCGCAGGACTGGCCGTCACCGCGGCACCCTCGGCCTGGGCCGACACCGGTGTGACGGCCTGGGTCCAAGGAAACATCCGCGCGCAGGCCAACACGTCCTCGCCCCCCGTCGGGACCGTCGCGAAGGGGCAGCACTTCTCCGCGGCCTGCTGGCTCGAAGGCGAGCAGCTCACCCGCAACGGGATCACCAACAACAAGTGGGTCAAGCTCACGGACGGCAGGTTCATCTGGGCCGGCCTCCTCAAGGGAAACGACACAGGAGGCGTCCCCAACCACTGCTGAGTAGGGCTGGGCACGGGCACGGTGGCCTACGAGGGCTCCGTTTCCAGTCTCCGCCCGCTGCTCGGACGCCCCGTCAGCAGGCAGAAGCGAGCGGCCCCGGGCTCTTCCCGGGGCCGCTGGTCTGCCCCCGGTGCACCCGACGACGACCTCAGGCCGGATCAGCCGGCGAACGCCGGCACCACCAGGCCGGACTCGTACGCGATCACCACCGCGTGGGTGCGGTTCTGCGCGCCGAGCTTGGTCAGCACGTTCCCGACATGCGTCTTCACCGTCTCCAGAGTCACCGTGAGCGCAGCCGCGATCTCCGGGTTGGACAGGCCGGTGGCCATCAACCGCAACACCTCCTCCTCCCGCCCCGTCAGCGCCGCCTTCGGCAACGCCTCCGCGGAACCCAGCGGGCGGGCGGCGACCATCCGGCGCAGCGCCGCGGGGAAGAGGATCGCCTCCCCGGCCGCCACCACCCGCACCGCCTCCGCGATCTGCCGTACCGGACGCCGCTTGAGCACGAATCCGCTGGCCCCCGCGCTGAGCGCGGCGGTGACATAACCGTCGTTCTCGAAGGTGGTGATCACCACGACCTTCGGCGGTTCGGCCGACTCGGCCAGCAACTGCCGGGTGGCGTCGATCCCGTTGAGACGCGGCATCCGCACATCCATCAGGACCACGTCCGGCCGCAGCAGCCGCGCCTGCTCGACCGCCTCGACGCCGTCGGCGGCCTCCCCGACCACCGCGATCCCCGGCTGGGCCGCGAGCAACATGCGCAGACCGCTGCGGGTCACCTCGTCGTCGTCCGCGATCAGGAGTGTGACGGAGGTGCCGGTGGGGCTGGTGGGGCTGGTGGCGGCGGCTTCGCTCGCCTCGGAGCCGATCACGCCGACCCCCGCACCGGCAGCCGGACCGCCAACCGCCAGTGCTGGGGCCCGTCCGGGCCCGCCTCGATCTCACCGTGCAGCAGCCGCACGCGCTCGGCCAAGCCAGGCAGGCCGTGCCCGGACGTCGGGAAGGCACCCTTGCCGGTGCCCGTCCCGGTCCGGTTGACCACCCGGAGCTCCAGTGCGTCCGGTGCCGCCGCCACCCGGACCTCGATCGGACCGCCTGACCCGTGCCGCAACGCGTTCGTCAGCCCCTCCTGCAGAATCCGGTACGCCGCCCGGGAAAGTGTCCCCTGTACCTGCGCCAACTCGCCCGACAGGTCCGGCTCCACCACCGCGCCCGCATGCCGCAACCGGTCCAGCAGTTCAGGCAGGTCGGCCAGGGTCCGGATCGGCGCCGTCCCCGCCTCCTCCTCGCGCAGCACGCCCAGCACGTAGTCCAGGTCCTCCAGTGCGGCGCGGGTCGACTCCTCGATGCTGCGCAGGGCGGTCCGGGCCGCCACCGGGTCGGCGGAGAGCACCTCGCCTGCCACCGCCGCCTGGATCGTGGCCGCCGTCAACGTGTGCCCGATCGAGTCGTGCAACTCCTGGGCCAGGCGGTTGCGTTCGGCCAGCAGCAGCTCCCGCTCGGCCGCCAGCGCGAGCCGCTCGGCCGCCGACAGCCCCAGCAGCCTCGGCGCCAGCCACCGCAGGGCCTTCGTCACCACCACGCACACCATCGCGGCCAGCAGCAGGCAGCCGAGCCCCACCATCCAGCTCCACCCGCCCCCCGCCACCCGCACCGACCAGCCGAACAGACTCAGCCCCGCCTCGCTGTCGAGCCAGCCCCCCGGCAGCGTCAGGCCCGCGAGAAGCAGCACACCGCCCACCAGCGTCCCCATCCATCCCAGTGCCACGTGCAGCAGCAGCCAGAGCGGAGTGCGCAGGCGGTCGGCGCCGGATGGCGCGGCGGGGGCCGGTGCCGTAGGAGTCGGCCCCGTGCCGGGTGAGCTCGCGAACCGGCGGCCGGCCGCAGGATCCGGCAACGGCACCCTCAGCAGTCGACGGGCGGAGGCGATCAGCACCCGCCGCGTGGTGCGGGCCAGTCCGACCGCACCGATCAGTGCCGCCCAGACCAGCAAGGTCAGCACGGCCTGCACCCCATAGGGCGCGGACCGCCACAGCAGCGCCGGCAGCATGGCGAACGGCAGCAGCGGAAGGCTCGCCAACGCGCCGCACGAGGCGAACAGCACACCCGCATACGTGGAGCCGCGCAGCAACGGCCGGATTCCCCTGATCATGAGCGCCAGTATGACCGGGCGGCTCACCGGCGGCCTCCCCCGATCGAGGGAGCAGCATCTCCCGCCTTCCCACGAGGTGCACCCCAGCCCCCGGAACCCATGGTCGCGCCCAGCCCAGTTGACGAGAGGACGGCTGATGCACACCCAGGGGACAGAGAGATCGCGCCCGGGCTGACTCTTGCAGTCGAAGGAGGCCGGCGCTGCTGCCCGCTCCCGCGCCTGAAACGTCCGCGTCAGCAGCCCGATCGCGATCCGATCCGACAGCCGTTCATCCGTCGCCGGCTTGGCCTGTCCAGGCCGTGGCATCCAGAGATCCTGTCGCCGAAGAGGACAACATGGAGGCCCACGCCGGCGAAAGCGGTCACGAAACGGGAGATTCTGAGGGCGCTGCGCACGGTGGGCTTCCTGCCTGATCGGGACGGCACTGAAAGGGAGCGGGAGGAACGGGGAGAGAGACCCGTTATTCCGCACATCACCTCACCGCGTGCTGGGCGGTCCAGCGTGGTCGGTCCAAGGAAGGAGCCGTATCCCACTGGGTTAGGGTTGGCCGGTTGCGAGATCAAATGGGGAGGTTCGGGGGATGCTGGGCATGGGGGAAACGCCCTTGGGGCGAGCCTCAGAGCTCCAGGTACTGGCCGACGCCATGGGGGAGTTGGCCGGGGGCCATGGCAGGGTGATCATTCTGTCGGGCGAGGCGGGCATCGGTAAGACAACGTTGCTGCGGCACGCCGGTGAGCTCGGCCGTGCCGCAGGGGTCCACGTTTTGCGGGCCAACGCCAGTGCGCTGGAGCGTGAGTTCGCCTTCGGTGTCGCGCGGCAGCTGCTCCCGGAGCTCGACGGAGCCATGCTGAAGACGAGTACCGAGGCTCCGTTCGAGGCGATTCAGGCACTCTTCGCCAGAATCGGGGAGATCGCCGAGGCTGGGCCTGTCCTGCTGGCCGTCGACGACCTCCAATGGGTCGACGCCGCCTCGTTGCGCTTCCTCAACTACGTCGCGACCCGGATCGGCACACTGGCGGTCACCGTGCTGGCCGGGCAGCGCCTGGACGGTACGACCAGCGAGCCGCTCGTCGCCGAACTGACCGCACGTGCGCGCCAGGTATGGGTGGCGCCCCTGGAAGCGGCCGACGTCGCGGAACTGGCCGGGAAGGTTTTCGACGACGAGGTGGACGACGGATTCGCGCGAGCCTGCCACGCGGCGAGCGGCGGCAATCCGTTCCTGGTCAACGAGGCACTGGCCGTGCTCCGGGAACAGGGTGTACGCCCGACCGGGGACGGCATCCCGTATCTGGCAACGGTGACGTCGCGTGCTGTCGTCGACCGCACGGCGTCCCGCCTGCGGACCGTGAGCGGCGCCCTGGAGCTGACGCAGGCACTGACGGTGACCGGTGATCACGGTCGTCTGGAACTGGCCGTCGAGGTAGCTGGGCTGGGGATGGAACAAGCCATGTCGGCCCTGGACGCGCTGCTCCGCGGCCGCGTGGTGAAGTACGAACAGGACGGGGTCGTGTTCGTGCACTCCATCGTCGCTTCGGCGGTGGCTGCCACGCTCAATCCTCTGCGCGCCCGTGCCTGGCATGCGAAGGCAGCGGAGCTCTGCCACCGCCACTTCCTCAAGCTCGAGCGGATCGCTGCCCACCTGCTCCAGGCCGGGCCGCCCCGCGAGGGTTGGCAGGTCGACGTGCTGGGCGAAGCGGCGGAGAGCGCCCACCGGATGGGCGCGTTCGAATCGGCCGCCACCTTGCTGCGGCACGCGCTGAGCGCCCCCCGCCTCTCCGACGACCTGCGGTTGCGGCTGCGTGGCAGGCTCGGTGCCGCCCTGGTCTTCGACGATGCCTCTGCCTCGCGGGAGATACTGGCTGAGTTGCTGCCCCTGACCAGCGGGGATCTCTACGCCCAGGTGGCTTCCGATCTGCTCCTTGCCACGTTGAACACCGAGGGGTTCATCGCCGGGACGAAGCTTGTGGGCAACGTCATCGACGAGGTGGCCGGGCATGATCTGGCCGCCGCCATGCCACTGATCGCCCGGTCGATGGGCACGGGCTGGTTGTCCGACAGCCCGGTACGTGCGCTCCTCGACCAGGTGGAGGCTGTGGCCGGCAGCCACCCGCACGGTCGGGCGATCGTTGCCGCGGCCCGTGCCCAGCTCGCCGGGGAGATCATGTCGGATGCCGATGCCGATGCCGCTGCCGCACAGGCGACGCACGCGCTGGAGCTCTTCTGGGGTTCCGGTGAACCCGAGGCGGCCGACATGTCCGTCCATCTCGGGGCGGTCCAGGGGCTGCTGGTGGCCGAACGTTTCGAGGAGGCCCTGGCCTGGGCGGCGAGGGCGGAGCAGCTGGCGGCTCGCCGCGGCTGGCCGAAAGTGCTGCGGGGCGCGGCCTGGGTACGGTACGCGTGCGCGTTGCTGACCGGTCACACCGACGCCGCGCTGTCCGCCGCCCGGGACTTCGAGGCGTCCGGGGTCGCCCTCGGGAGCGGAAAACCGTTGCCGTACTCGAACGGGTACGTCGCGGGCGCACTGCTCGCGGCCGGCCGTCTCGACGAGGCGGAAGCGGCGCTGGGGGCACTGGCCCTCGGTGAACTCCGCGCGGCGGACCAATTCATCGCGGCAGTCACGCGAGCCGCCCTGCGGCTGGCGCAGCACCGGTGGGAGGAGGCTCTCGCGGATGCGCTCATGTGTGGACGGCTGCTGCCCAAGACCGTGGCCAACCCGCTGATCGCACCGTGGCGGCCCATCGGAGCACTGGCCGCGCACAGGATGGGCGACCCGGCGCAGGCGCACCGGCTGGCCGACGCGGAACTGCGGCCGGCCCGCCGCTGGGGCGCCCCGCACACGCTGGGCCTCGCGCTGAGCACGGCCGGCATCGTCCACGGGGACTTGGCGCTGGTACGCGAGGCCGTCGACGTCACCCGGGGCACCCCTGCCCGGGCGGCGCTGATGTGGGCGTTGCTGGCGCTCGACGAACCGGACGCGCTGACCGAGTCACTGCGGATCGCCGAGCAGAACGGGTGGGGGTCGGTCGTCCCCGCGGTCCGCGAAGCGCTGCGCGCCCACGGGCGACGGCCGGGCACCAGGCCGGTCACCGCTTTGACCCGCGGTGAGCGGGCGGTGGCCGACCTGGCGGCCCGCGGGCTGACGAACGCGGGGATCTGTGACCGGTTGCATCTGGCGCCGCGCACGGTCGAGCAGCATCTGACGCGTACCTACCGCAAGTTGGGCATCGCGGGGCGCGCGGAGCTGGTGCCCGCGATGCGGGCCGACGGGTGGAGGTCCTGACGGGCGGAGGCCCTCGATGGGCCGTACCTGCCGTCGTCCCGAACAGGCTCTGTCACGCCGCGCTCTCAACGGCGTGCGGCCCGAGCCCGGCGGCGGCTCGCAACTCCTTGCTGAAGGGGGCAGGACGCAGGGTCTTGGGATCAAGGTTGACGATCACCCGATGGCCGTCCGCGTGCACCACCGACCGGTCGGCAGAGAGGATACGGAAGCCGTGCACGCAGCTGGTCGTGCCCACGCGCTCGATCCAGAAGTGGACGACCGGCGCGCACATTCCCGTGATCGGCTGGTGGAAGACCACCTTGACCTCGCGGACGGCCATGAAGAAGTCGGGGAACGTCGACACCGTGGCGTCCGGGGACCAGCCGAGCCGAGCCCAGTACGCGTTGATCGCGCGCTCGGCGAGGGCGGCGTAGCGGGAGTTGTGCAGCACCCCCATGGGGTCCAGGTCATCGAGGTGGACCGAGAGCTGCTCGAACTGTCCGGGGTCGTTCATGTGGTTCTCCGTTGAAGTGCGGTGGGTTGTCAGCGACAAGTTAGGCCGGGCTGGAGCGGCCCGGTACCGCGCACTTCCTCCCGCCGTTAAATACGCGGTCCGCCGCGCAGTGTCAGTGGTGTCCGCCGCCTGGTTGACGGTTGTGCCAGGCGGAGAAGTGAGGCTCCGCTGAGATGCGGAAGGTTGCCGGACATGGCCTGACAGGCCATGAGAAGGGAGCCTCTGTGAGGGCTGCCCAGACGAAGTACCCGCCCGAGTTGGGGCGCCGTGCGGTGGAGACGGCCTGGTCGACCCCCGGAAGCACGGGGTCCACCGCCGCGCGGCGTGCGTCATGCGCTCGGGCAGGGGTAGGCGTCGGCGTGTTCACCGGGGACGGTTGGGACAGCCTTTAGCTGCTGCAGCTCACCGGCGGCCTCCCCCGATCGAGGGAGCAGCATTTCCCGCCTTCCCGCGATGTGTACCCCAGCCCCCGGAACCGATGATCGTGCCCAGCCCAGTTGACGAGAGGACGGCTGATGCACACCCAGGGGACAGAGACGTCACCGCAGCACATGGCGCCGACGGAGGCCGGGTCAGCTCGGACGACGCCGACGCCGACTCAGGCGGCATCGACGTGGACCGCTGGGGCAGACCCCCGTTCCCGCGCCGACTACGGCATGCAGTCTCCGGTCCGTAGGAACGGCCCGGCCGTGGCCACCATGACGCTCGGCCTCATCGGCTTGACCACCTCGGTGGTCCTCGTCGGCGGCCTGTTCGGCGTCATCGGCCTGATCCTGGGCGTCTTCGCCCTGAGGACGGCCAAACGGAACGGCACCGGCTGGGGCATGTCCCTCACCGGCATGGTGGCCTCGCTCATCGCGATCGCGGTGTCCGTCCTGGTCGCCCTCTTCATGGCCTGGTACGCCAACAACACGCAGCCGTGCTACCGGCCCGACAGCATCCGGCAGTACACGCAGTGCGTCCACCAGCAGTTCACCAAGGGCTGACCGGCGGCCGGCGACGCAACCGGCACTGTCCCGGCCGCGGCGCACCGCCCGAGCGGCCGGCCTCGCCGAGGCTCGGCCCACACCACTGTTTTCCCCATGAATCCACAGGAGTTGACTTATGCATGAGCAGAAATGGCAGAGGCGTCGTTCTTCCCGGTGGCAGCAGGGCGGTCGGCGACGAGCCGTGCCGGCCGCGGCCGCCGCGGCCATCGGCATCCTGACCATGGGCGCCCTGGCGCCGCCCGCCGCGTCTGCTGCCACCAAGCCGGACAGCGTCCAGCAGGGCCTGGACACGCTGGTGCATTCCGATGGCCTGCCCGCCGCGTTGGCGAGCGTCAAGGACCGCGACGGCCGCACCCGTACCTACACCGCGGGGGTCGGCGACCTGGCCACCGGTTCGAAGGTGCCCAGGGACGGCCAGGTGCGGATCGGCAGCAACACCAAGACGTTCACCGCGGTGGTCGTGCTGCAACTGGTCGGCGAGGGGAAGATCGGCCTCGACGAACCGGTCGACACCTATCTGCCGGGCCTGGTCCGCGGGGACGGGATCGACGGACGCCACATCACCATCCGTCAGCTCCTCCAGCACACCAGCGGACTCCCCGACTACTCGGCCTACATCAAGGACGCCGTCCTCAAGCACCGGTACTTCGCACCCCGCGAGCTCCTGGGCATCGCCCTCCAGCACAAGGCCGACTTCGCCCCCGGCGCGAAGTTCGCGTACAGCAACACCAACTACGTGCTGGCCGGCCTGATCGTCGAGAAGGTCACCGGCCGGTCCCTCGCCGAGGAGATGGACCGGCGCATCATCCAACGCATCAAGCTGCGCCACACCTACTTCCCCGCCCCCGGTGACAGGACCATCAAAGAGCCCCACCCCAAGGGCTACCACAGGGAAGCGGCGGGCCAACCGCTGCGCGACTTCACGGAATTGGACCCCTCCGCGGGCTGGGCCGCAGGCCAGATCATCTCCACCAACTCCGACCTCGACCAGTTCTTCAGCGCGCTCCTGGCCGGCCGCCTCCTCCCGGCGGCCCAGCTCGCCCAGATGCGCACCACCGTCCCCATAGGGGACAGCGGCGCCGGCTACGGCCTGGGGCTCATCAGCAGGCCGCTGTCGTGCGGCGGTGTCTACTGGGGCCACGGCGGCGACATCCCAGGATACGAGACCCGGGGCGGCGTCACCGAAGACGGCCGCGCCGCCAACATCGCGGTGACCAGCATCCCGACCGACGAGGCAGCCACACAGCACGTCGAAAGCGTCGTGGACGCGGCCCTCTGCCGCTGAACCACGCCTCCCCCATGGGCCGTTGGAGCGGACGGCCGGTCCGCTCCAACGGTGTGGTCCCAGAACGAGGGCCGCGCGGACACCCTCGAAGAGGGCGTCGGTGGCGCGACGGGCATGCCGCTGCCCGCGCGCTCAAGCCGGCTCTTCGCCTTCGTCCTCCAGTCCGAGGCCACGGGCGATCCGCAGCGCGTCGTCCAGTTCGTCCTCGGCCACGGCCACCGCGTATGCGTCCTCGTCCGCGCGCGCCTCCGCGACAGCGATCCGTGCCTGACGCACTCGCTCCAGCACCATCTCGGCGAACCCGCCCACTCAGCCCTCCACACGCGCACATTTGGCGTTCACAGCAACTCATGAATTAATAAACTCTGCAAGTCTATAAGTGCGAGCCATCGCACGGAAGGACGCCGACGGCTCACGGCACGCCTCTGCCCCAGGGCGGCGTCAGCAGGCGAGCCACCGTACCCGTCCAGGCGGCCGTTGGTACGCCGGGACGGGCACCGGTTAGCCTGGGGAAATGACCGAGAATCTCCCTCCTTGCCCGAAGTGTTCCTGCGAGTACACCTACGAATTGAACGCCCTTGTGGTGTGCCCCGAGTGCGGCCACGAATGGGTCCCCGCGGAGAGCGCGACGGAAGGTGACACTGCCGGTGAGCAGGTCGTCAAGGACTCCGTCGGCAACGTGCTGCACGACGGCGACGCCGTGATCGTCGTCAAGGCACTCAAGGTCAAGGGAAGCCCCTCGGGGATCAAGGCCGGCACCAAGGTGCGGAACATCCGGCTGATCGACGGCGTGGACGGCCACGACATCGACTGCAAGATCGACGGCTTCGGGGCCATGCAGCTCAAGTCCAGCGTGGTCAAGAAGGCCTGAGCACCGGGCCGTTCACCGGCCTCGCTCCGTCCGGGGCGTGCCTGGGGCGTGCGGCCCGCGTCAGCCGAGCCCGACCAATGCGGCCATCGTCCCGCCGAGCACCCGGTCGCGCACCTCACCCGGGCTGGTGACCCGCTCCACCATCGCCCGGGTGAGGACCGGGTCGCCGTAGGGGGCGTCCGAGCCGAACAGGGTCCGCTCCGGGATCTCCTTGACGGCCAACCGGACGGCGAAGACGATGTTGGCCGTGGACAGCTCCAGGTACATGTTCGGGGTGTCCCGCACCAATTCGACGGCCTGCATCCAGTTCAGCCCGCCGAGCTGGCTGACCACCAACGGGACCGCCGGATACCTGCCGGCAAGCACCGACAGCGTCCTCAGATCGTCCGCCGTGGTCGGGGCGAATCCGTGCACGACCACAGGCAGCCCACCATGATCGGCCGCCGCCTGAAGCACCGGTTCGATCATCCCCGCCCCTCCCGGGGGCGGCGTCAACTCGCCGATCCCGTGCAGCCCGCGCCCCACGACCTCGCGTTCCACCGTCGCGGCGATCTCTTCCGGCGCCAGATCCAGCGGTACGGACAGAAAGCCGATGAACCGCTCCGGCCACGCGGCGAGCGCGGCGTCCAACTCCCGCCACGCGCCGCGATATCCCTCGACGGTGCCGGCCCGCCCCCCGATGGCCTCGTCCAGGATCGCCATCTCCCGGCGCAGCGAGGCGAGGTCACCGGCCCGCTCCGGGTGTGGGCGGGTGGCGAACAGCACGGCGCGGTCGACCCCGGCCTCGTCCAGCAGCCCCACATGCGCCTCGACGGGGTCGTGGACGTGACTGTGTGCATCGATGATCAAGTTTCGCTCCCTCTCGACGAGCGGCCCGGAATGCGGCCGACCCGTGCACTGTTGCTCCCTGACACCATGGGAAGGTCAAACCGGAGGGAGCGGATCGGTGCTGATCGGGGAGCTGTCGCGTCGTACCGGAGTCAGCGAGCGGCTGCTGCGCTACTACGAGCGCATGGGGCTGATCCACTCAGAACGCCGCGCCAACGGCTACCGCGACTACGACGAGGGGACGGTGGAGACGGTGCGGCGCATCCGCGCCCTGCTCGCCGCCGGCCTCCCCACCCGCGTCATCCGCCAGGTCCTGCCCTGCGCCTTCGACGAGGCGACGCTGCGCCCCTGTCCCGGCGTCCTCACCAGCCTCCGCGACCAGCTGAACGTCCTCGACCGACGTGCCGCCGACCTTCAGGCCGCGCGCAGCCTGCTGCGCCGGACGATCGCCGCCACCGAGGGCGCGGCAGGCGCGGCCCCGGCGCCGGACGCCGGGACTTCCGCACCTCGTTGAGTCCCCCCACCGCGACCCCAAGTCACCTTCGTGGAGCGCACGTTGCCCTGCTGGAGTGCCATCGACTCCGGGCCCCTCGAAGGACTCCCCCACAGATCACGGGTGCGAGGCGCCGGGCGGGACGAGGATGGTGCAGATGTCGTCCTCGGCGCAGCCGGCCGGGTCGGTGGCGGCGGCCCGCCGGGCCAGACCGCGCAGCTCCTCACGGGTCTTGGTCAGCTCCGCCAGACGGCGCTCGATGTCCCCGAGGCGCTGATCGATCAACGTGGTGACGTGCGCGCAGGGTGCCTGGCCGCCGTCACGCAGCACGAGGACGGAACGGATCTCCGCGAGGCTGAGGCTGGCGCCCTGGGCGCCGCGGATGAACGCGAGCCGGGCGACGGTGTGATCGGGGTAGTCGCGGTAGCCGCCGGTCGTGCGGGGCGGGGCGGGCAGCAGGCCGGCCTGCTCGTAGAAGCGGAGAGTCTTGGCGGTCAGCCCGCTGGCCTCCGCGAGATCACCGATGCGCATGCCTCCAGGCTACGACTTGACCTTCCAGTGCACTGGAAGGTCTAGCGTTCCGAGCAGATCGACGAGTCGGAAGGACGAGCAGGATGCACATCACGGTACTGACCGTTCCGGAGTGTCCCAACGCCCCACTGGCCCTGGAGCGGGTCGCCGCGGCGCTGGCGGGCCGGCCGGCGGAAGTGGAACTGGTGGAGATCCACGAGCAGGAGCAGGCCGCCGCGCGCGGCATGACCGGCTCGCCGACGATCCTGGTGGACGGCGTGGACCCGTTCGCACCGGCCGGTGCGGTGCCGAGCGTGTCGTGCCGGCTGTACCGGGAGGCGGACGGCACGGTGGCCGGCGCCCCGAGCGTGGCCGCGCTGCGCGAGGCACTTGCCACCGGGGGCCGGCCGGAGGCTGCGGCTGTCGTATCAGGGGGCTGCTGCGAGGTGAACGCCCTCGATGTCGTCGGCCGGGACGGCCGAGGACGCCGCGCACCGGCCGAACGGGGCCTGCGGTCGGTACACCAGGCGGTCCTGCGGCACTTCGCCGACACCGGGGCGGCCCCGGGTCCCGACGCGCTCGAACCGGTCGCCGCGCAGGCGGGCCGAGAGGCCCGGGAGGTCCTCGCCGAACTCGCCGCCGAGGACTTCCTCACCCTGGACGAAAGCGGCACGATCCGCGCCGCCTACCCCTTCTCCGCCGTGCCCACCCGCCACCGCGTACGGATCGACGGCGGTGCGCAGGTGTGGTCGATGTGCGCGATCGACGCACTCGGCATCCCCGCGATGCTGAACGCGGACGCGGTGATCTCCTCCACGGACCCGGTCACCGGCGAGCCCGTCACCGTCACCACCCGGGGCGGGACCACCACTTGGGAGCCCGGGGACGCGGTGGTGTTCGTCGGGCAACGCCCCGGCGGCGGCCCCGCGGCCACGGCATGCTGCGACGCGCTGAACTTCTTCACCTCGGCCGCCTCCGCGCACGCCTGGGCCGAGTCCCACCCCGAGGTACCCGGCCGCGCCGTCGACCAGGCACCCGCCGAGGACATCGCACGGCAGACCTTCGGCCCCCTCCTCTCCCCCTGAACCACCCCGCACCTGCCGCTCGGACCGCCCCGGCCACACCTCCGCGCGAAGATGCCTGCCCCGGACCGGCCCGCCGCCGCCCTCGCCCCGTCGACGGGGGCGGCGCGGTCGGCCGGTCGTCACTGGGCGGTCCAGCCCCCGTCGACGGTCAGCAGCGCGCCGGTGACGAAGGAGGCCGCGTCGGAGGCGAGAAAGGCGACGGCTTCGGCGACCTCGTCGGGGCGCCCGATCCGTCCGACGGGATGGGCCGGGCCGAACGAGGCGAGCATCTCGCGACCGTTGCCGACGACGCCTTCCATGATGTCGGTGTCGATGACCCCGGGGAGCACGGCGTTGGAACGGATCCCCTTGGGGCCGCCCTCGATGGCCAACACCCGGGTGATCTGGGCCAGGGCGCCCTTCGACGCGGCGTAGGCGGTCTGCGTGGCGAAGGCGACGAGCGACGAGACGGACGCGATCGAGACGATCACGCCGCCGCCACCGGCCTCCATCACGCGGAACGCCTCGCGGGCCTGGACGAAGTTGCCGCGGGCGTTGACGCGCAGGATGTCGTCGAAGTCCTCGACGGATGTCTCGGTGACCGGCTTGTTCAGGGTGCGGCCGGCGTTGTTGACCAGGATGTCGAGCGAGCCGAAGCGGCTGGTCGCCAAGGCCGCTGTGGCCCGGGCGAGTTCCTCGTCGGCGACGTCCCCGACGAGCGCGGCGATGTTGTCGGGGTCCTGCGCGGCGAGTTCCTCGACGGCCTCGGACCGGTCGGTGACGACCAGGCGGGCGCCGCGGGCGCGCAGGAGCGTGGCGGCGGCGTGGCCGATGCCGCGGGCGGCTCCGGTCACGACGGCGACCCGCCCGGTGAGGTCCCAGGCGGCGGGGACGGCAGGACGGTGCGGGGTCGTGGTCATGGTCATGGACTTGGGCTCTCCGGTCGTTGCGATGGGTGTCAGCGCTGGTGGACGGGGCGGACGACGATCTCGTTGACGTCGGTGTCGGGCGGCTGCGCGAGGGCGTAGGAGACGGCGCCGGCGATGACTTCGGGCCCGATCGCATGGGCGCGGTAGGCGCGCATGGCCTCGGCGGCGCCGGGATCGGTGATGGTGTCGGCGAGTTCGGAACTGACGACGCCGGGCGAGACGGTCGTGACCCGGATGAAGGGGGCGGACTCCTGGCGCAGGCCCTCGGTGATCGCCCTGGCCGCGTGTTTGGTGCCGCAGTAGACGGCGCCGGTGGGCACGACCTCGTGGGCACCGGTGCTCGCGATCGTGACGAAGTGCCCCGAGCCCTGCGCGGTGAACACCGGCAGCGCGGCGGCGATGCCGTGCAGCAGGCCACGGACGTTGACGTCGAGCATCCGGTCCCACTCGTCGACGAGCAGGGAGTCCAGGCGCGACAGGGGCATGACGCCGGCGTTGTTGACGAGCACGTCGACCCGGCCGTGACGGTCGCGGGCCGCCCGCACGAAGTCGGCGACGTCCGCGCGGTCCGTCACGTCCAGCCGGACCGGTTCCAGCCCGCCGCCGGAGCAGCCGGCCGCCTCGGCCGTGCTCTCCGCCAGCGCCCGCAGCCGATCGGTGCGGCGGGCCCCGGCCACCACCTGGTGCCCGTCGACCACGAGCCGCGCGGCGACGGCCGCGCCGATGCCGCTGCTGGCGCCGGTGACAAGGACGACCTTGCGACCGGCCGACCCGTCGCGTCCTGGTTGCTGTGTGGTCATGCCCTCAAAACTGGCCCGGCCGCAGCACCGCAGGAAGGGCGGCCTCCTCCTGGGTGCAGCGCACCCAGGAAGGCGGGAGGGCCCGCATCTAGCATGGCGGCATGGCACGTTCAGAACTCGGCGCCTACCTCACCACCCGGCGCGCCGGCGTCACCCCGGCCCAGGCGAATCTCCCCGTCACGGGGCACCGCCGGGTGCCCGGGCTGCGGCGCGAGGAGGTGGCCCTGCTCGCGGGAGTCAGCGCCGACTACTACGTACGCCTGGAGCAGGGGCGCGAGCGCAATCCCTCCGCGCAGGTGCTCGACGCCCTGGCCGCCGCCCTGCGGCTGGACGAGGACGGCCGCCTGCACCTCTTCCGGCTCGCCGGCCTCGGCCCGCGGTCCCGGGCCGCCGCCGTGGTGGACCGGGTCGAGCCGAGCCTGCTGGCCCTGATGGACGCCTGGCCGCACAACCCGGCCATCGTCTACAACCGCGCATACGACGTCCTGGCCTCGAACGCGATCGCCGACGCCCTCTTCCGCGGCTGGGCCCACTCGCGCAACCTCATGCACGTCGTGTTCACCGACCCGGCCGCCCGCACCTTCTACCGCGACTGGCGCGAGGTCGCGCACAACTCCGTCGCCGGCTTCCGACTCAACCACGGAGCAGCCCCGGACCACCCGCGGGTGCGGCAGGTGCTGACCGAACTGCTCGACGACAGCCCCGAGTTCACCGACCTGTGGACCCGCCACGACGCCCGGGGCAAGGCACTGGAGTGCAAACGCTTCGTGCACCACGACGTCGGACCGCTGACGCTGACCATGCAGACCTTCGACGTCCGCGCCGCCCCGGGCCAGGAACTCGTCGTCTACCACGCCGAACCCGCCTCACCGAGCAGCGAGGCCCTCGCACTCCTCGGCTCACTGGCCGCGACCTCGCACCGGGACCTCTGAGCCTCGGCCCCGACGCCGGCACGGCCACGGCCTACGACGTGGCACTGCTGAGCCTCTACTACGCCGGCCTGGCCGGGATGGTCCACGACTTCGCTCTGGCCGACGGGGAAGGCATACCGGCCGAGGACCTCGCACCGCACCTGGACGCCATTCTCGGCCAGTTCCCGTCCGTCGCCGCGAGAACGGCCGGGGACATCGACGCGGGGCAGTACTCCAAAGACGCGGATGTCCTCACGATTCACACATCGGCGCTCGCCCACCTCATCAAGGCCGCCCAGAGCCACGACATCGACACCGACATGCTCCACGCGATCAAGGGCCTCGTGGACCGAGCGATCACCGCGGGCCACGGCGACGCCGAGTTCGCCGGCGTGATCGAGGCGATGCGCCGCTGAGACAGCCGCGCGCTACCGGCCGGGGACATCGACGCGGCATGGTCGAGGATTCCCTCACGCACGGCCACGATCCCCGTGCAGACAGAGACCGGCGATGTTGCTGGAGGGCCGGCCACCCGCCCGGGCCGGATCGTCACGACCGGCAGACGGCCCCGGACCGGGTCGCCGGCCACCACGTCCGCGTCCGCAGCTGTCGACGAGGGCGTTGCCCGCGGCCATCACGCGGAGTCGCCGCCGGTCTGACGAACGTAGGCGATCGTTTCGAGAGGCTCTGCGGAGCCCCGGCGCAGGTCGTTGATCCACCACGGGCCCCTGAGCTGTGCTACGGTTTCGGAGTTGCAGTTGTGGTACCCATGAACCTATGTGCGCCTGACGGGAATGCTTCGTCAGGCGCGTTATTTGTTTTCCGGCATCTCCGGATGGGGCCTCTGCCTACAGAAGGAGAAAGTCATGGCACAGGGCACTGTGAAGTGGTTCAACGCCGAAAAGGGTTTCGGTTTCATTCAGCAGGACGGCGGCGGCCCCGACGTCTTCGCGCACTACTCGAACATTCAGTCCCAGGGCTTCCGTGAGCTGCAGGAGGGCCAGCGGGTCTCCTTCGACGTCACGCAGGGCCAGAAGGGCCCGCAGGCGGAGAACATCGTCGCCGCCTGATTGCCGGACGCGTGTCCGCGCACCGGGGTCCGCACCGTCATGGTGCGGACCCCGGTTTGTGCTGTTTACAGAAAGGCAGAAATCTGCATGCCCCGCAGGCCCCAGAAGTCCAACCGGCGCGCCTCGTCGTCCACCCCTTCCACCTCGTCCCCGAGGGAATTCCGGCTTCCGGAAAACACGACACCCGCACTTCCCGCCGTCGAGGACTTCGCCGACCTGGACATGCCCGCGGGACTGCTGAAGACCCTCACCGCGCAGGGTGTGACCTCCCCCTTCCCCATCCAGGCCGCCACGCTGCCCAACTCGCTCGCCGGCCGTGACCTGCTGGGACGGGGTCGCACCGGTTCCGGCAAGACCCTCGCGTTCGGACTGGCTCTCCTGGCCCGCACCGCCGGACTGCGCGCGGAGCCCAAGGCTCCCCTCGCCATGGTGCTGGTGCCCACCCGCGAACTCGCCCAGCAGGTGACGGACGCGCTGACCCCCTACGCGACGGCGGTGAACCTCCGGCTGGCCACCGTCGTCGGCGGGCTGTCCATCACCAAGCAGGCCGGTACGCTCCGCCGCGGCGCCGAGGTGCTCGTGGCGACCCCCGGCAGGCTCAACGACCTCGTCGAACGCGGGGACTGCGTCCTCGGCGACGTGCGCATCACGGTGCTGGACGAAGCCGACCAGATGACCGACATGGGCTTCCTGCCGCAGATCACCAAGCTGATCCAGCAGGTGCGGACCGACGGTCAGCGCATGCTCTTCTCGGCCACCCTCGACCGCAACATCGACCGTCTGGTGCAGCGGTTCCTGACCGACCCCGTGGTGCACTCGGTGGACCCGTCCGCCGGCGCGGTGACCACCATGGAGCACCACCTGCTCCACGTCCAGGACGAGACCGACAAGAAGGCCATCACCACGCGCATCGCGGCCCGTGACGGCCAGGTCATCCTCTTCCTCGACACCAAGCGGTCCGCCGACCGGCTCACCAAGCGGCTCCTGTCCGTCGGGGTCCGCGCGGCGGCACTGCACGGCGGCCGCTCCCAGCCGCAGCGCAACCGCACCCTGGAGCAGTTCAAGAACGGCCAGGTCACCGCACTGGTGGCGACGAACGTCGCGGCCCGGGGCATACACGTCGACGACCTCGACCTCGTGGTGAACGTCGATCCCCCCGGCGACCACAAGGACTACCTCCACCGGGGCGGCCGCACGGCCCGCGCCGGCGGCTCCGGCAGCGTGGTCACGCTGGTCCTGCCGGAACAGAAGCGGGAGGTCAACCGGCTCATGTCGGACGCGGGCATCCGCCCCCGTACGGCCCGCATCAAGTCGAGCGACGAGGAGCTGACCACCCTCACCGGCGCCCGCGAGCCTTCCGGCGTGCCCGTCACCATCGAGGTCCCCCAGCCGGCGACACCGTCCCGCCCGAACCAGAAGTCCGGCAGCGAGTCCGGCCGGCGGTCCAGCCGCCGACGCCGCAGCGGCGGCGGTGGCGGGGCGGGAACGGCGACGGCTGCCGCCGCCAAGACCGGCGGCCGCGGCTCGGAGCGCCGGCCGGCGGCCGGGACGGCTGCGACGGGCGGCACGTCCGCAACCGGCGGCCGCGGTTCTGCCCGTCGGGCGGGATCCGGCCGGGGTACGGGCAGTGCCGGTGCCACGGGCGGACGCGGTTCCGACCGCCGGACCGCGGCCGGCGCGTCGGCCGGTTCCACCTCCGGCAAGAACTCCCGCGGCTCCGGCCGCCGGGGGTCGACCGGCGGGGCCAACGGCGGCGCCGCCGGCACCGGCGGCCGCAGCTCCAACCGCCGCAACGGGCCGGCGCAGTAGGGGTTCTGGTTGGCAGTGGGCCTTGCGCTTGACCAGTCGAGCGCAAGGCCCTGCAACCACCTCTCGGACGCGAAGGGGCCACGGGCCGCAGCCACACCCCGTCGTCGTGACGCGGTTCCGCAGTGATCTTCGGCTTTGCCGAGGACGTGCGGTGCCGGTGAACGCGGGACCAGTGGAGGCGGCCTGTTCTGTTCCTACGACGGACGGCGAAGGCCGGGCCTCAGCCCGCAGTCCGCAGTCCGCAGTCCGCAGTCCGCGATGAACCAGGCAGGGCCGGTCCGGCGGATCTTGCCGGACCGGCCCTGGCCCCGACGAGGGCTCAGCGCTTGAGCGTGAAGGTGAAGTCACCGGAGAGCTTGCCGCTCAGCCGGACCGCCGACACGAGCTTCCCCTTCGTGATCAGTCTCTCGACCTCGGCCCGCGACAGACCGCAGCCTTCCGCGATCAGCCGCACCGGCCGGACGGGGATCCGCGCCGCGAAACGGACCGAAACGTCGATCACCTCGCGGTCCGGATGTTCCGTGCCACCGGTATCGAGGCGCCAGGCGTTGTCCCAGTCGAGGGCGATGCGATTGCGGCGCCGCACGACCGAATCCTGGAGCAACTCGGCTGCCAGTCCGAGGTCGTTGTCGTGCAGTCGGTTCAGCAGCTCAGGCCGTATGGAGCGCACATGCATCCGCTCGAAGACCGTGAGCTTCGCCGTCTCCCCGCACGCGGTGCAGAGTATGAGGAGCCAGGCGTCGATGAGCTTGTGGTTCGCGTTGACACGGAATTTGCCGCTCGCCCGGAAGCGTTCGGACGCGCACGTGTGGCAACGACGCAGCACGAGAGGCAGGCAGGTGGGCATGACCACCCAGTTGGTGAGCACAGAAGTACACCGGTTTCAGTGAGAAGTCCGCAGCAAAAAGCAGCGCGGCGCACAGGCGCGACGCGCGACGAATCAGCGCTCGGGAGGTCTCACAGGGTGTACAACGGCACGTCCTCGACTGGACAACTTGGGTCCGCAGCACGGTAATCACGCACAGCGGCGCTGTTCCACTGGTTTTCGGCGCCTCACCTTCGGTGCGGGCGTCCAACGCCCCCTGATCGCCGCCGGGCGCGGACTCGCCCAGACCATGCCTCCCAGACTGGGCCGGCGTCACCGGACATTCCGGCAGGCCCCGCAGGGCCGGAGGTGACACGGGTCGGCTCGCGTAGCCAACTGCCGCCATTTCTCGGGGGAATCGAGGGCGACGTGAACCGCATGCGGGGGGGCAGATCGGTGCCCCATGGCGTTGCCCAGGCCAGGCCGGCTTGGCCGGTGCCGCCGAGTGTGTTCGGCGGCTGCCCTGCTCCGGTGCTCAGTCGCAAGTCCCCGTGGGAGTGCTGAAGGAGATCCAGACGTCAGGGGGCAGGTCCGGCCGACCTGGCACCCTTCTGCGTTCCTCCGTCCATGCGTCTCCGGCGATCTCCGTGGCGACGCGACGCCAGAAGTTCACCGCACCCGCGTTGGCGTCCTGAAACGCAACCTCCCACGAACCCGGGTGCCTGACCGCGATCTCCTGAACAGCGCGCAGCCCGATCCCCGTTCTCCGTGCACCCCGCACCACGAAAAAGCTGTTCAGCACGCGCGTCGAGGCGCTCACACCGCGTACGAACGCGAAGCCGGCAGGGCTGTCACCGACCATCAGGAGGTACGGCGCCCAGTCGGGATCAGAGAAGGCCGCGTGGAGTCGATCGTTGCGGAAGGTTCCGTCGGCGTTGGGCAGCAGACCATGGAACTCCGACAGGTCATGACGGAACATCAGCCACAGCCGTTCCACTATCGGACGGTCGGCAATGCCTGCGAGGCGAATGGATACGTCTGACACGAGACTCCCTGGGCAGAGATGGCCGACATCACGCGCACGATGCCAACTCCCCTGTGGACACGATCTCTTCGGGGTTGCGGCGACGAGAGTGTCCCACGGTGGGCGTGCGATAGGTTGCCCGCCATGACTGAGCTTGGACCCGTCGCTTGGCCGTCTGCCCCGATCAGGACCGAGCGGCTCGTGCTCCGCGAGCCCGAAGCCCGAGACCGTGCGGCATCAATCGAGCTGCTCGCCTCACCGGAGGTGCATACCTACCTCGGTGGCCCTCGCCCGCGAGATGAGCTCGAACGCGAGATACCCCAGACACCCGGACATCGGCCTGGCCATTTCGTGATCGATCTCGACGGAGCGTTGATCGGCATGATCAAGCTCGTTCGGCACGACGCGGGGAGTCCGGAGAACGCCCGCCGGGATGTCGGGGAGGCCGAGCTCGGCTACCTCTTCGTGCCGGAGGTGTGGGGACGTGGGTACGGCGCCGAGGCGTGCGCAGCGGCACTCGACTGGTTCGCCGACGCGCATCCCGGCAAGTCGGTGGTGCTGTACACCCAGACTGCCAACGAACGCTCGATGCGCCTGGCGGCAAAGCTGGGGTTCACCGAGGTGGAGCGGTTCCATGCCTACGGCGCCGAACAGTGGTTCGGCGTATGGCCCTCGGCCACGCCGGCCTCCTGACCCCTCACGTCGCCCCGGAAGCCCTCTTCGTCTTCGGTGCCCTCGGGGGCTTCCGGTCGCGCAGTGGCCGCAGGCCCTGGCCGTCGAGCCCGGTCAGCACCGCCTCCATGGACTCCCGCCGGTCGTCGCCGTGTTCGCGGAACCACGTCCCCAGCTGGTGCTGCGCTTCCGGAAGGCCGAACCGGGTGTACTGGGCACGCGCGGCCAGCGCGTTCTGTATGGACTCGGTCGCCGCGGGCGGGATCACCGCGTCGGTGCCCGCCCGGCCCTCGTACGCCCGCAGCACCTCAAGCGCGGGCGCCTCACGCCAGCTGTCCGGCTGCCGAATGATCCTGCTGAACCGGCCGTTCCCGTCCTCGAAGGGCACGTCCCACGCCTCGGCGCTGTACACGGCGGGCGCACACTGCCCCAGCGCCGCCACCCGATCCCCGTAGTGCCGGACGAGATCGGCCACCGTCCGGCCGCTCATGCTGAAACCCACCAGGGCCAGTGGCCCGTCCGCTCCCCCGTACGCGTCGATCACCGCGACGGCCTGCTCGAACCGCCGCCGCAGGCTCAACTCACAGAGCTTTCCTCGAAGTCGGCCTGCCAGCGCTGCCAGATGAAGCTGCCGTCAGTGATCCGGGTCTGGTCGTTGACGGCCAGGGCCGCCACTTCCACGGGAACCACCAAGGTGGTGAGCGGATTCATCGTCCTGCCTCGTTGCTCTGCGGTCGTCACGGGCGCACGAACTCCTGGAACTGGGGGGCCTTGATCATCTGCAGGGCGAACTGCGCCGAACTCAGCTCCACGTCACCGTGTGCCTCTCCCAAGGCGGCCAGCAACGCGTCCCCCGACCCGGCCACGTTCAGCACGTTGTGCCCACCCGGGCGCAGGAACCGTGCGAACCGGTCGTCGGTCGGTTCCTCGGGGAACTCGCCCAGCGGCGCTCCCACCTCCGGCCCGGAGATCTGCCGCAGCTCGACGGTGCCGATGTCGCTGAATCCGAAGTGCAGGCCCTGGGGCGGTTCGGCCAGGGTGAAGGTGTCGATCACCTACGGGTAGAGCAGCATCAGTACGTCGTGCCCGTAGACCATGCGGCGGACCGGCTCGACGACACGCTCGCCGAGAAACGCGGTCATGATGATCTTGGGCCAGTGCGGGACCAGGTCCGAGCGCATCAGCAGTGCGCACGGCGGCGGCGCGGCGACCTCGGCGGCCAGTGCGTTGAGATCCGCGTCGAGCGCGTGGCCGACCCCGACGCTCAGCGCGCCGTCCACCGCGGCCCGCACCCAGGCCGGGTCGGTGTAGGCGAAGCGCAACGACTCGACCGGCAACATCGCGGGATCCGGCACGAGGTGGGTGAAGGGAATCATCTCCAGCAGGGGCAGGCGTGCCAACCACGCGGCGATCGGCTCCAGTTCGTCGCCAACCGCATCGCGCAGCACGGCCAGGGTCCCGGCATCGGTCAGGGTTGAGCGCAGCGCGGCAGCGTCCACCGTCGGCGCCGCCTGGGCGCGGGTCCGCGGGCCACGTCGTGCCGTCCTCTGCACGCCCGTGGCCTGCAACGTGGCGCGGAACCGGCTGCCGCCTGCATCGGTGAGCAGTCGGTCGAACCCGTCGCGCGCCTGGCGGCCGCGCGGGTCCTGCGATGTTGCGGTTCGGCCCGTGACGGAGGCGTGCGTGGCGAGGCGCCGGGCCGCGGATCGGGCGGCCTTGCGGAATTCCAGCAAGGCGGTACGGAACTCCGCATCTGCCAGGCAGAGTTGGCGACCCAGGCTGAACGCTGCGGCGTAGCCAGCGTCGAACACGCCGTGCAGCTCCAGGTAGATCAGTCCCTCCCCCGCCGATTCCAGGCGGCTGCGCCCGTCGGCCGGGGCTGGCAGTCGTTGAGCCGGTTCGGCGGTGAGCGGTCCGCGGTAGAAGCCGAAGGACCGTTCGCCCGAATCGAGCAGGTGCGGCACAGCTGCGGCGCCCGCGTTCAACCGAGCCAGCATCTCGCGCTGTGCCGCATCCGGCTGCCCTGGGGCCGTGACGCGGCGGCGCAGGAGCAGGTCGGGGCGGGAGTCCGGGCCGGTGGCGAGGTTGTGGGCGCCCTCGTCGACCCCGGTGATCCGGACGGCCAGGGCGTCCGGCAGGTGGTAGCGGCGGGCCAGGCGCTCCCGGTGCAGCTCCGTGGCCCGGTCCGCCACGGCTTGGAACTCTTCCGGCGAACGGGCCGCCTTCAGGGACTCCGCCGTCTCCCGCGCCTTGGTGCGGTACCGGGCAGCCTCCGCCCGTACGGCCGTCAGCTCCACGCGCGGCGCGTCGGCGTCCAGCTCCTGGCCGTCGCCCTGCTCCTCCGGCCGGGCCGGCTCCTCAGGCCGTTCGCGGCCTCGGCCGGGGCTGCCCGTCGCCGGCTGGAAGGTCGGCCGGCTCGGAGGTGGTGGGGGTGGTCTCCATGCGGAACCTTTCCTCGGTGTTGTCAGGATTCGGTGTGCAGTCCGGCCCCAGGTGCCCCGGCCGGACAGTTAGGTGAAGCAACGGGGCCTGATTGGGTTAACTGTCCTACGTGAACGGATCGAAGGACATCCGCCAGGGGACGTTTCCAGCACGTAGTTCCGCTTCGACCCTTGGAGATTTCCATGCGCATTCGCACTGCAATTGCTGCCGCCGCCCTGGTCACGACAGCCGTACTCCATGGAGCAGGTGCGGCTGCTGCCGTTTCGCACATCGCTCCCTCGACCCATTCCAAGCAGGTCATCTCTGCGGATGATGATGACGACGATGACGACGAGATGGGCCAGGGTGACGAAGACTGAGCACGCCTGAGGGGTGAACGGCCAGTTCGTGTGGCTGGCTAAGGGCTGTCCTGTAACTGCTGGTCACGGGTGAGATGATCTTGCTGTGTGTGGCGTGATCACGGCTTCGGAGCCACCCTGGATAGCCCCGTTCACCGGACTGAGCCCGCGGCGGTTCGGCAAGCTGATCACCGCCGTGCGTCGCGAGGGTGCGGACCCGGTCCGCAAGCCGGCCCTGGGGCCTGCCGCTGGAGGACCGGGTCCTGCTGGTCGCCGCGTGCTGGCGCACTAACCTCACCCTGCGTCAACCCGCTCCCTTGTTCGGGGTGTCGAAGTCGGCTGCCGACCGCATCGTCGACCGCCTCGGCCCCTCGCTCGCGCTCCAGCAACGCAAGCGGTTCCGCAAGGACACCGTGCTGATCGTCGACGGCATCCTGGTCCCCACACGCGACCACACCGTCGCCGAGCAGTCGAAGAAATACCGGTACTCCACCAACCGCCAGGTCGTCATCGACGCCGACACCCGGCTCGTCGTCGCCGTCGGCCGGCCTCTGCCCGGCAACCGCAACGACTGCACAGCGTGGGAGCTGTCCGGCGCCAAGGCCACTGTCGGCAAGACCACCGTCATTGCGGACGGCGGCTACCGAGGAACCGGCCTGGTCATCCCGCACCGCCGCGAACGCGGCCAGTCCGGAGTCCCGGCCTGGAAAGAGGAACACAACACCTCCCACCGCAAAGTCCATGCCCGCGTCGAGCATGCCTTCGCCCGCATGAAGAGCTGGAAGATCCTCCGCGACTGCCGCCTCAAAGGCGACGGTGTCCACCACGCCATGCTCGGCATCGCCCGCCTGCACAACCTGACCCTCGCAGGATGACGACGAAAACGCAGGTCATCGAGCCCGCCCTAGATCATTTATGGGACGCCCCTTAGGCTTTGCGGGCGAGCAGTTGGACCTCCTGGAACTGCCGTCGGTCGGTGGGCTGAGGCTCGCGAACCATCCGGGCCACCTCGGCCAACCCGGACTTGCGCAGCATCGCGGCGAGGTGATCCGGCGACCACCGATAGGCCGGCGCGACTGCGTGATCGAAGACCTGCGTCGGGTGAGACGGATCATCGCTGGCGGAAAAGCCGATCAGGAGGTGGCCGCCAGGCGCCAGCACACGGTGGAACTCCCCCAAGACGGCGGGGAGTTCTTGCGGCGGAGTGTGGATGATGGACCAACGTGAGAGTACGCCGCCCAGCTCGCCGTCGGCGATGTTCAACGCGGCCATCGAGCCCACGTCGAACTGCAGACCCGGATAGGCCTGTCGAGCCGACTCGACCATCGCAGGAGAGGCATCGACGCCGAACACCGCCAGCCCCAACTCGTCCAGGTAGAACGTGATATGACCAGGCCCACATCCCAGGTCCGCGACCTGGCCGTCGCCGCTCGCGCTCACCGCCTCGGCGAAGGCGCCCAACATCGCACGATCCAGGGGCCTGTCGTGCAGCTCGGCGCGGAACAGCTGCGCATACTCGGGAGCGACAGCGTCGTAGGCATCGCGGGTGGCGCTGAGGGCATCGTGTTCGACCATGCCGGCGACAGTAGTTCCTGGCGCTGACACGAGCCAAGAATCGCGCTCTCCACTCCCGGCCGTTCAGCTGACTGTCGCCGGTTCGGAGAGGCGGGCGTGTTCGTGCCGGCAGGGTGATCCGTAGGGGCGAGCGGGCGAGCGCAGTTGCCGAGTTCAGCGTTGCGTTTGTCGAAGTGCTCCTCGAACTCGGCCCGTTCCTCGGGGGCGACATAACCGTACTCGGGCTCGGGTGCAGGGCTCGGCAGTGGTTCAGGAACTCCACCCGCGCGGTCGGACCGGGCCGGTCCGACGCCCGCTCCTCGGGCTTTCCGCGAAGCTCCACTGTGTCGGCGCCTGGCGTGCCGGCCAGCCCTGATCAATCTGGCGTGAGGGCGGCGGTCCGCCCCGGGTGGGACGGGCCGCCGCGGTCGCGCCGGTCAGCGCAGGGGGCGGAGCATCACCGCGTACAGCGGGGAGTCGGGGAAGGGCTGGCGCTCGCCGACCTTGCGGTACCCCCAGCTCTCGTACAGCGCTTGCAGCCGGGGCCGTTTGGTGTCGACGGTGAGCACGGCCAGGGCTTCCGGTCGGTCACCGAGGAGGGCGGCGTGGAGGCGTTCTCCCCAGCCCTTCTTGCGCCACTTCGGGCGGACCATCAGCTCGGAGACGGAAAACGTGGACGGGTCTGCCGGCGGCTCGGCCAGGCACTCGCGCCACCACTCACGGCCCGGTTCGCCTGGCGCCCCGTAGGTGAAGCCGATCGGCTCATTCCCCTCATACGCAACGACGCACGCGAACCCCTCACGTCCGCCCCAGTGGCCAACGAACCAAGGGAATCGCTGTACGAACTCCTCGTGGATCCGGTCGGCGTAGGCGTCGGCGTGGACGTCGAGGAGAGTCTGCCGGATGTCGGGGAGGTCCTCATGGCCGTAGTGGCGCAGGTCGATTGCCGTGGTCACACAGGGCTCCAATCGGATCGGTAACGGTCGCCCCACTCCCGCGTCACCTGGGCGGACGGCGTGAGGGTGAGCAGTTCGCAGTAGAAGTCGCCGAGCAGCACAAGGAGGCGGCCCGGCAGTAGGGTTCCCGCATGGCGGAGGAGAGTGAGCGGGCCGTGCGAGCGGCCATCGATGGGGAGATGCGGCTTCTCGACCCCGAGGTGCGGGCGTCGCCGGCCCGTGTCCTGGAGCTTCTGGATCCGGAGTTCACCGAGATCGGGGCTTCCGGACGCCGGTGGGATGTCGATTCGATCGTCACGGTGACCAGTGACGGCTCGGTGTCCGCGGAGTCTCCGGTCGAGGTCAGCGAGATGTCTGGAGTCGCCCTTGCTCCAGGCGTCGTCCATCTGACGTACTTCGCCGACGGCCAGGGCCGTCGGGCATGGCGAAGCTCCTTGTGGCGTCTGACGGAGACGGGCTGGCGGATGTACTTCCATCAAGGCACCTTGGCTGGGTGAGCGGGTGGAACTGCCAACCGTGGGGCGGCCGGTCGTCCAGCGGACGGGGCGGTTTCAGCTGAGCGTGTCTGATGCTTCCGCTCGCGCACGGGTGCCGGCAAGGCGGTGGGAAGGGAATCAGTACCGGTCTCGATGCTGGAGACGTTGAAGGTGAGCCGGTCGATGGTGGGGATGGCGCTCAGTCCCCTGCTCGTGGCGGCGAGTGGTGAGCGGCGACCGGGGGCGGGGCGTCAGGTGCAGTTGCCTGCCGTCGGGGGTGGTGCCGCGTTGCGGGCTGCGGCGGTGAGGGTGTTGATGACGGCGGTGTTGGCGTGCCATGTCTCGCGGCCGGGGCGGGTCAGGGCGTAGCTGCGCCGGGTGCCGGCGAGGCCCTCCAGGGACAGGTAGCGCACGTCGGGGCGGCGTGGGCCGTCGGCGGCGACCAGGGCGGTGCCGAGGCCGGCGGCGATGAGGTGGACGACCAGGTCGAGGCTGTCGACGTGGTGGGCGATCCGTGGGCTGATGTCGTAGCGGGCGGTGACGTGGCGGATCAGTCGATCGTCGTCGCTGGAACGGGAGTTGGTGATCCAGTCCGTCGCGGGGTCGGCGAAGATCTCCTCGGCCGGCCGGTCGTCCCCGGCGGCGACCGCGAGCTCCATCGGCACCTGGTGGTACGCGGTGGTGGGCATGGTGCGCGGGACGAGGCTGAGGTCGTAGACGACGCCGATGTCGATCTCGTCCCGGTCGAGCAGTTCCCGCACCTCGGCGGGTTCGCGTTCCGCCATGGTGACGGTCAGACCGGGGTGGTGCTTCCGCAGGGTGGTGACGGCCGGGATCACGTGGCGGGCGAGGCTGGTGGCGTGGCCGGCGAGGCGGACCCGGCCGGTCAGGGGGCCTTGGGAGGTGAGGTCGCCGCGGGCGGTGTCGAGCGTGGCGAGGAGGGTCCGTGCGTGGGGCAGGAAGGCGCGGCCGGCGGGGGTGAGCGCGAGCGTGCGGCCGACGGGCTCGACGAGTACGGCGCCCAGGGAGCGTTGCAGGGCGGCGAGTTGCTGGGAGACGGCGGAGGTGCTGTAGCCGGTGACGTCCGCGGCGGCCCGCAGCGTGCCGTGGTCGGCCAGCTCGACCAGTACGCGCATCCAGCGCAGATCCATGCGCCCAGCATAAGTGGATCATCCGTGGATCGCGGATGCTGCGTCCGCGCATGCGCGCTGGACGGGGTCGTTCGGTGCATGGCGGAATGTCTGGGTGCCCCGGGAAAGTTGAGGCGCGGGCGCGCCGAGTGCCCGTCCGTTCGGTCGTACGCCCGGGGCTCGGATGCCGCACCGCATCCGTCAGTCAGCCGCACCTCGCGGGGGCGGCGCAGACCGGAGCACCTCGCCGATGGGGAGGCTCGGCCTGTGCGCCGGAACGCGGGGACCCGATCGTGCCCTTGAGGATGTCCCGTGCATGAGTACACCCCTGCCGTCGAGGAGACGGTCCGGAAGTTGGCGCAGCTGTGTGTGGAACGGTTGGCCGCGGAGCCGCCGTTGAGCGGCACGGCTGCCTGGGAGCAGTTGGAGTCCGTCGCGGGAAAGACGATCACGGCCGCGGGGCTGGGCGGTCCCGAGGCGGTGCGGCTGTGGGCCGAGGTGCTGGCGCCGGCGTGCATCGCGGTCGATCATCCGCGCTATCTCTCCTTCATACCGGGCGCCCCGACCAAGCTGGCGGCCGCGTTCGACATGCTCGTCAGCGCGTCGAGCGTGTACGGCGGCTCGTGGCTCGAAGGCGCGGGCGCCGCCTTCGCCGAGAACCAGGCACTGCGCTGGGTCGCCGACCTGGCCGGCCTGCCGGACACAGCAGGCGGCACCTTCGTCCAGGGCGGCACCCTCGGCAACCTCTCCGCCCTGGTCGCCGCCCGCGAATCGGCCCGGAGGCACCGCTCCGGCCTGCCGCGACGCTGGGCGGTCTGCGTGACCGAGGAGACCCACTCCTCGGTCGCCTATGCCCTGCGCGTGGTCATGGACGTGGACGTCGTCCTCGTACCGGGTGACGAGCGCGGCCGGATGACCGGCACCGCGCTGCGGGACGCCGTCGACCGCCTCCCACCGGATCGACGTGCCGGCGTCTTCGCGGTCGTAGCCACGGCCGGGTCGACCAACCTCGGCATCGTCGACGACATCGCCGGCATCGGTGCGGTCGCCCGCGACAACGGCTGGTGGCTGCACGTCGACGGCGCCTACGGCGGCGCCGGCCTGGCCGCCCCGGCCGTCCGCCACCTCTACGACGGCATCGAGCAGGCCGACTCCTTCATCGTCGACCCTCATAAGTGGCTCTTCGGCCCCTTCGACTCGTGCGCGCTGCTCTACCGCGACCCGAGCCTGGCGCGTACGGCCCACACCCAGCACGCCGGCTATCTTGAGGCCGTCACCGCCGACGGCGAGTGGAACCCCTCCGATTACGCCGTCCACCTCACCCGCCGGGCCCGCGGGCTGCCGCTGTGGTTCTCCCTCGCGGCGCACGGTGCCGACGCCTATCGCGAGGCCGTCGAACGCAGCCTGGCCACCGCGCGGGCCGGCGCCGACCTGATCCGGCGCGCAGACCACCTCGACCTGCTGGTCGAACCCGACCTGACGGTGCTGACCTTCGAGCGCATCGGGTGGCGCCCCGACGACTACGCCCGCTGGAGCGGCCACCTGCTGGACACGCAGCAGGCGTTCGTGACCCCGACGCGTCACCGGGGCCGGATCTGCACCCGGCTCGCCCTGGTCAACCCGTCGACCACGCTGGACGATCTGCGTCTCGTCCTGGACTCGATGCGGTGAGGGGAATCGCTTCGGCGGTGCCGCCTGCGTATGCGCAGGCGCAGGCGGCGGCGCGCGGTGCGGCCTCAGGCGATCGGGCCGCCGGCCCGTCCGCCGCCTGAGGGTTCGTCCACGGTCCAGGCCCGGTGGCGCACGTCGATGACGGGGACGCCGGCCGCATGTGCGGCGGCGATGCCCTGGTCGGTGTTCTCGAACGCCAGGCAGCGGTGGGGCGCGACGGATAGTCTCGCGGCGGCGAGTCGGTAGACCTCGGGGGCCGGCTTGAGGCGGGTGACGTGTTCGCGGGCGATGACGGTGTCGAAGAGGTCGGTGAGGCCGACCGCGGTGAGGCTGGCACGGACGACCTGGCCGTCGTTGGCCGAGGCCACGGCCAAGGGCACGGACACCGATGCCAAGTGCCGTGCGAGTGCCGCGACGTGGGCCACCGGCCGGACCAGGCCGGCCCGGGCGAGCCAGTGGGCTCGGGCCCGGTCCACGAACTCCGCGTCCGTGCAGGGCAGCGGCACGCCCAGATCAGCCCGCAGCCGGCGGCGCAGGGCCGTGAGGTCGGCCAGCGGAGCCTCGCGCAGCCACAGTTCGGGGATCGTCAGGCCGAGGTCGGTGAGGGTCGCGCGGGCGGCGTCGGTGTTGAGGGTGCCGGTATCGACCAGGGTGCCGTCGAAGTCGAAGATGCACGCCGCGGGCTGTGCGGCGGCCACCAGGGCGCAGGCGTCGGCGAGTCGGTCGGTCATGGGCGCACACCGCCCGAGTGTCCGGCGGCCGCCAGCGCGTCGCGCAGTCCGCGGGCGACGAGGGCGTGGACCTGGGCGCCGGAGACGGTCAGGAAGGGCCGCGGGCCGTACATGACGGGACGGTCGCTCCAAGTGCCGTCGCCGTTCTGGGTGTCGGCCAGGAAGCCGAGCCCGTGGGCGACGGCGGCGTCGGTCGTGCCGACGTCTTCGGCGGGGTGGGCGGTCAGGGCGGTGAGGGCCAGGCCGGTGGCCGTCGGGCTGGAGTACGGCTCGCCGGGGATGCGCGGCCAGCCGCCGTCCGGCCGCTGGGAGGCCAGCAGCGCTCGTGCCGCGGCGCTCCTTCCCGGCGGCGCGTCGACGGCCGTGCCGATCTCGGCGGCGCCGTAGGCGGGCGGTATGTACCAGTCGGATATCCAGCCGTCGCCGGTGGCGCGGGCGGACAACCATCGTTCGGCACGGGCGAGTTCGATGCCGGGGAGTTCGGCGGCGCGGATGCCGGCGACCATGTGGGCGACGACATCGGGGACCGGACTGTCGTCGCTGGAGTCCCAGGTGTTCCACAGGCCCTCGGGTGTCTGGTGCCGCTGCGCGTAGCGGGTGGCGGCGGCGCGGACCCGGTCCGCCGGGCCGGTGCCCGCCAGCGCGAGGAGGGTGTTGCCGGTGGTGTCGTTGTCGGAGTCGAGGACGGCGGTACAGGCCCAACCACCGTCCTGGCGTTGGGCGGCGGCGAGGAAGTCCGAGGCGGCAGGCAGTGCGGCGGTGTCGAAGCGGGGGTGCCCACGGAGCGCGCGGACCATCAGACCGGTGTCCCAGATCTCGCTCACGCAGAAGCGCCACGTACCGTCCGGATGCTGCGCCGCAAGCAGGCTCTCGCGGCACCGGAGGGTCATCCGGCGGTCGGGGGCCACCCGGGTCAGGGCGAGCTGCAGCACTCCCGTGACCAGCGGCATCCCGAAGAACGAGCCGTCCGGCGACTGCGCCCGCGCCAGCTCGGGAAGGGTGGACGCGGGCAGCGGCAGGCCGAGGGCGGAGCAGGCGATGGCCTCGAAGGCAAGCAGCATCGCCCGCTGCCACGGCTTGACTCCGCGCCCGCGGTCGGCGCCCAGTGCGGTACGGGCCTGATCGAGTAATCGACGGGCGTCCGCGCCGGGGGCGCCCGCCGCGCAGGCCAGTGCGTCGAGGTACAACGCCCGCCGGGCGTACGGCCCTTCGCACGACGGCGGGGCGGTGAAGGCGGCCGGGACGGGCGTACGGTGCAGGCCGACGAGCCAGCGGTCGGCGGCGGCGACGAACGCGTCGTGCTGCTGCGGGGCGGCATGCTCCAGCCAGCGGACCGCCCGCTCGCGCGCAGCCCGTGCCTGCTCCACGCCCGCCAGGGAGCAGGCCACGGCGGCGTTTTCGAGTATGCGCGGCTCGGACGGGACGTACCAGGCCCCGTCACCGTTTTGGGTCTGCACGGCGAACTCCACCGCCTTCCCCAGGCACCGCGCGGCCTCGGCGGCGACGCCGGCCACAGCCCGTGGCAACGCCGGAATCCCCCGCTCGCCCACCGGTTCACCGGGGCGGATGGTCCCGCCCTCGCCGGCGCTGTCGTCTCCCAAGATCACGTCGCCCACCAGGCGATGCTGCCCCGGGCACGCCCCCGGAAACGACCTGCCGCCCTCCGTCTCCCCCCAGCCCACCTCGTGATCGTCGGCTGTGCGCACGGGGCAGCGTCGGGACGAGTGACGGACAGCCGGGTCCAGGCCGCCGTCGCCGACGGGTGCGGGTGGCGCGCTCCCGGATGCGCCGACTGTGCTCGGTCCGTGGACGTTTCGTCGGCCCCTGCGGGTTGCCGACGCCGCAGCCGGCGCTATGCGACGTGCCCACGGCCGCGCCACAGCAGCCGCCCACCCATCAGCACCGCGCATGCCCCGGCGGTCAGCAGCCCGCCGGCGAGGAAGGTGCCCCGCACGTCGGCCAGCGGCAGGATCACTCCCCCGATCGCGGCGCCCGCCGCGATACCGACGTTGTAGCAACCGGAGTTGGCCGCGAGTGCGAGGTCCGTGCGGCCGGGTGCGCACCTCAGCATCTCGTTCTGTGTGGCCATGAACACCGGCCCCAGTGCACCGCCCATCAGCGCCAGGAACACCACGGCCGCCACCGGGTGGGCGCCCGCCGCGTACAGGCCGAGCATGCCGGCCGCCTGCGTGGCCACGGCGGTGGTCAGCGCTGCGCGCGGAAAGCGGTCCAGCACCGCCCCGGTGATGCTCACCCCGGCCAGACAAGCGACTCCGAACGCCACGAAGAGGGCGCTGACGGCGCTCGGCGAGAACCCGCTCACGTCGCCGAGGAACGTCACGAGGTAGGTGTATCCCGTGAACGCCCCGGTGGCGGACAGGGTTCCGGTGGCCAGCACCGTCCCGAACCGGCGGATGTCGGGGCCGCTTCCATAGGCCGCGGGCTCTTCTTCCGCGGGCGAGGTCGGCAGCAGAACGGCGATCGTGACCAGGGAGAAGAGTCCCAGAACCGCCAGCATGGCGAGGGGCACCTGCCAGTCGCTCTGCCGGCCCAGCCAGGTGCCGGCGGGAACGCCGAGCACGAGGGCGAGTGAGCCGGCGACGGACAGCGCCCCCACCACCCGCCCGCGGACCTCGCGCGCGAACAGGCCCACCGCGACAGGCCCCATCACGGCCCAGAACAGTGTCTGGGCGAGCGCGGTCAGCAGCCGTGCCGCGAGCAGCAGCCCGTAGGAGGTTGCCAGCGCCGCCACCAGACTGGACACGACGAGCACGGTCAACAGGGCGGTGAGCACATGGCGTCGGGGCACGGCCCGGGTGAGGTGCGCGAGTGGCAACGACGCGACCGCGACCGTCAGTCCGTAACCGGTGACCAGGAGGCCGACGGCCGACAGTGACACCCGGAGGCTTTTGGAGATGAGTTCCAGGAGGCCGACCGGCAGGTTCTCCGCGGTGTTGAAGGTGAAGGCGGCCAGCATCAGGGCCACGAGCACCGCCGGTCCCTGCCATGACGCCGTACGGCCCGTGATCGCGCGGCCTGTTCCTGCCTCTGCCCGTTGCGCCTGCTCGGCGGCACCTTCCATGGAGGTACCTCACCGGCCCGCAGGCCCCGTCGCAACCCAATTCAGCGCGGGGCGCACAGGCACCATGCCGGGGCGACGAGGCGTCAGCCACGTCGCTGCGAACGGCTATCCGCGCTCCAGTGCGGCCGCGAAGCCGGTGAGCAGGCAGTCGAGGCCGAACTCGAAACGGGCCTCGGCGCCGGGGTCGTCCGCTTCCAGGATCCGGCGGTTGAAGTGCGGGTAGCGGCCGGAGTCGACCACCTGCCGGACATAGGCCCCGACCGACGACCGCCACTCGTCCTCGGTCATGCCCGTACTGCGCTGCGCCTCCAGCTCGGCCAACTCCGTGGAGACCGAACCCAGGACGTAGGTGTTGACGGCGGTGACCATCATCCCGGCGAGGGTGGCGTCATCGGTCGCCTTGCCCGCCACCCCCAGTGCGTGATCGGACCGTGCGATGACGCGGGGGCCGAGCGCCGGGCGGCGGGATGCCTGCTGGGCCAGCCAGGGGTGGCGCAGCAGCGCGGCGCGGAAACCGCGGGCCGTGTCGGCGAGTTCGGCGCGCCAGTCCCGGCCCGGCCGCTGCGGCAGCGGCTGCTCGCCGGACACCGCGTCGACCATCAGCTCGATCAGCTCGTCCTTGCCGGCGATGTGGCGGTACAGCGAGGTGGTACCGGTGCCCAACTCGGCCGCGATGCGCCGCATCGAGAGTGCGTCGATGCCCTCGGCGTCGGCGAGTTGGATCGCGCAGCGCACGATCTTCTCGTCGCTGAGGGCCTGGCGGGTGTTCCGCTCGCGGTCGCGCATCCAGATCAGGGTCGCGGGCTGGGGTCGAGAGGGCATCGGCACAGCGTACGCCTGGAGTACAGTGTTCCCAAAGTCGGGAACACTGTTCCCAATCCGAAGGAGGACTGCCATGTCCGAGATTCCAGTCGTGATCGCCGGAGGCGGCACGGTCGGGTTAGCCACCGCCGTCTTCCTCGGCCATCACGGAGTGCGGTCACTCGTCGTCGAGCGCCGGACCAAACCGTCGAACCACCCTCGCGCGCTCGGGATCTCCCTGCGCACGCTGGAGTTCTTCCGCGAGGTGGGGCTGCGCGAGGAGATGGCCGGGGCCGCCGTCCCGTCAACCGCCCTGTGGCGGGCCGAAGCACGCACGGTCGCCGAGATCGACCGCAGCCAGGCGCCGCCCCCTGCGGGGCGGGACGCCTTCTTCGCCCTCTCGCCGGAAACCCCACGGGGCCACTATCCGCAGCACCGCATCGACGCCGTACTCATTCCCGCCGCTCGCGAGCGCGGCGCGACCGTCGAATTCGGCGTCGAGGTGACAGGGGTGGAGCAGGACGCGGACCAGGTGTCGGTGACGCTGTCCGACGGACGTGTCGTCCACGCCGACTACCTGGTGGGCGCCGACGGGGTGAACAGCCTCGTGCGCGACGCGCTCGGGATCACCACCACCGGGCCGGGCGAGATAGGCGACATCACCCTGAACATCCTGTTCGACGCCGACCTCGAAGACCGCTTCGGCCCGATGCCGCCGATGACGCAGATCAACCACCCCGACGCGAGGGGCGTCCTGCTGTCCGTAGGCGACCGGCGCTGGGTCCTGCACGTCCTGCCTGACCCATGGGACGACGTCTCCGAGGAACGCTGCGCGCAGGCGGTCCGCACGGCGATCGGGGCGGACGTGCCGGTGGAGATCGTCAGCGTGCTGCCGTGGCGGGCAACCGCGCGGATGGCGGATGCGTTCCGGCGCGGACGGGCGTTCCTGGTCGGCGACGCCGCGCGGGCCGTCACGCCGCTCGGCGCGTTCGGCCTCAACACCGGCATCGCCGACGCGCACAACCTGGCATGGAAACTGGCCATGACACTGGCCGGCCAGGCAGGCAACCGCCTGCTGGACAGCTACCACCAGGAGCGCCACGCGATCGCCGAACTGGTGACCCGTCAGGCCCTGGCACGTTGGGGAAACCCGAGGATGCACTGGGACCCGACGGCCGTTGCGGAGCGCCGTGCCGCCGGTGCCTGGAACGCTCCGCTGGTCACCATGGGATACCGCTACGCCTCCTCGGCGGTGATCGATCCGGTCGTCGAACTCCCTTCCACCGAGGACCTCGCGGCGAGTCTCGACGGGGCACCGGGATCACGGCTCCCCCACCGATGGCTGGCCGACGGGACCGCCTCCACCCTCGACCTCAATCGATCCCGCTTCGCCGTGCTGGCCGGTCCGACCGGCGGAGACTGGCACGGGGCGACGCGCGCGGTCGCCGTCTCACTGGGGATGGATCTCGACACGGTCCTGCTGGACGAACAGGTGGCGTCCTCGCTGAATCTCGCCGACGACGAGGCCCTCCTGGTACGGCCGGACGGCTTCATCGCCTGGCGCACGCGCGGAGCGGCCAGCCCGACGCGACTGGAACAGGTGCTCACCACTGTCACCGGGCGCCACAGCTGATCCTCGGTCAAGCGCAACGGCTTGCGTCACCGCCCGTCGACGGGTCATTCCTCCAGGGCCGCCGCCAGGCAGTCGAGGTCGGCGAGGAGGGCGGGCAGGCGCTGCGACGGGATCGCCTCGACCATGCGCTGTTCGATGGCGTAGACGGCGGCCTGGACCTCGGCCAGGCGCCGGTGACCCTCCTCCGTGAGGCGGGTGGGGCGGGCGCGGCCGTAGTTGGCGGTGGCGGGGCGGGTGATCAGCCCCGCTTCCTGCAGACCCCGCAGGACGACGTTCCCGGACTGCCGGGTGACGAAGGTCGCCCGGGCGAGGTCGGAGTTGGACATGCCGGGGTGCAGGGCCAGGAGTTCGAGAGTGGCGTATTGCGGCACGGTGAGCCCGTGCGCGCGCAGCACCTTGTCCATGGCGCCGCGCAGGGCGGCCTGGGCCCGTTTGATCAGGTACCCCACGTGCTGGGTGACGTCCGCCGTGGGGTCTGGCGACCCGGTAGGTGTCTTCTCCTGCATGTCAGCATTTTGACATAGCCGCGCGGGCTCCCCTACCTTCACCCATGTCAAAGTCCTGACATGTAGATGGAGGAAACACCCATGCCTGTCGCCATCGACGGCCCCGACTTCGTCGCCCTGCAAGTCCGCGATGTGGAAGCGGCTGCGGCGTTCTGCGAACAGCATCTGGGCCTGCGCCGCGCGGCGGTCTCACCGCCGCACGCGGTCGTGTTCGACACCAAGCCGACCCCGTTCGCCGTCCGCGCGCTCCTCCCGGGCATCGACCTCGACGACGCCGCACGGCCCGGCCTCGGCACGGTGCTCTGGTTCCAGACCTCCGACGCTCACCAGCTCCACGACCAACTCGCCGCCGCCGGGATCAAGATCCTCACCCCGATGGCGAACAGCCCCTTCGGGCCGATGTTCTCCTTCGAGGGCCCGGAGGGCTACACCCTCACCGCCCACGGAGGCTGACCGCGAACGCGGGCTCGGCTGTGCGCCCCCTCGCCCCGTCGGCTCCCCAGGCCCGCGGGCCCGCGGGCCGATCGGACCGCGAGAGCACGGGGCTTGAGGAACATTCGTGCCAGATCGTGCGCTAAGGCCGGGCGGGTTACCGGAGGCCGTTGACCAGGGTTGATCGCGGGCCCGAACCTTCGCGGGTCGATGTTGTCGATCTTCGGAGAGCCGTGGTGGCGGTCGCGCTCCTGACGAATGAGCAGGCCTCCCGGTACGAAGCATTCCACGGCGCCCCGACGCGGGCGGAGCTGGAGCGGTTCTTCTTCCTGGACGACACGGACCGGGAGAAGGTGCAGGCGAAGCGGCGGGCGCACAACCGGCTGGACTTCGCGGTGCAGCTGACGACGGTGCGCTTCCTGGGACGGTTCATGCCGGACCCGCGGCAGGTGCCGGCAGAGGTGGCGGAATACCTGGCCGAGCAGCTGGACATCGAGGACGCCTCGGTGCTGGCGGAGTACGGCGATCGCGACGGCACGGCCCGCTCGCACGCCGGGGAGATCCAGCAGGACGGCGGCTGGCGGGACTTCGCCGAGGTCCGGGAAGAGCTGGTGGGGTGGCTATACTCGCGGGCCTGGACGACCGGGGACGGACCGAAGGCGTTGTTCGACGCGGCGGTGGGCTGGCTGCGAGAGCGGCGGGTGCTGCTGCCGGGGGTGAGCCGGTTCGCCCGGCTGGTGGCGTGGGTGCGGGAGGCGGCGAACCAGCGGCTGTGGGAGATGCTGCACGGCCTGCTGACGCCCGGTCAGCGGGCCGTACTGTACGAGCTGCTGGCGATGCCGGCTGGGGCACGGGTCTCGGAGCTGGACCGGCTGCGGCGCGGGCCGGTGCGGGTTTCGGGGCCACAGATGAGGGCCGCGCTGGAGCGCGCGGGACAGTGCCTCAGCAGCGACTGGCGGTCGAACTCGCCGGACCTGATGTAGTAGGCCACCTACGGCGCCAACGACAGCAGGTCGTCCGTGATGGCAGCCGGGTGGTTGGCCAACTCGTCGTTCGGATACAGCATCGCCAGCGTGCGAGCGGCCAGGTCCACGGCGCGGGCGCGGATCTCCTGATCTTCATTCACAGCCCGGACCCTACCCAGCCCGGGACACCCTCCACCGGCTTAGGGTTAACCGCTGTACCACTGTGCCCCAAGGCCGGAACCGAATTGGTGATGCCAGAGGAATCACAGCGAGACGTTCCGGAGAGCGAGAGCCGCTCCGCCTGCCGCCTCAGTACTGTGACTTCACATGACCGACACCGAGATCGAGATCACCGCAGACCTGGTCCGTGACCTGCTGCAGGAGCAACATCCAGACCTTGCGGGGCTGGCCATCCGCGAGGTGGCGGGCGGCTGGGGCAACCAAATGTGGCGCCTCGGGGACGAGTTGGCCGTGCGGATGCAGCGCATGGACCCCACCCCTGAACTCCAGCTCAAGGAGCGGCGGTGGCTACCCGTCCTGGCCCCGCGCCTGCCGCTCCCGGTGCCGACCCCAGTGCGATTCGGCGAACCGTCCGAGCGCTTCCCCAAGCACTGGACCGTTATGACGTGGGTTCCCGGCGAGCCGCTGGACCACGGCTCGATCAGCCGCGGCGCCCACGCGGCCGACACACTGGCGGGTTTCCTCCGGGCGCTCCATGTGGAGGCGCCCGCCGAGGCGCCGATCGCCACGGACCGCGGTGCCCATCCCCGGAACTGCACGGACGGCTTCGAGAACTTCTTCCAGGCCGTTGCCCCCGACGACGTCGCTGCCGACGTCCGGGCCGTCTGGGACGACGCTGTTGCGGCCAACGCGTGGCAGGGCCCGCCGGTGTGGGTGCACGGCGACCTCCATCCCGCGAACGTCGTCGTCTCGGACGGAACGCTCTCAGGCATCGTCGACTTCGGCGACATGTTCGCCGGCGACCCGGCGTGGGACCTCGCCGCCGCATGGGTGCTGCTACCCGCGGGCGCGGCCTCACGGTTCTTCGACACATACGCGCATGCAGACAAGGCAGCGATCCGGCGCGCCCGCGGGCTGGCTGCTCTGAAGTGCCTCTTCCTGATGCTCATGGGACAGAACGGAGATCGGGGCCTTCCGGGCGGCAAGCCGAACTGGGGACCTGTAGGCCGGGCGGCACTTGATCGTGTTCTGAAGGGCGTTTGATACACGCTCCTTTGAACTCGTTCTCGATCTTGGTTGAGGGCCATGCGGCAGCCGACCTTCGCGGGTTCATCGATCACCACGCGTGGTGGGGATGCCGAGGTCCACAGCCGTATGCTGCCCCTGACCCCGATCAAGCTGGCGGAACTTCTCCTCGGCGCCAGCCAGGCTGACCTGGAGACCTTCGACCTCGCCGAGCCAGCCTTCCGTTTCGGCTTCGGCGATTCGGGCGATCAAGTTGTCGCGGATCTCGGCAAGCCGTGCCCGTTGGGCCGGGTCAGGTCGCAGGAGCGATCATCTGACGCCCCGTTGACTGAACGAAACAGGTTGATTGTGCAGTTCAGGGCACAGGTGAGTTTGTCGCCCAGTACGTTCTGCGGTCGTGATGAACGATCGTGTGCCCGAGCGGGATCTGCCGAGGTTGACCGTTCCTCGGTGGGGTCGGCTGGCGGAGACCGGCGACCGGCGACCGGTACGAGCCCTACCGACTCGTCGACGCCGACGGCGCGGCCGTGGCAACGATGGCTGGACTATGGGAGATGGCTACTGGGGACCAAGGATCTCAAGAATATGACTATCGGTGACTCAAAACCGTACGACCGGAGAATGTCGGACCTTGGACAGGCGGACAAGTTCGCTCAAATCCTGGAAGACGCCATAGCGATATCAGGTGAACGTGAGTTCGAACATCGGATGAGTAACGGGCGTAATTACAATCAGTCGTCTACTGTCCTTGGCTCGTACGCGTTGCAGGCGAAGGTGGAAGCCTTCAGTCCTGGAGCCAGTAGCGCCCGAGTGCGATTTGCCGTGTCCGATAACCTGCGCCGCGAGTCAGGAATGCGCGATCCGACGAGCGACGGATACGCCTCCGGAAAGCCAAACGGCGCCCTGAAGGCGGCATTTGACCTTGCGCGGGAAATCTTCCCATCCGGCCAACAGAGGACACCACTTAACATCTCCTGGAGCGAGTCAATTGAAATCCGCTAAAACAGTACGCACGACTCTTCTCGGCGTCTTCCTGGCGGCATCGCTCTCGGGGTGCTCAGATACCGAAGACGACAACCACGCCAAGCGTGTACGCAATGAGGAAGTGATCGGGACCTGGCGCAGCACGGGCGGAGGGCTCAGCAAGTTTACCCCTAACGGCAGAGTCGACATCTCCGGAGTCAGCTGTCAGGACCTGCTACTTGCGACAGGCGGATCAGCTGAGGTCAGCGGCGAATGGCGAATCACTCGAACCCACCCAGGAGGAGAATGGTGGATTGACCTCAAATTCCCCGCAGGGACCTGCCAAAACAAGGGTAGATCAGAGAGCGGATTCTACGTCGACAGACACTCCGGGACTACTTTCCTACACCTTCGCGATCCAGGAATGAACGAAAAGCGATTGACTTTCACCAAAGATCCCAAAATTCACCGACCAGTGAACGAAGTCCACTCTCCGGATGCACGTTAAATGTTCGACAGGGAAAAGTCATTTCAGGGATCGAGGGAAGGTGGGTTGGCCGGAGGGTTGCCGGCAGGGTGTTGGTCGATCCAGGAGAGACCGCCGATTTCGAGGCGGGCCCTGGTTCGGGGCGAGCAGGTGCGTGCCGACCTGCCCCTGCACGCCAGCCCTGAGGCCCAGGCCGCCTACGTGAACGGGCTGCGCGAGCGGCTGCGGGCCGCACTGGACGCGCCGGGGGTCCTGGAGCGATTCACTGCGGCGCGCGATGATGAGGACCTCGGCCGGCTTCACTCCGTTCTCCCCCACCTCACCGGCCTCCCCGCAGACCCGGAATTGTGCGTACGGATGACGACGGGGCGGGCCCGGGTGATGTCCGCAGCCGACAACGGAGCGTGGGAGTGATCCGTCCGGCCCACACCCTGATATCAGCGAGGTCCCCACCCATACTCACGTCAACGACCAGCCTGCCCAACCGTCACGACAAACACCGTTGCAGTACTCAGCGTCCCGATCAGTCAACTTGGCCTCCTGACCAGCCGGTTGAGCGTGTAGTCGGACGAGACCCGCGAGGCGGCCGAGGGCGGGTGACGGACCTCTTCAGCAGCGCGGCGATGCACTACGCCCCCATTTCCGCCTATCGCGACCGAGTATGACCGATCGGCGATGGCCGAGACCTTTCGCCGGCGCAACGGTCGCTTGGACGCACCCCTGGGCGGGCCCGAGAGGGCCGTGATAGGGCAGAGGAGGACGAGAACGGGGGCGCCCACCGCATCTTCAGGCTGCGGGGCGGGCCTGCCCGCCGAGCCGAGCCCCACAACGGTGGAGTAGCTTCATGCCGAATCCCGAAGAGCCGACGGAGCCCGCCCAAGTCACCCGCCCCCTGGCCGAGTTGCTCGGCAGACACCCCGGCTATGGATTCGCCGGATCGGGCGTCAGCACCGCCATCGGGAACCACACCCAGGAGACGGTCGACCTCGCGTTTCCCGGGGCCCTGCTCGGCCTGCTGGACTGGCGGCGGACGTACAACTCACGTGGCCCCGTGGGGAGTCCACTCGGGCACGGCTGGACCGCCGCGTTCAGCTCACGTCTGACCGACCGGCCGGAGGGCGCCGTGGCCTTCCACGACGACGACGGCCGGACGCTGGTCTTCACACGGGACGAACGCGGCCGGTTCATCCGCCCGCAGGACCTCGCCGCCGATCTGATCCAGGCCGAGGACGGCAGCCGCACCCTGCGGTACAACTCCGGTGAGCGGTGGCACTACACCGCGTCGGGGCGGTTGGCGCAGCTCACTCGTGAAGACCGCCGCGTCGGCCTCGCCTACGACGACGAGGGCAGGCTGCTGCGCGTTTCGCACTCCTTGGGCCGGCATCTCGCCCTCTCCTACAACGCGGAGGGGTACCTCGCCTCCGTCACCTCGGACGACGGCCGCACGATCACCTACGCGCACGGCGACGGCGGTGTCCTCACGACCGTGACCGCTCCGGGCGGTGGCGTGACCCGCCTCGCGTACACGCCCGAGGGACTGCTGGCGAAGGTCACCGACGCCGACGGCGTCGCCACCCTCACCCACACCTACGACCCTCAGGGGCGGGTGGTCCGTCAGCGGCCGGCCTCCGGAGGCACCGTCGAATTCGGCTACGACGATCCGACGGGAACCACCACCGTCACCCGCCGCCCCTCCGGCGCCCGCTCCGTCTTCCGGGCGAACACCGACGGCCGGCTGGTCTCCGTCACGGACCCGGCCGGACACACCTCCGCCTTCGGCTACGACGAGCGCGGCCGCCTCATCCACGCGACCACCCCCTCCGGCGGCGAGCTCACCCAGACCTGGGACGCCCGCGACAACCTGCTGACCCACGACTTCGCCGGCGCCGTCACCAGCTACCGCTACGACGGCGACGACCGGGTCACGACCGAAACCGAACCCGGCGCCGACGACCCCACCCGCTACACCTACACCGGCGGCAGCCACATCCCCACCACGGTCACCGAACCCGGCGGCGCCCGCACCGAACGCACCGTGGAGAACGGCCTCATCACCTCCGAGACCGACCCCGACCACCTCACCACCCACTACGAGCACGACCGCCACGGCAACCTCATCACCGTCACCGACCCCGGCGGACAGGTCGCCCGCATCGCCTACGACGAGCGCGGCAACCAGACGGCACTGACCACGCCCGACGGAAACACCTCCCGCTGGTCCCACGACGCCGACGGACGGATCACCGAGCACCACGACCCCCTCAACACCCGTACCGCCTACCGCTATTCACCGGGCGGACAACTCCTGGAGCAGACCGACGGCGCGGGCGGAACCACCACCTACACCTACGACGACGCGGGCAACCGCGCCTCGGTCACCGACGCCCCCGGCCACACCACCGCCTACGCCTACGACGAGGACGCCAACCTCACCCGGATCACCGACCCCGAAGGCGCCGAGACCCACTACGAGCACGACGCGTTCGACCGGATCACCAAAATCACCGATCCCGAAGGCGGGGTCACGGAGTTCGGCTACGACGCCGACGGCAACCTCACCGAGCAGAAGGACCCTGTCGGAGCCACCAGCAGGGTCGAGTACGACGCGCGCGGCCTGCCCGTCACCGTCACCGACGCCGTCGGCGCACAGACCCGCAACGTCTACGACCCCGCCGGTCGCCTCACCCAGGTCACCGACGCCCCGGGCGGCATCTGGCGCATCGCCTACGACAAGGCCGGGATGCCCGTCAGGGTCACCGATCCCAACGGCGCGGAGAGCAGCAACGAGTGGACGGCCGCGGGCCGCCTGGCCGCCGCGACCGACCCGGACGGCCACCGGCTGACCGTGCGCCACGACGGGCGGGGCCTGGTCCGCGAGGTCGTCGACCCGGAGGGCGGGATCACCCGCTATGCCTACGACGCCCTCGGCCGCCGCACAGCGGTGACCACTCCGGCCGGGCTGACGACCCGTGCCGAGTACGACGCGGCGGGCAATCAGGTCGCCACCGTCGACCCGCGCGGCTGGGTGACCCGGCACACCTACGACAAACGCGGCGAGGAGACCTCGGAGACCCTGCCGAGCGGCATCACCACCTGCTTCCGCCACGACGCGACCGGCAACCTCACCTCGGTGGTCAACGGCGAGGGCGACGAGACCCAGTACGGCTACGACCGCGCCGGCCGGCTGATCTCCGTCACCGACGCCAACGGCAACGTCACGCGCTACACCTACGACAAGGCCGGCCGGCTGATCACCGAGACCGACCCGCTCGGCCGCACCACCCGCCGCGCCTACGACAAGGCCGGCAGCCTCCTCCAGGTCACCGAACCGGACGGCCAGGCCCAGCACTTCCGCTACGACGCGGCGAAACGCTGCGTGGAACACCGGGCCGACGACGGCACGAAAGTCACCTACACCCACGACAGGCTGGGACGCTGCACCAGCATGACCGACGGCAGCGGCACCACGCGCTACGTCTACGACCGGGCCGGGCACACCGTGAGCGTCACCGGACCCGACGGAGCCGTCTTCACCGCCGAGTACGACAGGACCGGGCGGCGCACGCGGCTCGTCCATCCGGACGGCCGGGACGTGCGCTACCGCTACAACCTCAACGGCAGGCTCGTGGGACTGCACGACGAGCGCGCCGGGCACGTCTCGTATGCGCTCGACCCCGACGGACGGCTGCTCACCGAGCAGTTCCCCGAACGGTACGCCCGGCGCTACCACTACGACCAAGGGCAGCTCACCCGCTTCGAGACGGTGCGCGACGGACGGCCGGTCAACCGCAGCGAGTTCACCTACGACCCGGACGACCGGCTCCTCAGCCGGCGCGACGACGACCACTTCCACACCTACCGCTACGACCGCCTGGGGCAGCTGGTCGGACAGCGGCACTGGCACCGGCGCGACTGGCCGTGGGCGCCGCCGCGGGGGCATCAGGACGAGGACGGGCACCACGAGGAGCACGGGGACCACGGCGCACCGCCGGAGTGGGCGCACCTGCCGCGCGAGGAGAACGGCTTCTGGCACGAACTCCACCACGACCGCCTCTTCTTCCGCTACGACGCGGTGGGCAACCGCATGCTGCGCCGGCACGGCGAACACCTCACGCACTACCGCTACGACGACGCCGACCAGCTGATCCGCTCCGAGGCCCACGGGCAGCGGACCCACTACACCTACGACTCCGCGGGCCGGCTCACCGAGGAACGCACCGGTGACGAACGGCGGTCGCTCTCCTATGACGGTTTCGGACGCGCGGTGAAGGTGCGGCGGACCGGGGTACGGCCGGCCCAGCGGACCGAGGCGACCTACAACGGCGACGGCCTGCTCACCCTCCTCGTCCTCGCCAACGTCGACGAACGGCACGAGACCGAGCGGACCACGTCCGTGCGCTACCGGTGGAGTTGGGACCGGATCCCGCAGATCCTCACCCAGCGCGCCGACCCGGCGCTCGCGGACACCGAACGGGGCGGCCCCGCCGACCGCTACGACGCGGACTTCACCTACGGCTACGGGCGGGTGTTCGCCAACCGGAGGGAGGACTCGGAGACCTTCCACCGGGACTCCGCCGGGTCGACGATCCGCACGCACGGCACCCGGGCCTGGGCACAGGCGGAGCGGTACACAAGCTTCGGCGCCCCCGAGGACCACCGGCACCGCTACCGTCACCAGGACGACCACGACCACGGGCACGGCGATCACCGCCACCACCTCCCCGACCCCGAGCTCCCGCGCTTCGGCTACCGGGGCGAGCTGACGACCGGTTCGGAGATCTATCTGAGGGCGCGGTGGTACGACACCCGCCTGGGCCGCTTCGGCACACGCGACCCGATCACCGTCCAGGACATGGGCCCGGACAACGCGGACCACCCCTACACCTACGCGGCCAACGACCCGCTGAACCACACCGATCCGCTGGGACTGCTGGTCGCCACCGCCGCGGTGGGCGTCCCCGCGTCCCTGCCCGCCGCCTCACCGCGTACCCAGGCACGCGGCACGGTGCAGGCCGCCGTGGTCCGGGCCGCGTCCGGCGCCACCGGGGACAAGACGACGCTGCACAACCTGGCCAGGGACACGGCCCGGAACCAGCTCGCCACCCAGATGAGGCGCCGGTTCGGGCCCAGCGCGGGCAACCGCGTCCAGTCCAACCCCGAGTTCAGGATCCCCGGGGCCGTGAAGCCGGGGAACAGGGGCACCCACGGCAACGTCGACATCATCTACCGCCACACCGACAACAGGGCCCTGATATGGGAGGTGAAGTCGGGCCTTTCGGGCGTCGCCAAGGGCTACCAGCTCGCCAAGGACGAAGTGCTCCACTACGTGGCCTGGTACCGGAAGGTGTACGGCCAGTCCGCGGCGCCCGGGGATCCCATGGAGCGGACGCGCCAGGTGCCGTATGTCTCCAGGGACGGCCGGGACTTCCACTACGTCTACTCCCCGGACTTCAACACCGACGGCGCGATCGTCTACGTCAAGAAACGGCCCAAGCGCCCCCGGCGGAAGCCACCCGTACCGGAGCCGCTGCCGCAGCCGGTCCGGCAGCCCGTCCCCGAGGCGAAGCCCAAACCGCAACCGCAACAGCCCCCTCCGGCACCGCACGCGCCCGGCGTGGACTGGGGCGATGTCGCCATCGGGGCAGGGGTCGTGGTGGGCGCGGTCGTCATCGGCGCGCTGACCCTCGGCATCGGGGACGCCATCGGGGGCGCGGTACTCGGCGGCCTGGCGGCGGTGTTCTGACCGGACGGGTGCGGGATGGTGCAATGGGCGCATGACCGGTGAGCTGACCCTGGAGCTGAACTGCCGGACCGACCGGACGGAGGGCTTCGCCCGGTCGGCCGCCGCCTGGCTCACCGAGGCCAGGGCGGAGCTGTTCCCCGCGTACGAGGCCGGCCTCGCCGACGAGCCCGCGGCGCAGGGACCGGACGAGAACGACCCGGACGCGTCCTGGGGCCGGCCGCACGGGGTGTGCGCGCAACTCCTGGTGCAACGCGCCCCGCACGGACCGGGGTTGAGGCCCTCGCGCTACTCGCGGCGGACCTGGAAGCGGCTCCTGTCGACGCTCCCGACGCCGTCCGCGCCGTACAGGTGCCTGCTCCTGATGCATCTGCTGGACGCCCGCGGACACCCGGTGGACCACGAGCACGCCGTGTCCGTCGAGTTCCGCCGGTCGCCCGAGCACCCCGGATGGACCCGCTTCGCCGCCTCGGCCCCGGCCGCGCTGCTGCCCTGGCCGGGCTCCGAGGAGGTCCAGCAGCGGTGGCTGGGCCTCCTCGGTGACTGGGCGGTCCGGCTGAACGCCGGCTACGGGCACCTCACCGACGACGCGGACCCGGCGTTCGGCACCGCCCTGGAACGCATGCTGAACCTCTCCCCCGAGGACACCGTCCCGCACAGCGACCGCACGCTGCGCGGCTACGCGTGGGGCACCCTGTGCTCGGCGGAGGTGGCGGCCCGGGTCGGCGGCCCCGAGGCCCTGCGCGCCTCCGGCGCCTTCCACGCCGTCACCGAACTCCCCGGCGGGCGCCTGCTGCTCAAGGCGACACCCCGGCTGGAGCACTACACCGGGGACGCCCCGGCCCGCGTTCTGCGCGCCCTCGCACCCGCCCTGCCACCCGGCAGGACGGACCGTGCGTACCTCCACTCCTGGATGCGCCTGGCCCCCGACGGCGACGCCGCCGACTGGCAGCGATGACGGTGCCGAGGTTGTTCGCGACAACGTGCGGGCGCCAGGCGGCGGTTCGGAAGGCGCGTGACGCGGAGCGCTGCGCGGGGTTTCCCCCGCGCAGCGGGGACGGTCAGATGCCGAACGGTGCGGCGTAGCGGACGGTGCCGCCGGGCAGCGGGTGGTCGGCGTCGAGAGCGAGGGCCATCAGGGCCTCGTCCGGGACGTCGATGGTCAGGCCGATGCCATGGGCGGAGGCGCGCGTGAAGCCGAACCGGGGGTAGTAGGTCGGATGCCCCAGGACGACGACGTAGCGCTCGCCCGCCGCCTTGGCGGCCGTCAGGGCGGCCGGCACGGCAGCCGAGCCGACGCCGCGGTTCTGCTGCTCGGGCCGGACGGCGACCGGTCCCAGGCACAGGGCCGGGATGTCGCCGATGTGGCAGCGGGTCAGCAGTGCGTGACCGACGAGGTTGCCGTTCCGGTCTGCCACGACGAGGGACAGGCCGTCCAGCCAGGCGCTCGGGTCGGCGCGCAGGGCGTCGACGAGGTCGGCCTCCTCCGCGGTGGGAAAGGCGGCGAGGTTGATCGCGCGGATGGTGGGGATGTCGGCGCTGGTCTCAGCGCGGGTGATCCACGTACTACGCATGATCGATGAAGATCCTTTTCTGAGTGAGGTTCGTGTGTGCGCCCTGCGAGTTCAGGCTCCCGGCAGGGCCGGACAGGAGGAGAGCAGGCCGCGGCCCGGGATGTGCCGGCGCCCCGGGCGCCGTACTCGGTGGCCACGGGGACGGGGCCCCGGAGGGATTGCCTAGAACGCCCTCGTCGGGCGGCCAGAACAGCCCGATCGAGCCCACCACCAAGGCGCTCTCGCGCTCGATGATCAGTCGGTGGCCGTATGCGCCGAGCCAGGCGGGGTGCTGGTCGAGAAGGCCCGCGACCACACGATCGCCTTCGGCGGGAAAGTCGTCCGCCCAGTGCCTGGACCGGGCGCCGTCGCGGACCGCGCCGGCCTCGCCCGGTGTCCAGGTCCGAAGGACGAGGCGGCCTGTGAGCACATCGGCGTGGGCGGGGGAAGAAGCGGAAGACACGTGTCTCTCCTGGTCGTTGGAACGACCCGGGCCACGCTCTGCTATCGCGCGGGCCGGATGAGGGCATGCTGACGAGGGCCGACGGCAGCCATCTTCATCAACCTCCCCATCCCGAGATCACGCGTCTGTCGCGCTGATGCGACGGTAGTGACCGCGCACCGGCGGGCGCAAAGGGCCTGGGCCTGGGTGATGAGAGACCGTCGGCCGTCGTCACGCGCGGCGGCCACCGCCGCCTGCAGGAGCAGGGAGCCGGTGTGCCTGCGCCGCTCCCCCGGATGGACGTGCAGTTCCAACTCGGCGAGGTGGTCCTGCCCGGGCCGGGTGAAGAGGCGCAGGAACGCCGACTCGACGGGGGCGCCGTCGACGCCGGATGCCAGCCATGCCAGGCGGTGACTGGACGGTCCGGCATCAGGGTCGATCAGCGCGGTCATGCGGACGGACAAGGCACCTCCAGGTGGGCAGGAGGTGGGCGGTGTCTGCGCCCACTGTGATCGCCGGTGGGCCCGGCAGGTGACGGCGTCGGGGGTGCGCCGTCGGCCGGGCTGGTCAACGGCCCGGCGAAGCTAGCCGTTTCGGCCCGGGAGCGGCAATCGGTTTTCCGGTACCGGCCTCTTCGCCGAGGTGGCGCGACTGAACGACGCTCCCAGCTTCCAGGCAGCCGAGGGGCACGCGGCGGACTTCACATCCGGCTCCCCCACCACAGCACCCGCTCCACACAGCAACGTCGGCCTCCAAGACACCACCAGGTCTTGGAGACCGACGTCAGAGACCGAACCCGAAGGCGCCACCGGCGCCGCCGTCCCAGGGACAGGCCGCCGACGCCCGGCGAAGCCGCTTACAGGGTGCGCTCCAGGCGGTCCGTCATCAGCTTGACGAACCGCGCCGGGTCCTTGGGCTGGCCGCCCTCGGCGAGCACCGCCAGGCTGTGGAGGAGCTCGGCGGACTCCGCGAGCTCCGTGCGGTCCTCGCGCTCCTTGTACGCCTGGTTGAGGCCCTTGACCAGCTGGTGCTCGGGGTTGAGCTCCAGGATGCGCTTGGCGTGGGGAACTTCCTGGCCCATCGCGCGGTACATGTTCTCCAGGGTCGCCGTCAGGTCCTGTGCGTCGGAGACGATGCAGGCCGGGGAGACGGTGAGCCGGGAGGACAGGCGCACCTCCTTGATGTCCCCGTCCAGTTGCTCCTTCATCCAGCCGAGCAGCTCGGCGTACTGCTCGGTCTGCTTCTCCCGCTCGTCGTCGGAGGTGTCCTCGTCCTTGGCGTCGAGGTCGATCTCGCCCTTGGCCACGGACCGCAGCTTCTTGCCGTCGAACTCGCCGACGGCGTCGACCCACACCTCGTCGACGGGGTCGGTGAGCAGCAGCACCTCGATGCCCCGGTCCCGGAACGCCTCCATGTGCGGGGAGTTCTCGATGGCCTGGCGGGACTCGCCGGTCAGGTAGTAGATGTCGTCCTGTCCGTCCCGCATCCGTTCCACGTACTGCTGGAGCGTGGTCGGTTCGGTGTCGTGGTGGGTGCTGGCGAACGACGCGACGGTGAGGATCGTCTCGCGGTTCTCGGAGTCGGTGACCAGTCCCTCCTTCAGGGCCGTGCCGAACTCCCGCCAGAACGTGGCGTAGCGGTCCTGGTCCTTGGTCATCAGTTCCTTGACCGTGGACAGGACCTTCTTCGTCAGGCGGCGCCGCATCCGCTCGATCTGGCGGTCCTGCTGGAGGATCTCGCGGGACACGTTGAGGGAGAGGTCCGCCGCGTCGACGACGCCCTTGACGAAGCGCAGGTACGGCGGCAGCAGCGCCTCGCAGTCGTCCATGATGAACACGCGCTTGACGTACAGCTGCACACCGCGCTGGAAGTCCCGTGTGAACAGGTCGTGGGGGGCGTGGGCGGGGAGGAACAGCAGCGCCTGGTACTCGAAGGTGCCCTCCGCCTGGAGCCGGATGGTCTCCAGCGGATCGCGCCAGTCATGGCCGATGTGCTTGTACAGCTCGTGGTACTCCTCGTCGGACACCTCCTCGCGGGAGCGCGCCCACAGCGCCTTCATCGAGTTGAGCGTCTCGGGCTCGGGTGCCTGGTCGCTGTCGTCGGCTGCGGCAGGCGGCTCGGACACCATCCGGATGGGCCAGGTGATGAAGTCCGAGTACCGCTTGATGATCTCCTTGATCTTCCACGGGGAGGTGTAGTCGTGGAGTTGGTTCTCCGGGTCGGCGGGCTTGAGGTGGAGCGTGACGGACGTGCCCTGGGGCGCGTCGTCGACCGTCTCCAGCGTGTAGGTGCCCTCGCCGCGCGAGGCCCAGCGGGTGCCCTGGCTCTCGCCGGCGCGCCGGGTCACCACGGTGACCTCGTCGGCCACCATGAAGCCGGAGTAGAACCCGACGCCGAACTGGCCGATGAGCCCCTCCGCGCCGGCCGCGTCCTGGGCCTCCTTCATCTCCTGGAGGAACTTCGCGGTGCCCGAGTTGGCGATCGTGCCGATGAGCTGCCCGACCTCGTCGTACGACATCCCGATGCCGTTGTCCCGCACGGTCAGGGTACGGGCGTCCTGGTCGGCGTCGATCTCGATGTGCAGCTCGGACACATCGGCGTCGAGCGCGTCGTCCCGCAGCTTCTCCAGGCGCAGCTTGTCCAGCGCGTCGGAGGCGTTGGAGACGAGCTCCCGCAGGAAGACGTCTTTGTTCGAGTAGACCGAGTGGATCATCAGCTGCAACAGCTGACGGGCCTCTACCTGAAACTCAAACGTGGAAGTCGGCATGTTCGCAAGTACCTCGCAGGTCCAGTCGTCGGAACTGAGCCACTGTAAAACACCACGTCACCTGGGGTGGGGAGGATGCGGGAACAGTGGGCCGATCCTGGTGCGGCGCGACCGCGCTCGGGGCGGCGCCGCGCCAAGTCGGCTGCCTCGCCCCGCGGTTGTCAGGCGGCACCGTCGGTCGCGCCGCGTCCGGTCTCAGCAGGGCGTCAGCAGTCGACCGGTGCCGCCTGCGGCGCAGGCCGGACGGGGGCAGGCCGGACGGGGGCAGGGACCGTCACGGGGACGGGGCGGCGGAGGAGGTCGGGCAGGACGGTGGCCAAGCCGGCCAGGGCCATGACCGCGCCGAGCCACAGCGGGCCGCGCAGGCCCCAGGTGTCGATCGCGACGGCGCCGAGGGACGAGCCGAGGATGACACCGAGGGTGATGAACGAGGTGTGGACGGTGTTGACCAGCGGGCCCGCGTTGCCGGCGCGTTGGACCCTGATCGCCATCGCCGGGTTCATGGTGACGCCGACCAGGCCGATGCCCAGCATGCAGACGACGGCCGGGGCGGGCAGGTCGGCGAGGACGGCGAAGCCGGTGAGGAAGACGAGGTTGAGGACGAGGCCGACGGCGAGCACCTGGACGCTGTGCCGGTCGGCGAGGCGGCCCACGATGTTGTTGCCGATGACCGTTGCGGCGCCGTAGGCGATGAGCAGGACGGGGACGCTGCCGGTGGAGAAGCCGGTGACCTCGGTGAGGATGGGATTGAGGTAGCTGAAGGCGGAGAAGGTGGCGCCGATGATGAGCGTGCTGGTGGGCAGCACCAGCCACAGCTTGGGCTTCTTGAAGACCCCGGCCTCCTCCCGGAAGCTGCCGACGCCCTCGGCCCGCTCGATGCGCGGGACGCCGAACAGGGTGGCCAGTGCGGCGATCACGGTGATCAGGGTGACGGTCCAGAACGCCGCGCGCCAGCCGAGGCGTTCGCCGACGAGCGTGGAGAGGGGCAGGCCGAGGAGGGTGCCGAGCATCAGGCCGTTCAGCGCGACGGCGACGGCGCGGCCGCGGACCTCGGGGCGGGCGAGTTGGGCGCACAGCGAGAGGCTCACGCCGAAGAATGCCTGGGAGGCGATGCCGGTGATGATCCGTGCGGCCATCATCAGGCCGTAGCCGGTCGCGGTGGCGGCCAGCACATTGCCCGCCAGGAAGACGGCGAACAGCACCGACAGGGCCGTGCGCGGCGGGAACTTCATCAGTGCCACGGTCAGGAACGGTCCGCCGGCCGCCATGGCGACCGCGAAGGCGGTGATGAGGTAGCCGATCTGCGGGATGGTCGCGTTCAGCCCGTCAGCCATCTGCGGCATCAGCCCGGCGACCGCGAATTCGCTGGTCACCATGGCGAAGATGCCGAGTGCCAGGACGTATACGGCACGAGGCACGGTTCGGTCTCCTTCGGGAGGGGCGCCGCCCGGCGTGATGTGCCGCGCGTGCCTGGATCGGGTTATGTATTGATCAGTTCAAAACGTGGGCATGCGTGAACGCCGCGCGGGGCGGCGTCGCATGTCAGCGGGTCAGGGCGTCCATGGTGACCTCGGCGATCGATTCCAGGGCGGCCCGGTCGGCACCACCCTGGCCCGAGACGCGCATACCGGCGATGGCCGCGTTGACAAAGCGGGCCAGCGCCCCGGCATCCCGGGGCGAGGTGATGCTGCCGTCCCGCCGCCCCTCCTCGACCACCGCGCGCAGGGCCGCCAGCCGGCGGGCGGCGTCGCGCTCAAGCACCCCCGCCGCCCCGGCGTCCCGGCCGGCCAGCTCGACCGTGGTGTTCACCGTCAGACAGCCCAGGCTGCGCCCGCCCGCCCGACATTCGGCGTCACTTTCCACGATCCTGACGAGCAGGGCACGGATGCGGTCCGCCGCACTGAGCCGCGCGTCCGCCAGGATGGCCAACTGCGCGGTCGTCATGGTGTCGATGTAGTGGGCCAGCGCACGCATGAACAAGTCGTGCTTGCTCTTGAACGTGTTGTAGACACTGCTGCGCCCCAGCCCCGTCGCCTCGCACAGATCCTGGGTGGAAGTGGCCTCGTAGCCCTTCTCCCAGAACGTGCGCATGGCCGCGTCCAGGGCCCGCTCCTCGTCGAACAACCGTGGTCGCGCCATGACGCGACCCTAGCCGTTTTGGATCGACCGTTGCAATACTCGATCCGCACCGCCCCCGATCACCGGGGACGGCAACCAGCCTCAAGCACCCGACGAAGCCCCCTCGGAAGGGGGGCGGTCAGCAGACACCGCCACGCCTCAACCCTCCGGCCCAACCCCGCAATTCGGGTTCGGCCAGGCTCGCACCCAGCCAGTCGTGGTCGAGGTCGGCCCCAGGCAGCGATGGCACGACCGCGACATAGAGCCCGGCGGCACGCGCCGCGGCGACACCCGTCGCCGAATCCTCGAACGCGACGGAAGACCCCGGGTCCGCACCGAGCGCCTCGCACGCCGTGAGGTAGAGCTCCGGTGCGGGCTTGGGGGAACGCACCTCGTCGGCGGCGAACGACCGGGTGAAGCAGTCGGCGAGACCGGCCGACCACAGTGCCACGTCCAGCAGTTCCCTGGGACTGTTGCTGGCCACGGCGACGGGGACGGCCGCCCGGCAGGCACGCACCAGCTCCGCCGCCCCGGGAAGGGCTGCGGCACCTCGGGCCAGCTCCTTGCGGGCCCCTTCGAGGAGTTCGGCGGCGAGTTCCGCACCGGCCCCGGGACGCCCGAAGTACCGGGCCATGGCCTCTCCGGCAGCCTCCACGGTGCGGCCGATGACCACGGCCTTCTGTTCGGGACCGAAGGGATGGCCATGCGCCGCGAAGAGAGCGGCTTCCACGACGGTCCAACAGGCTTCGGTGTCGACCAGCAGGCCGTCACAGTCGAAGACCACGGCCTCGGCACTGGCGGGAAGGGAGCGCATACAGGTGCCCTTTCTCGTCGGGTGATGTGTGGGTTGCCTGTCCGGCGACGATCGGCACATCAGGGCAAAAGCCCCCATTACCGCCGCCGCAACCACGAATGATCACCCTAGGTTTGCGCCCGCGGAACGTCCACATTCCTGCCCGTAATCGGGCAGAACTGACGGCGCCCGCCCCGCACTTGCTCGCCCTCACACCTCACGTGACGTGCCCGACACACCGCTTCCGCCCTCACGACGAGACGTCCAGCAGGAACGAGAACGCCGCCTCGTCGCCCGAGACGGCATGACCGCCGAGCGTATTGCTACTCCAGCAGCTTTCACCGGGTGCAGTAGCTTGCCAACGCACTGGGAACGACCAACTGCCGCGGAACAGAACACCGGAGGATCACCCATGCCCCGAGAGGCGCCGTACCTCGCAGTGGCCGACGTGCTGCGCGCACGGATCCTCTCGGGAGAGTGGGAGATCGGGGCGCGCCTGCCGTCTCGGGCACTCCTCGCCGAGGAGTACGGGGTCGGGCGCAACGTCATGCAGAGGGCCATGGACCGTCTGATCATCGACGGGCTCCTCGAAGGACGCGCCGGCTCGGGCACCTACGTCCGCAGCCCGCGCGAGCGCCTGAGACTGGTCCGCTCGCGGCACCGCGAACGCCGGGAAGGCTCGTCCCCCTGCCCCGCCACGCGGGAGCGGGGCAGGGCGGATGCCTGGGATGCCCACAGTCAGGTGCGCATCCCCGCCCCCGAGGCGGTCGCCGAGCGGCTCGCCATCAGCCCCGGAGACCTCTGCGTCACCACGCACTACGAGTTCCTCACCGACGGGCACCCCGTCCAACTTTCCACCTCCTGGGAGCCGATGGCGATCACGGCGGGAACACCCATCGTGCTGCCCGAGACGGGTCCCCTGGCGGGCAAGGGGGTGGTCGAGCGCATGCGCTCCATCGGCGTGGCCATCGAGACCGTGGTCGAGGTGCCGCGCCCGGGTCGTGCCACTCAGGCCCAGGCGAACCTCCTGGGGATCAGCATCGGGGACCTGGTACTCCGCATCGAGCGGACCCTCTACGACACCGACGGGCGTCCGGTGGAAACAGCCGACATCGTCATCCCGGACGTCCGCCGGGAAATGGTCTACGAGTTCGGAATCGATCGCCCGTAGCCGCTGAATCCGCTGAATCCATAGAAGCCTGTGGAACGGCTTCCCTGTCCGAAGTAGGAGACCCCCATGTCACCACCCACCCGGCTTGGACTCCTGCGCGATCCGGACTTCGGGTGCCTGTTTGCCGCCACCGCGCTCGGTCAGCTGGGCGACCGCATCCTCTTTCTGGCCCTGCCCCTGGTTGCCCTCGCAGCGTTGAACGCCGACGAGTTCCAGGTCGGATTGCTGGCCGCGATGACCACGGCAGGCTCGCTCCTGGTCGGGCTACCGGCAGGTGCGTGGGTGGATCGCATGCAGAAACGGTCGGTGATGATCAGCACTGATCTTGTGCGCGCGCTGGCCCTCCTGACGATACCGATCGCCTGGCACGCCGGCCTGCTCACCATCTGGTGGCTCTACGTGGTCGCGTTGGCCCATGGAATCCTGACCGTCTTCTTCGATGTCGCCTACGTCAGCTATCTCCCGCACGTGGTCGGACGCGGCAATCTCGTGGAAGGAAACGCGAAACTGTCGGCGATACGCTCGGTGACCAGCATCAGCGGGCCGACGGTTGCAGGGCCGCTGGTCGGCTTGATCGGGGCGCCCGCAACGCTTGTGGCGAGTTCGGCCGGGATGGCCCTGTCAGGGCTGCTCACCACCACCATCCGCAGGCGCGAGCCGAAACCGCAACCGAGTGAACATCCCCAACTGGGGCGCGAGGTCAAGGAAGGGCTGACGTTCGTCCTCAAGCACCCTGCCCTACGGGCGATCATGCTGGCGGACGCGATATTCAACCTCTTCCTGGTCATGTACCAGACCATGTTGCTGGTCTTCCTGGAGCGGGACATGGCCCTCCGGCCCTTCGGCGTCGGCCTCGTGCTGTCGGGAATGGGCTGTGGCGCCTTTCTGGGCGCACTGTTGGCGACCAGGATCGCCAAGCGGGTCGGGCAAGGTCCGGTCGTCTGTCTCGCGCCGCTGGTCACCTGCCCGTTGACCGTCCTGATGCCGTTGGCGCGACCGGGTTGGAGTGTGTACGTGGCCGCGGCCGGTCTCGCGGGCCTTTCCTTGGGCGGAGTCGTCCGCGTGGTGGCCCAGTCAAGCTTCCAACAGGCACTGACACCGGATCGGCTGCTGGGCCGGGTGAGCGCAACGGCTCGCTTCGCCTCCTGGGGCGGCATACCTCTCGGCGGACTTCTGGGCGGAGTCCTGGGCACTGCATGCGGAGCGTCAGGCACCTTGTGGATCGGTGCAGCCGGTATGACGCTGAGCGCCGTCCCCAACTTCCTGTCACCGCTTCGAACAATGCGGACATTGCCCGCACAGGAAAGGCCCGATTTCGCGCGCTGACGCCTCACGGGCACTCGACGAAGGAACGACCCCACACGACCTGCAAACGTAAAGGCCCCGGGCCGACTTAGGACACCGGACGACCGTGCTCCGAGACGCCCTCACATCGGCATGACCCGGCCGTCAATTGACCATGAGCCACACGACCCCGGCGCCGAAAAGCACGGTCGCTATGGTCGGCGCCGCGAAGTGGAAGCGCCGGATACCGTCGATTCGGTAGAGCAGAGCACCGAGTACGCCTGCGGCCAGGAGCAGGGCTATCGTCCCCACCGTTCCGTGCAGGGCGCCGTGGCTGTACCCGAATTCATTGATGTGGTGTAACAGCCAACCGAAGAAAGCAAAACGCATCCCAACCCCAATCGTCCACGAGCTCCCCCTGCCCGGGCGTCAACGATCCAGCGGGAAGGCAGCACCGCCAAACGTAGCATCACCGCTGACGCCCCCAGGTTGCCGCTACCGGCATGACCTTTACGGGCCTTGCCAGTTGGTCGGCGTATGCCGGTGCCGGTTTCAAAAAATCTGCCGACCCTGGCCCGCGGCGGAGACGGCAGAACCGCAACTCTCGTGGTCCACGGTGCCCATCCCCCGCCCCATGACCCATGGGAGGAACGGCATGCCTCGTGGCGCTCAGCCCCTTACGCGAAGGACAGCTGCCCGCACCGCTCTCATAGCGGTGCGGGCAGCTGTCCCGGCCCTCCGTCAGGCGCGCCGGCCGTCCTGCCCGAAAGTAGCGGGGCACGACGGCCGACGGCCCGGCTCAGCCCATCTGGTCGAGCAACGCCTTCAGGAACTCAGCCGTCTGCGCCGGCGTGTTGGCCTCCGTGCACAAGCGGTCCATCACTGCCGAGTACTGGTCGATCGAGTCCTGCTTGTCCAGGTACAGGGCGCTGGTGAGCTGTTCCAGGTAGACCTTGTCGGGGAGTTCGGGTTCGGAGAAGCGGAGGATGCTGAAGGGGGCGCCGGCCGCGGCGTTGGCGCCGACGCTGAACGGTGCGATCTGCAGCGTGACGCTCAACGTCTCGGTCGCCTTGAGGAGGTGTTGCAGCTGGGCGCGCATCACCTCGGTGCCACCGAAGGGACGGCGCAGTACGGCCTCGTCCACCACCGCCCACAGCCGTGGGGCCTCGGGTCGGGTCAGCAGCTCCTGGCGCTTCATCCGCAGGGCGACCAGGCGGTCGACCTTCTCCTGCGGTGCGTTGGGGTAGCCGATGCGGGTGACGGCCCGGGCGTAGTCCTCGGTCTGGAGCAGTCCGGGCAGGAACTGCACCTGGTAGGTCCGGATCAGCGCGGCGGCTTCCTCCAGGCCGAGGTGGAGTTCGAACCAGTCCTCCAGGACGTCGTTGTACTCGTGCCACCAGCCGGGCGAGTTGGCCTGGTCGGCCAGCTCGAAGTACTCGGCGCGGCGCTCCGGTTCCAACACGTGGTAGAGCGTCAGGAGATCGGCCAGATCCGCTCGCTTGAATCCGACTTGTCCCCGTTCAAGCCGGGTGATCTTGGCGTGTGAGCCGCGGATGGCGCGGCCCGCGTCCTCGCGTGAGATGTCGGCGGCGGTGCGCAGCCGCCGGAGCTGGGCGCCCAGCACGATACGCGCTGCGGTGGGCCCCACCTGCGGCTCCTGCAGGTAGCGCGCTATCGACAGCTCGCCTTCCGGCCGCATCATGGCGGTCATCCCAACTCCCGTAAGCGACAGTGTTGATACACCCAGTGTCCCACTTACCGGCCGTCAGGTACAGAAACGCGCCAACTTACGAGAGGTGGGTGGGCAGGCTCACAGGGCGGGCCCCCGGGACGAGCCCGCCCGGGGGCATACTCAGCCCACCATCGCGTCGAAGTCGCCGTCTTTGGCGCCGCCGATGAACGCGACCATCTCGGCGCGGGTGTAGACGAGCGCCGGCCCGTGCGGGTCGCGGGAGTTGCGGACGGCGAAGCCGCCGTCGGTGAGCTTCGCGACCTCCACGCAGTCGCCGCCGGGGGCGCTGCGCTGACTCTTCCTCCAGACCGCACCCTGGATCAGGTCTGCGGACACACCGTTGTCGAACTGCTGCATCCCGCCACTCCCTTGCTCGCCGCGCAGGCGTCTCATCAGGCATCGGGAACTGCCGCACGTGCGGCTGCACTTACCGATGCAATTACGTTTGACTCGAATGTAATTGCAGATGCACTTGCAGCGCCAGCGGCGGCCAGGGATAGTGGTCGTGGATCACCCGTTCGTGACGAAGGTCTGAAAGGCGCCACGGAGCTCGTGATGATCACCCGCACGGCAGGACCGACTGCCGCCCCGTTCCCCAGCCAGTCGCTCAACAACTGGCTCGCCCAGGCCCCACGCTTCCTCCCGTTCGGCTACGGCCGCGCCATCCGCCCCGACGGTCTGGCCGCCCGCGCCCTCGTGGCGGACGCCCAGGCAGCCTCGGAGGCACGCCGGTTCACCGGCGCCACCCTCAGCGGCTGGAACCTCAAGCCCGTCGCCGACAACGCCATGCTGGTCGTCACCGAGCTGTTGTCCAACGCCCTGCGCTACGGGCTCACCGGACCCGCCGGACAGCCCCGGGACGCCACCCCGCATCCCCTCTGGCTGGGGCTGCTGCGCTGCCGGGACCTCGTCCTGTGCACGGTGTGCGACCACAGCTCGGACGTCCCGGTGATACGGGAGGCCGACCACTTCGCCCAGAGCGGACGCGGGCTGCACATCATCGACTGCCTCAGCTCGTCATGGGGGTGGACCACCCCGACCGCCGCGGGCAAGGCGGTGTGGGCGGCACTGCCGGCCGCCGACTGACACCCGGCCCGCCAACCGACCGCCGACGCAACGGCGTTCACGGGGCAGCTCGGCCCTTGCGGCCGACCCCGGCATACAGCGGAACGTCCGTGTCGGAGCAGGTGATGGCGCCCAGCTCCACGGGGTCCGGGCGCCACCGGTGGACCACCGTCAGCCGGGATCGACCAGGTCGAAGCCGTCGAAGCGGTCGAAGCGGTCGAAGAAGCGCAGCACCTCGTTCCTTCTGTGCGCGTCGACTTGGGAGCCCTTGGCCTTGGAGGAGTCCGAGACCTCCTGGAGCGCGTCCGGCTCGAAGTCTTCGCTGACGTAGGTCAGGGCCGGACAGCTGCCGGGCGCCAGGGCGTCCGTCAGCTCCCGTCCGACTGCACGCTCTCGTGGAGGTCGGGCGAGGTCGGGATGCCGGTGCCAATGTCCAGGAACTGGCGCACGCCGGCCTCGGCCGCCCGATGGCGGGCAGCGCGGTGCATGAAGGCGCGGTTCTGGCGTGTGAGGGTGGCGGCGCGCGGCAGCGCCGCGAGCGTCCGGTCGGCCGCCTCCCGGTCCGCGGGTAGTTCGTCTTGCCGCCGAGCAGGACGTCGTAGACGCGGGCGGCGGGCGGCCGATCCGCGTGCAGTTCGATCAGCTGCTGGGGCCGCGTCCCCTCCAGTCCTCCGGCACCGACATCTTTCGGCCACCTTTCCGTCGACTACTGCCCGGTATTGCAACTTCTTTGCCAGCTTGATGCGTTGACCTGGGGAAGCCGCCGCGGGATACGAGCCGGCCACGTCGCCTGTAGGGAGGGGACGGGCCCGGCCGGTCACCGGAAGCGAGGGCATGGCAGAGTTTCGGTAAGGGAGGGTTTGCGTACTGTGTCTGCTCACATGGCTGAGTTCTGCCGTCACCTTCCCGTCGCCGCCCGCAGGGCAGGGGCAGACAGGACGGTGGCGACAGGCACCAATCGGCGCCGCTCCGCGCTGCTCGCCCTCCTCGCCGCGATAGCCCTCGTCCTCCCCGGGCTCACCTCAGCCGCGACGGCGGCCACCGCCGCCCCGCTCACCGTGCCCCGGGCGCACCCCACCGCACCCCACGACATCGCCGACCACGGCCTCCCCCACCTCACCTGCCCCACACCACGCCACCTCCCCCACCACACCCCGCCACCCGGCACCCTCCCCACCCTCCGCACCGCGGGCCCACCACGCCGCACAGCCCGCAACGCTCCGCCCCCCACCGTCACCGCCGACTCGCTCAGCTACGCCGGCCGGTGCCGGGACCGCGCCCCGCCCCGCCTCCAGCCCCACCGCACATCCATCCCACCGGGCCGCACCCGCGGCCCACCCATGCCTGCTGGAGGCATCTTGACCCGCGCCACAAGGGTGCGGGCGCTACTCGCGCTCGCCATCCTTGCCCTGTCCGTCTTCCTCACCCTGACCCAGCCGATCCGGCTCGGTCTCGACCTGCGCGGCGGAACCCAACTCGTCCTGGAAACCCGCGACTCCCCCACCGCCACCGCCGACCGGGACGCCACCGACCGCACACTGGAAGTGCTCCGCCGCCGCGTGGACGCCCTCGGCGTGAGCGAACCGCAGCTCACCCGCGCCGGCGACCACCGCATCGTCGTGGAACTCCCCGGCGTCCACGACCCCGACGAGGCCGCAGCCGTCCTCGGCCGCACCGCCCAACTCACCGTCCACCCGGTACTGGGCACCGCCCCCGACGCCAAGACCGCCCCCGCCGACCGCGCCACCGTCCTCCCCGACGACTCCGGCACCCCACTTCGGCTCGGCCCCGCGGCCCTGACCGGCGCCGAAGTACACCGCGCCGAGGCCCAGTTCGACGCCGAGCGCGGCACCGGCTGGTCCGTCGGACTCGGACTGCGCGACACCGGCGAACGGGCCTGGGCCCAGCTGACCGGCAAGGCGGCCTGCGCCGCACCGGGCGATCCGGCCCGCCGCGCGGCCATCGTCCTGGACCGCAAGATCATCTCGTCACCGGCGGTCGAATCGTCCGTCGCCTGCGGCATCGGCATCACCGGCGGCAACACCCAGATCACCGGCGGCTTCGACCAGGACACGGCACAGGAACTGGCACTGCTGATCAACGGCGGCGCACTGCCGGTCCCGGTGGACGTCGTCGAACAGCGCACCGTCGGCCCAACCCTGGGCGCCCTCGCGATCACCTCCAGCGCCCAGGCCGCAGTCATCGGCATCGCCCTGACGGCCGTGTTCCTCACCGTCGTCTACCGCCTGCTCGGCGCACTCGCCACACTCGCCCTCGCCTGCTACGCACTGATCTCCTACGCCGCACTGCTGGCCCTGGGCGCCACCCTCACCCTCCCCGGCCTCGCCGGATTCGTCCTGGCCATCGGCATGGCCGTGGACGCCAACGTGCTGGTCTTTGAACGCGCCAGAGAGGAGTACGCGGCCGGCCCCCGCGCACGTCCGCGCACCCTGCGCAGCGCCCTGGCCGCCGGCTTCCGCAACGCGTTCAGCGCGATCGCCGACTCCAACGTCACCACCCTGCTCGCCGCGGGGCTGCTGTTCGCCTTCGCCTCCGGACCGGTACGCGGCTTCGGCGTCACCCTCTGCGTCGGAGTGGGCGCTTCGATGATCAGCGCACTGCTGATCACCCGGGTCCTGGCGGAGTTCGCCGTCACCCGGGGCCCGGTGCTCCGCCGCCCACGCCTCACCGGCCTGGCCGGCCTCGGCCGCGTCCGCACCTGGCTCACCGACCGCCGCCCCCACCTGATGCGGCACCGCCGCCGCTGGCTGGCGCTGAGCGTCGTCGCCACGCTCCTCGCCGCCTCGGGCATCGCCGTCCGCGGCCTCGACTACGGCGTGGAGTTCACCGGCGGCCGCATGATCGAGTACACCACCTCCCGACCGGTCGAGGCCGAACACGCCCGCAGCGCACTGGGCACCGCCGGCCTCGACCGGGCACAGGTCACCACCTCCGGCGACCGCAGCCTGACGGTGCGCACCGAACGGCTCTCGGCCGACCAACTGGCCTCGGCGGACCGCGTCGTCGACAAGCTCGGCAACGGAGCGGAGAAGGTCCGGGACGAACTGATCGGCCCGAGCCTGGGCAGCGAACTGCGCAACGGCGCACTGCTCGCCCTCGGCCTGGCCCTGGCCGCGCAGCTGGTGTATCTCGCTGTGCGCTTCCGGTGGGCCTTCGCCCTCTCGGCCGTCGTCGCCATGGCACACGACGTCATCGTGCTCGTCGGAGTGTTCGCCTGGCTCGGCAAACCCGTCGACGGCGTCTTCCTCGCCTCCCTGCTGACCGTGATCGGCTACTCCGTCAACGACACGGTGGTGGTCTTCGACCGTGTCCGGGAACTACGCAGCACCACCCGCGGCACCCCGTTCCCCGACCTCGCCAACCTCGCGGTGCTGCACACCGTGCCACGCACCGTCAACACCGGCATGGGAGCGGTGTTCATCCTGGCCGCACTCGCCGCGCTGGGCGGTGACACCCTCACCGACTTCGCCCTGGCGCTGCTGATCGGCATCGTCGTCGGCACATGGTCGTCGGTGTTCACCGCGACCCCCCTGGCCGTCGTCCTGGAACGGCGCGGCGGTACGGCACCGCGCCCGAACCGCCGCACGGCACCGCGCCGGGACCGGTGGGACACCGGCGCCCGGGTCTGACAGCCACCGCCGGGGAACATCTGGCACTGCACACCGCCCCGTTGGGGGTCCCGCTCGTCCCCGTACCCCTGGTACGGGGACGAGCGGGTCCGTCGCGACGCACGGCACCGGAGACCACGGGCCGGTCCACGCCACCGCGTCGGACGGGCCCTACCGCTCGGCGGTGACGAAGCGGCTGTGCACCACGGTGCGCCCCATCAGGCCGTGGAGCTGCCGCCCGTACTGGACCGCGACCTCGGGCGCGGTCACCGACCGCACGTCCCAACCGGCGGCGGCGAGCGGCCGACCGGGATCCTCCTTGCCCTCGAAGTGCCACAACTCGACGATGTCGACGCCGAGTTGCCGCCCGGCCTCGCGGTATTCCGGGTCCTCGATGATCGGCCGGACGCTCGGCGCCAGGTGTTCCACGGCCAGCCGGCTGCCGGGCGCCGACAGGTGGCTGATGCGGTCGAAGAGCAGCCGCTCGGCGTCGGCGGGCAGGAAGGGCAGCAGCCCCTCGGCCAGCCAGACGGTCGCCCGCCCTCGGTCGAATCCGGCGTCCCGGAGCGCCACCGGCCAGTCGTCCCGCAGATCGACCGGGACGACGTGCCGGGCGCACCGGGGACGGGCGCCGAGTCCGCCGAGCACACCGTCCTTGAACTCCAGCACCCGCGCCTGGTCGATCTCGAACAGCTCGACGCCCGGCGGCCAGTCCAGCCGGAAGGCCCGGGTGTCCAGTCCGGCGGCGGCCACCACCACCTGCGCAATACCGCCGGCCGCCGCCGTCGTCAGGAACCGGTCGAAGAACCGGGAGCGGACACCGAGGTACGACGACAGCGAGGTCCACATGTCACGTGCGACGTCGGGGAGTTCCGCGATGTCGGCGAGCCGCCGCGGCACCGGCATCGGCGGATCGGCCGCCGCCACGAAAGCCTCGGCATAGGGGTCGCTGACCAGGCGGTCGGGCCGTTCGGTCTCCAGTGCCCGCCCGGCGGCGACACCGAGCGCGGTCAGCCCCACCCCGGTGACGATGTCCCACTGCTCGAACTCCTCCATGCGGAACGCCTCCACCAAAAGCAACAGACCGGGAATATCGGACACCAAGCACGCCCTGCCACTCTGACCGGCCCCGCACAACCGCGCAAGCATCCCGGCCGCCTCATGCGGACCACCGACCCAAGGGCGTCAACCACCGCGGGCACGAACCGACGAAACCCGACGACCAGGCCGAACCAGAAGACCCTTCCCCGGACCGAGAAACTCAACAGCCTGACGACTTCGCCCCGATTACGCTGCCGGCATGCCCGATCAGGAAAGTTATCGCCGCGTCTCCGCCCGCGTTCTGTTGCTCGACGAGCTGGACCGGCTGCTCATGCTGAAGTTCCACGTGGATCCGGACGCCCCCGAGAGCGGCCACGGATGGTGCACGCCCGGCGGTGGCGTCGAGGACGGGGAGACCCTGGCCGAGGCGGCAGCCCGCGAGCTGCGCGAAGAGACGGGCCTGTCCGTGGAGCCGGAGGCCCTGGGGCCGGCAGTCGCGGAGACCTCCGGATACGCGGATGTCGGATGGGCAGCAGGGATCTTCCGGGACGTCTTCTTCGCTCTTCGTGTCACGACCCACCAGGTCGATGTGACGGGGCAGGGCGCGGACGAGAGCAAGTACCACGCCGGGTATCGCTGGTGGCCCCTCGCCGACCTGGCGGCCACCGACGAAACCGTCTATCCCTTCGGCCTGGCCGAGCTGGCGGCCGAACTGGCGGCTGGACGCATCCCCGCTCATCCGGTTCAACTGCCCTGGCACCACTGAGGACGGTTGCAGGGAGGGCCCTCGGCCACGGCGTGCCGCACGGGAAGCAAGGGCGGCTCAGCGTTCAACCGCCTCGGCCGGGCCCCTGCCACAAGTAGCGCGGGCTCGCGGCCACGCCGAAGCCTGGTCGCCTCCCAGCGAGGCTGAAGATGCGTGGGGATCAGCCCCACTTCTCCCCTGTCCACCTCTGCGCTTCGTGTCCCAGCTCGACGAAGGCGGGCCCGGCCTTGATCCACTTACTGCCACCCACCACGGCCGCGTTACGACTCCACAAGGCTCTTGCTTCCGTGCGTTGCCACTTCTGACTGACGTCGTTTGCGCATTTATTGAAGCGCACCGCCGACACGCGCTTGAAAACGCTGACCGCGGCCATGCATACGTCCTTACCGGCAACCTGGATTTTGCGATACCCGGAGTACGGCACGACCATGAGTCTTTGGTCAGCGTTCTCCTTGTCGCAGGCGGCCATACGCGCCCGCTCACCGGCCCGTTGAATACAGTGTCCGCTCTTCCCTCCCTTCAAGAGGACCTTGGCAGCCGGCCCTGAGGGGGTTTCACCGTGGGAGGCGGCGACGTCACCGGAGCGCGATGCGGACCGGTCGGCATCCCCTTGGGTGGAGGAATTCTTGTACGAGGAGGCGCATCCTGTTACAGAACCGGCCGCCGCGAGAACGGACACAGCTAGAATCGCGAATTTCCGCACAGCTCCTCCGAAGAAAGCGTTACCACGTCAGGACTGCGGACGCTATCGCTCTTTCCGACACCGCCTGGCGTTAACCGATCAGGCGTCGTTCTTTTACCCCGAACAGGCGTAGGCGGGCCGAGGATTGCGGCCCAGGACCGTCTTCCATACATCCCGATCTGCCCGCCAGGAGTTCAGCGGCTCGCCACGGCGGGCCTTTTCCCCGCACGAACGCCCGCCGGGGCGGCCCCCTCACAAGTGCCCCCTGAGCAACGCCCCCAGGCGATCGGGACGGTGAACTGGCCGGTCGTGGGCTGCAGCCGCGGTCGGATGTCCATGGCGGAGTCCATCAGGGTTCGCCCGGAGGGCGGCAGATCACTCGGCGTCGGGGGTGCGCGGATGTTCCATGCGGGCGAGCCAGGTGGTGAGCAGCGTCTCGAGCGACTCGGCCTCGGCAGGCGTCAGCAGGTCCAACAGGTGGCGTTCGTTGTGCATGTGATCGGTGAAGGCTCTGTCGATCAGATCTCGCCCAGGTTTGGTGAGCGCCACGATCCGGCCGCGTTGGTCGTCGCCGGATCGGCGGCGAGTGACGAGTCCGGCTCGCTCCAAGCGGTCGATTCTCTTCGTCATCGCGCCGGTGGTGACCATGGTGTGCGCGGCGAGCTCGCCGGGCGCCCGTTCGTAGGGCTCGCCGGCGCGGCGCAGGGCGCACAGGACGTCGAACTCCCCCTCGCCGAGACCGTAGCGGCCGTAGACGAGACAGAGTTCCTCGGTGAGCCGGCCAGCCAGGCGGTGGAGTCGGCCGATCACTCCCTGCGGGCTGACGTCGACGTCGGGCCGTTCGCGGTGCCAGTCGGCCTGAATGCGGGCCACGCGGTCCAGTGGTTGGCGGTGCTCCATGGACACCATGATAGCTTCCGGGGAAGTTATATTAGCTTCCATGGAAGCTAATATGCGCTGGGTGGCGCTGACCGCAATCGCGCCGGTGGCCTGGGGAACCAACTACTTCGTCACACACGAGTTCCTGCCGGCCGACCGCCCGCTCTACGGGGCCGCCCTGCGGGCGCTGCCCGCCGGCCTGGTCCTGCTGGCCCTGCGCCGGCAGCGGCCGCACGGTGCGTGGTGGTGGCGCTCCGCGGTGCTCGGACTGCTCAACATGAGCGTCTTCTTCGTACTCGTCTACGCCGCCTCCCAACTGCTTCCGACGAGCGTCGCCTCGACCGTCATGGCCATGTCCCCACTGACGATGATGCTCATCGCCTGGCCCCTGGCCTCCGAGCGGCCCCGGGCCGCCCACCTCGCCGGCGCCGCGATCGGACTGGGCGGGGTCTGCCTCATGGTGCTCACCGGGGTGGAAGGGGTGAGCGTGCCGGGGGTCCTCGCCTCGGCCGCCGCCATGCTGGTGTCGTCCTTCGGCTACATCCTGGCCAAGCGGTGGAGCGGTAGCGCCGATGTTCTTGCCTCGACCTCTTGGCAACTCATCGCCGGGGGTGTGTTCCTGCTCCCGGTCGCGGCGGCAGTGGAAGGCCCTCCGCCCCCACTCTCCACACCGACGGTCCTCGCGTTCGGCTACGTCGCCCTGATCGCCACCGCACTGGCCTTCACCGCCTGGTTCACCGGGCTGCGGCACCTGCCCGCGGGAACAGTCGGGCTGATCGGACTGCTCAACCCCGTAACGGGCGTACTGCTCGGCACAGCGGTCGCCGGGGAGGTGCTGACCGGGCAGCAACTGGGCGGACTGGTCCTGATCCTGGCCGGAGTCGTCCTGGGCCGCCCCAAGCGCACGAGCCGACGCGACAGCAGTCGGTCGTCTTCCCCTCGGGTATCCGACCAGCCTCCCGCCCGACCACCCGCCACGCGCAACCCCTGAGGATCACGCACTGCGGCAGGGCACCGGCGCGGATCATCCCTGCGAGGACGAGTGGAGTCCCGCCGACTCACCGCACGCCGCCGACACCACCGGCCGTGCTCAGCCGCCCGAACCGCCGAGGAGAACATCGCGTTCCGAACGGAGCCAGGCTTGTTCGGCCAGCATCTCGGCCGCGTCGCCGCGGGCGAGGAACGTCACCCATGGCTGGCGGCCTCGCCGGCCGAGCCGTTCGATGCGCGCAGCCTCGCGGGACTGGACGGTATCCAACGCGTCGAGGACTGCCGCCGGTTGGGCCCCGTAGGCCGCGCACAGGGCGTCGAGGCGACTTCGCAAGGCGTGCTCGCCGGCGCCCAGTGCCCTTCGCTGCTGCTCGACGGGCCGCACCGGCACGGCGTACCAGGCAAGCTGCGCGAGGTCGTCGAGGGCTTCGCCGGGCGCTGCGAAGTCCCAGTCGATGAAGCCGGACAGGTGGTCGCCGTTCCAGATGGAGTTCCACGGGCCCAGGTCGCCGTGCCGAATGACCGTGCCTGGCCGCCACTCGTCTTCCTGACCCTGCCACCGTGCGTCGGCCGGCGGCCGGAAGTCCCGGACGACGTCGTGGTAGTCACGCAGCCAGGACCCCAGTTCGCTGATTCCGACGGTCGACCGCAGGGCCAACGGCCAGGGTGAGAAAGCCGGTTCGCCGTGCAGCAGCGAGAGCACCTCGTCGGTGCCGTCGGTGCCGTGGACCCGCGGGGCCCGCGCGAAGCCCACCGATTCCAGATGGGTCAACAAGGCATGCACCGCAGGCGTCCACTCGCCGACCGGCCGGCGGATCGTCTCGCCGATCCGCCGCACCGTGGTCACACTGCCCCTGTCGGCGGCGCCGTCCTCGATCATCGGGTCAGCGTAGCCCCGCGACCGACGACAGGGGCCTGAACCTCGACGCCGAGAAGAGCCCAGGAGCGCTCCGAACGGGAAACGGGACGGGGCAAGGCCGGACACCGGACCAGATACCCCGGGCGATGCTGCTGCTGGCGCAACCTGGCTTGTGGCCAGGAGCAACGGTGGCCGCGCCGCACTTACGGACGACTACTCAGCACTGGCTGCTGCCGCCATGGCACTTCAACGGCCGTTCGTGTGCTGGGGTTTCGGCCACTCAGGAGCGCAGGAACGCCGTCACCAGTAGCGTGTCGGCGGTGCGCGGACCTTCGGTGGTGGACGGCAGCACGTCGGTGGTGATCCGGGTGAACCCGGCCGTGTGCAGGGCCGTCGTCCAGACCTGTCCCTGGAGCACCCAGCGGCGCATGGTGGTCGGTGCTCCCTCCGGTGTCCGCGCCGGGATGTCGGCGGGTACGACGTCGGCCTGGGCAGGCACGCCGTTGAGGTAGTGGGCGAGGGTGGAGAACACCAGGCGGCCCCCGGGCCGCAGGGCGGCTGCTGCCGCCGGCAGCAGCTCGCGCGGGTCGGTGAAGTCCAGTGCGCCGAAGACGCTGTACAGCACGTCGTAGGTGTCGGCCGATCCGTGCAAGTACGGCACGGCTTCGGCCGCCACCAGGCGCAGGCGCGGCGCGAGGTGGCCGAAGAGGTCGGTGGCCAGTGCGTGCTGCGCCGGTGAGGCGTCGAGGGCGACGACCCTGGCGGGCTGGTGGTGGGCGGCCAGATGGGCGGCGTGCCGGGCGGACCCGGCACCGAGGTCGCCGACGACCCGTCCCGCCAGCTCACCGAGGACTTCCGCGGCGGGGCCGCCGTTCTGGGCCCAGTTCCAGGAGAAGGTCCCGGGGACGGCGCGGTCGTGCGCGGCGCGGGTGCGGCCGTAGTGGTGCCAGAGGTCTGGGGTCGGAGCTGTCACCCGCCCCATCCTGGCGGGCCCGCCATGGCTCCGCACCGGTTCCGTGGAATCGCGTCCAGGCGCGTCCGAGGTTTCGGCCGGAGTCGGGCCGGGATCCCAAGTCCATGCCTGAGGGGGATGATTACTGGCCCACTCGTCCGTCGATGCACTCGCGCAGCAGGTCGGCATGCCCGCAGTGGCGCGCGTACTCGTCGATCCGGTGCACGATCAGCTCCCGAATCGCGATGCCGTCCTTCCCCACCCGCGCGCCCAGGTCCGGGTGCTCGGCCAGCGCGGCGTCGGTCGCGGCCTGCTCACGCTCCAGATCGGCGTACGCGGCGTCGACCACCGCCTGTTCGGCGACCGCTCCGTCGAAGTCGGCGTCACGCTTGCCGTACAGCTTCGGCTGCGGGTCACCGTCGCTGATCCAGTCGCGCCAGTCCCGTTCCGTCTCGGCGAGGTGCCGGATCAGGCCGAGCAGTGACATCGTCGACGGCGGAACCGATCGGCGGGCCAACTGCTCCGCGTCCAGGCCCTCGCACTTCATCCGCAGGGTCATGCGGTAGTTCGTCAGGCAGTCGTGCAGTGTGGCGAGTTCCCCGTCCGGACTGGGGCCGTTGCTGTTGCGGGGGTCCGTGTCCGGATCGGCCCACATGTCGGGGTAGACGGTTGCCTCGGTCCACCGCGCGGGTTGGTCAGTCATGCGGTGCATGTTCGCCTGCGATGGCTCGACTTCGCTACTGAGTTCTTGACGTGGAGGATGCCGGGGTGGTGGCGGGGTGGGGTGCCGGGCTCCGAGGCGGCGTCCCCCAGCAGACCAGAGGACCAGGACGGCATCCGCTTCAAGAGTCGGCACGCGCCATGAGCAGAGGTTGGAAGAAGCCCTCAATTGTCATGGACGTCGGTGGGAGCCTTGGTTTCGTGGCGGTTCGGGCGTTGTGGGCTGCGGCTGGTCGGTACGCCAGGGGCGGAGGGATGTTCGCCTCCCGCGGAACGTCCTTCGTCCGGCCTCTGGCGGGCCTAGTTTGCGGCCATGTCGATACCCGTCATTTCAGTGCAGGCGAAGCCCCGCGATGCCGCTTCCTGGGCGGCGTTGGCCTCTCGTGTGGAGGCGGCCGGATACGACGCGCTGCTCGCGGCCGATCATCCCGGCGCTGTCGCCTCCCCCTTCGTCGCTCTGGCCGCCGCCGCTGCGGTCACCGAGCGCCTCGGTCTTGGTACCTATGTCTCTCATGCCGGCGTCCGCGAACCGCTGTTGCTCGCGTCGGACGTCGCGACCTTGGACGTGCTCTCCGGCGGACGCGCGCGGCTGGGACTGGGCGCAGGCCACACACCGGCCGAATGGGCCATGTTGGGAAGGGAGCGGCCCGACGTCGCCGGGCGCGTGCGGCGCTTCGTGGCCGTGGCCGAGGCCAGCCGTGCGCTCCTCGCGGGCGAGACCGTCACTCTCGACGGCCCCGAGGCGCGCGCGTACGAGGCCCGGCTCACCGCTCCCCTGCCCATCCAGCAGCCGGTGCCCTTCACGTTCGGCGGGGGCAACTCGACCCTGCTTCGGTGGGCCGGTGAGCATGCGGACGTCGTGGCGCTGAGCGGACTGGGGCGCACGCTGCCCGACGGGTTCAGCCATGAGGCGCGGTGGAGCGGTGAGGACATCGACCGGCAGGTGGCCCTCGTCGAAGAAGGAGCCGCCGGCCGGGTGGCCGCCCCCGGCCGTGAGGCACTGGTCCAGACAGTGGAGATCACCGACGACGCCCAGGGTGCGGCACATCGGATCGCCGAGCGTTTCGAGACCACCACGGCCGAGGTGTTGGCCTCGCCGTATGCGTGGGTCGGAACGGTGCAGGAGATCGCGGCCGCCATGGCCGGCCACGAGCGGCGCTGGGGCATCACCCGTTACGTCGTCCGGGAGCCGCATCTGGACGAGGCCGACCGCGTGCTCGCGCATCTCTCCCACGCCGCTCGGCACGAGCCCCGCGGGTAGCCGCGTCTACGGCCGGGCGGGGTGTGCCAGCCGCCGGGCCGCCAGCTCCGCGTAGAGCGCCGTGCCGTCCGCCAGTACCGCGTCGTCGAACTCGGCGAGCGGGGAATGGTTGTTGGGGCTGTGCTCGGGGTCGGCGCCGGCCGGCGGGGCGCCGAGGAAGAGCATCGCGCCGGGGACCTCGTCCAGGACCCGGGAGAAGTCCTCCGAGCCGTGCAGCGGCTGGGGCAGCGGGGCGAAGCGCTCCTCGCCGAGGGCCTCGCGGACGGTGTGCGCCGCGAACTCCGCCTCCGTGTGGTCGTTGACGGTCACCGGGTACAGCTCGGCGAACTCCGCGTCCACCTCGACCCCGTACGCCGCGGCGATGCCCCGGCACACCTCCACCGTGCCGTCCTTGAGCCGGGCCTGGGCGGCGTCGGAGAAGCTGCGGACGGTCGCCTCGAAGGCCGCGGTGTCCGGGATGATGTTCTTCTGGGTGCCGGCGTGGAAGGTGCCGACGGTCAGGACCACCGGGTCGAAGACGTCGAAGGTGCGGGTGATCCAGGTCTGGAGCGCGGTCACCATCGCACAGCCCGCCTGCACCGGGTCCTTGGCGCGGTGCGGCATCGACCCGTGTCCGCCGGCACCCCGGACGGTCACCCGCAGCGTGCTGGCCGCGGCCAGCGCCGGGCCGCCGCGGGTCTTGAAGACGCCGCTGGGCAGCCCCGCGGACAGCACGTGGACGGTGTACGCCGCCTCCGGCCGCCGACCGGCCGCGTCCAGCAGCCCCTCCGTCAGCATATGCCGGGCGCCGTCGAAGCCCTCCTCGCCGGGCTGGAACATGAAGACCACGTCGCCAGCGAGCCGTTCGCGGTGCGCGGCGAGCAGTCTGGCGGCGCCGATGAGCATGGTGGTGTGCAGGTCGTGGCCGCAGGCGTGCATCCGTCCGTTGTCGGCGGCGAAGTCCAGGCCGGTGTGCTCGGCGACCGGCAGGGCGTCCATGTCGCCGCGGAGCAGGACGACCGGCCCGGGAGCCCCGCCGCGCAGCACCGCCGTCACCGAGCTGAGCCCCTCGCCGGTGGTCACCTCGAGCGGCAGACCGTCCAGTCCGGCCAGTACCGCCTCCTGGGTGCGGGGCAGTTGGAGGCCGACCTCGGGGATGCGGTGCAGGGTGCGGCGCAGCCGTACCAGGTCGTCGGTCAGGGCGCGGGCGTCGTCACGGAGATTCATGCGTGCTCCTCGGGGCGTCGGGGTGGCGCGGCGTGGTGGCGCCGGTCCGGTGGGCGTCACGAGCGGCGGCGGGTGGGCTGCGGTCGCCCACCCGCCTCGGCAGCGTCCAGTGCACCGGCACGGTCATCGGCGGAACCGTACCCAGGGTGTGCCGCGCCAGTCCCGTGCGCGGGGTGGCCGGCCCACGCCGACGGGTCACTCAACTCCGCAGAAATTCCAGGACGGTTGCGGTCTGGCCGGGCAGGGCGTGCCCTTCCTCGGGCAGCAGGTGCACCGTCGCCTGCGGCACCTGTGCCCGCAGGCGCCGCGCCGTCCCCGCGGAGTCGAAGAGGACGTCCCGGCCCCCGACGACCGCCAGCACCGGCATGGCCAGCCGTCCCAACTCCTCGTCGGAGAAGACCGGTAGCCGCTCCGTACGCGGCCGGAAGTGCGTGAAGGTCAGGACCACGGTGTCGAGCACGGCCGCCCACTCGGGCGCCTCCAGGCCCGTACCGATCTGCGCCGAACGCCGCATGCCCTTCCGCCCGAGCATCCGCAGCGGCAGCACCTTGAACATCCACGCCGTCTTCTGCCGGCCCACGCCGCCGGGGCACAGCAGCGCCAGCCGCGTCACCCGCTCCGGCCGGCGATTGGCGTAGTCCAGCGCCAGCCACCCGCCGAGCGAGGTCGCCACCACGGCCGTCTCGCCGACGCCGAGGCCTTCCAACACGTCGTCCAGCCAGCACGCATGGGCATCGGAGGCGAGCGGCAGCCGGTTGGGGGCGCTGAGGCCCGGTTCGCCGACGACGTCCACGGCGTAGGTGCGGAAGTGCCGGGACCACGAGGCGACGTCGTCCCGCCACATCGACGCGTTCGCTCCCGAGCCGTGCAACAGCACCACGGGCGGCGCGTCTTCCGGCCCGGAGACGACGACGAAGGTCTCCCCGTGCCGGGTCGGCACCCGCACCTGCTCCGCCGGCACCGGCCAGCCGCTCAACACCTCCCGGTAGCGGTCCAGGATCTGCGCCGCCCCGGCTTCGGACTTGTAGAGGGCACTCGCCCCCGCCGCCGTCCCCGCGCTCGTACTCGTACTCGTACTCGTACTCGTACTCATGATGTGAGCACCCCCTCGATGTAGGCGAACAGCCGGGCCGTGTCGGCCAGTCCGCCCAGGACGACGACCTTCATCCGGGCCCGGTCCTTGTCGTAGACCGTCTCGATCCGCAGCGGTCGGGCGCCCGGGCCGCGGTCGGCGACCGAGGCCACCAGCAGCGTGCTCAAGCGGTCGGCCGTCTCGGGACCGACGCCCTCGATCTCCACGATGCTCGACGCCTCGCTGTGGCGCCGCCGTTCGGCCGGCCCGCCGTCGGGCGCGGGGACCGGGCGGCCGGCGAAGGCCTCCAGGTCCTCGTGCGCGATGCGGTACTGCTTGCCGATCCGGACCGCGGGGAGCCGCCCGTCACGGATGTAGTTGCGGACGGTGCGCACATGCAGCTCCAGCCATGCCGCCACCTGCTCCACGGAGTAGAAACGATCGCTCATGCGATTACCGTAACCTTCCCTACCTGCAAGAGAAATAGGGAAGTTTGAGGAATTCAGGAGCGCGGGAGCGCGCAGAGCCCAGGGACGGCGCGCGTCATGTCCGGGCTCCGGCCGACGCCGCCCCGTCGTGACGCACGGACATGAGGCCAGCTCACGCCCATGCCCAATGGTTATGAGGGTGATGTTCAACGTGTCTTGGACAGGCATTACCCACGCTGTGCATAGTCAAGATCCGGTGCTCCGCACGAAATGTCGGTGGGGCCGGGCGCGGGTCCGGGGACGGACGGGCGCACGGGCGCGGGAGGCCGCGGGTCCCATAGCGCCGGCGGGACAACGGAAGAGGAGCATGCAATGGGCCAGCAGACCGGTGATGGCGTACTCGCCACCGGGCATCGGCTCGACGCCGCGGAGATCGCCGTCTACCGGTGGGTGGCACGGCACGGCCGCCTGGCGGCACCCCGGTTGGCGCAGGAGGAGGACCTGACCGAGGCGCAGGTCCACCGGGCCGCGGAGAAGCTGGTGGACCTCGGACTGGTGCAGCCCGCCCCGGAGGAGGACGGCCGGCTGTGGGCCGTCGATCCGCACCTGGCGGCGGCCGTCGTCACCGGCCGCCTGAAGGAATCCATCCATCAGCAGCAGACTCAACTACGTGCCGTGCACGACCAGTTCGCCCGGCTGGCCGAGTACTACGGCAACGGGTTAGAGAGCGCACGCGCGGACCTGTCCACGATTCCCGGCCCCACCGAGGTGCGGGCGGCCCTGAACCGGGCCGCCGACGAGTGCCGGGAGGAGCTGCTCAGCGTCCAGCCCGGCGGGGCCCGGCGCCCCGAGGTGCTCAAGGAGGCCCTGACCCGGGACACCCAACTGCTGCGGCGCGGCGTCGCCATCCGCACGCTCTACCACCACACCGCCCGCTTCAACAGCCCCAGCCAGGCATACGTGGCGACGGTCGGCGCGATGGGCGCGGAATACCGCACCGCACATCAACTCTTCGGCCGGGCCATCATCTTCGACCGGGAACTGGCCTTCCTCCCCGACCACCGCGGCACCTGGGGCGCGATAGCGATCCGGCAGCCCTCCGTGGTCCGCTTCCTGTGTGACCTCTTCGAGCAGACCTGGGCCCTGGCCCAGCCGTTCTCCGACGCCGCCGCCGACGGCCTGGAATCCGTCTCCAAGGACCTCGACCGGACGATCCTGCGGCTGCTCGCGGCCGGGGTGAAGGACGAGACGATCGCCCGACGGCTGGGCATGTCACTGCGGACGGTGCGCCGGCACATCGCCGACATCATGCAGATGCTGGGGGCGGAGAGCCGCTTCCAGGCCGGAGTGGCGGCGGCGGCCCGCGGGTTGCTCTCCCCGGACGAGCCGCGGCCGCACCCCCCGACGGCGGAAGACCGCAACACCGCCCCGGAAAACGCGCAGGAGGCAACGGCCCCGGACGAGGCCGTCGCCTGAGCCACCCGCCCGCCCCCGGCGTCCGGGCTGTACCGCAGCGACCGCCTGCCCTGCGTCCACCCTAAAGTGAACTGGTGGACAGCCGAACGGATCAGAGATCGCTGCCGGACTCCGGGGGTGGCGCCGCCTCGCCCGTCCCCACCCATGTCGTGGGCCTGGCCCCGGTGTTCACCGACCCCCTGTGGCGGATCTCCGTCCGCCTGAACCCCGTGGAGGTCGACCTGCTGCGCACCCGACCGCTGCGGCGCCTGCACTTCGTCGCGCACGGCGGGGCCTCGACGCTCAGCACCCTGCAGTCCTACTCCCGGCTTGAGCACACCCTCGGCGTCCTCGCGCTGGTCGCGCACTTCCGCCCGGAGGACGAACTCCTCCGGGCCGCCGCGCTGTTGCACGACATCGGTCACCTGCCGATGAGCCACACCTTCGAAGGCACCGCCGGCCTCAACCATCACGCCCTCGGCGCGCAGTCGGTGCGGACCGCCCCGGTCCGGCCCGTACTGGAGAAGCACGGCATCGACGCCGGCGCCGTCGTCGCCCTCCTCGACGGGCAGCCGCCCTCGCCGCTCACCGGCCACCCCGGCCTGCTGAATCTCGACCATCTCGATTCCTACGTGCGCAGCGGCCGGGCCGCCGGCCGTCTCGACGCCGATCCCGCCGCCATACTGGCCCGACTCGACCTCAAGGACGGCGCGGTGTCGGCCGACCGCGACACCGCCGCCACGCTCGTCGACCTGGTCTGCGCGGAGGCACGGCTGCACACCTCCTGGGACAACGTGGGCCCGGTATCGGTGGTCCGCCGCCTGGCCCGCCAACTGCTCGACGACACCCCCCTCACCCCGGCCGAACTCGCCCGGCTCACCGATCCGCAGCTGTGGACCGCGTTCGACTCCTGCGCCACCACGCGAGCGGAGAGCGCCATGATCCGCTACGAACCGCACCGGTTGCACGTCATCGCCGGACGAGCCCCCAAGGACCGTCCAGGTTGGGACTTCTCGCTGCGCAAGATCTACAGCTCCGCCCCGCTGGTGGACGGGGAACGGATCGAGGCGTCGGCGCCCGGCCTGGCGGCCGAGTTGACCGCGCTGAGGTCGCTGCCCACCGACTTCCACGTCTGGTGGAGCTGAGGACCGGCGTCAAGCGGGCAGATGGCGCCCGGCACGGCAACCGAACGACGCGTCACGGCAGGGCGGACGCGTCAGGCTGCCGCATCCGGCACGCGCCGGCCAGCTCTCAGTTCTGCTCGCCGAGGACAAGCGCCATCAGGACGGTGGGCGTGTGCACATCGGACACCGCGTAGACGTGACCGCCCGGCACGAAGAGCGACTGCCCCTCCCGTAACCGCAGGTCCGGAGCCGCCTGCTCCTCGCCCGTGATCGGCCACAGACGCACCCGGCAGGCGCCCTCGGCCACGCTCAGGGTGGCTTCGTCGTCGCCGAAGCCGATCCGTTCGCTGGCCCCGCCCGCGGGCAGTACGTGGTAGTACGCCCGCACGGCGCGGCCGAGCACCTGGCCGAGGGCGGTGGTGAGCCGCGCACTCTCCGATCCGGCGGCGACCGGCGCACCGGACACGGGCACGCCGTGCATCGACGACATCCGGTCCAACAGCCATACGTGGTACAGGAGAAGGAGGTGTTCGTCCGCCTCGGTCCACAAGAGGGCGGACCCCTTGTCCCCGTGTGTGGCCACGCAGAGCGCGAGCTCGTCGACGAACGACTGGAGAACCGGGGGCAGGGGGTTTTTCTCGGACACCTTTCCTCCGATGGCGCGGGGTGGGCGGTCTCGGGGCGGCCACGATCCGTGGGCTAGCCCCAGCCGCTGTCCCCGCCCGTGACGTTGACGGTGTGGTGTGCGGCCACGGCCGCGGCCTCGGCGTGCTGGCCGGTGGGAGCGACCGGCCGCGCGACGGCCGTGGCCAGCGCGAGGCCGAGCAGCGCGATACCGAGCAGGCGAAGGGACTTCATCGGGTCTCCTGAGGGGTGCGGGGCAGCGGTGTGAGGCGCGGGTGGATTCGGCGGCGGGGATACGCGTCCCGCCGGGCGTCTCGCTGCCCTTCCAGGGTGGCCGGGTCGGGGCGCCGTCGCCATGGCCCCAGGGCTTCATCAACCTGCCGGGCACCAAAGCGAAGGGGGGACGAGATACATGAAATACCGTCAAAGCGGAACTGGCAACCCATCGGTGGCGTACACACGGCGCCGACGACGCGGGACGTAGCAGGGCCGGGCGGCGCGAGAGTGCACGACGCTGCAGCGCACGGCGCACCACCCAGGTCACGAAGGACGGCGGACGCCAGCCGGACCGCGCAAGCGAATACCGATCGAGGCCCTAATGTTGCCTTCGGAGCAAAACGGGAGAAGGGGACAAAGTGGGCGACGTTACCGACCCCTTGCTGGATCTCGTCCGGCGGCACACCGAACCGGTGGTCGCCCAGACGCTGCGCTCCACCATCGCCGCCGTCATCTCCTACGTCGTCGCCCTGCTGCTGAGCAGCGAGCCGGCGCCCTTGACCGCACCGCTCACCGCACTCCTCGTCGTCCAGGTCACCCTCTACACCACACTCACCACCAGCGTGCGCAGGGTGAACTCGGTGGTGGTGGGGGTGGTCATCGCCATCGGTTTCAGCTCGCTGGTGGGCCTGACCTGGTGGAGCCTGGGGCTGATCATCCTGGCGTCGCTGGTGATCGGACGGTTCGTCCGGGCCGGCGAGTTCGTGCCGGAGGTGGCGATCAGCGCGATGCTGGTACTGGGGGTGACCACGACACGGGTGGCGGCGACGGCCTGGGACCGGGTGCTGGAGACTCTCATCGGCGCCGTCGTGGGACTGCTGTTCAACGTGCTGTTCGTGCCGCCGCTGTGGGTGCAGCCCGCCAGTGAGGCCATCGAGGGCCTCGCCGGACGGATGCACGACCTGCTGCTGAGCCTGGGCCGTCAGGTGCAGGGCCACACGACGGTGGCACAGGCGGCGGAACGGCTGCACGAGGCGCGGCGCCTGGACCACGACATCGTGCAGGTGGACGCGGAACTGCGGCAGGCCGAGGACAGCCTGCGGCTCAACCCCCGCGTCAAGGAGGGCCTGCTCTCCCGCGTCGTACTGCGCACCGGACTGGACGCCCTGGAGATCTCCGCGGTGGTACTGCGCACCACCTGCCGCACCCTGACCGATCTGGCCAAGGCCCGGACCGACGAGCCGCTGTTCGAGCCGGAGGTCGCCGACGCGCTGCACGAGCTCTTCGCCCACATGGCCCGGGCGGTGGAGAGCTTCGCGGTACTCATCACCACCCAGGTCACCGCCAACGCGCAGGAGGCGGAGGAGCGGCTGGTGCAGGAGCTGGCCGCGAGCCGCGACAGTCGCGAGGTGGTGGCCCATCTGCTGCTGGACGGGGTGCAGAAGCATCCGCGCCAGTGGCAGCTGCACGGCGCGCTGTTGGCCGAGATCGATCGGATCCTGGACGAGTTGGACGTGGAGAAGCGTTCCGAGCGGCTGGTCGAGGAACTGAACAGCAGGGTGCGCGCCCAACGGGAGAAGTACCCACTGGTGGACAAGGCACGGGCCCGGCTGCGGATCGGCCGAGCCACACCGAGCGTGGACGCACTGGAGCGGGACTGGGACTGAGCGGGTGGGAGGGGACGGGGCAGCGGTCACCGGACCTGCTGCCGCGGCGTACGACGGGAACTGCCCTGGTGTTCCCGTGCGGTGGCCGTCGCACCGGCGTCACCGGCGGCGTGAGACATGCGGTGTCTTTGGCAGTCGGAGGGGCAAGGCCAGCGGGTTGGGGACACAGACATAGCGGGGATCGGTACCGTCCGCGTCGATCCAGCGGGACAGCAGGTTGGCCTTGCCGGGGACCGTCGCCGCGGTGAGGAGCGCCCCGGCTTCCGGGAGGCCGTGCTCCTTGTCGTACTGCTGGAACCTCTGCCGCGCCGCCAGCCACAGCGCGTCGGCAACCCAGGGGAAGCGGTGGACGAGGGCGTTCGCGATCTCGGTCAGGTTGTTCACGACGAGGCAGTACACCAGGCGCTGCCAGGCGGCTTCGCGGGGTGTCTCGGCGAGCACCTTGGCGCCCTCGGTGTCCCGGAAGACCGCCTGGACGGGGGTGCCGTCCAAGTCCACGGCGACAAGGGTGTTCTGCGCATGGCACTCGACCGCGACGCCGTGCCGGGCGTAGGCGTCCAACACCGGCGGCACGACACAGTCCAGATAGGCCGACCACCACGGCAGCGGATCGGTGAGGCGGTCGAGGGGGTTGCCGTCGAAGCCCTCGGTGAGTGCGGCGACCAGCACGGCGGTGGCTCCCGGGACCACATGACCGTCCAGGCCGTCGCGCACGACGACGGGGAAGGTCTCCTCCAGACCGCGAACCGTGCGATGCCCACGTTCACTCAGCCATGCCGCACGGCCGCCCACATCCCGGAAGGCCGCGGTGACCTGCGGGTCGACGCGGCGCGCCTGGCTGAGTTCGTGTCCCCGAATCCGCCGGATGTCGTTGGTGATCTGCACGTCCAGGCTGAACTTCAGGAACAGGTCCCCCACCGCTCCGGGGCGTTCGGGGCTCCCGGGCACGTGGACCGTGCGCACCGAGGCCGTGGCCTGGACCGCCCAGGGGGTGAGGCCCAGCCGGACGAGACGGCCCGCGGCGAAGGCGGCGCGCACCGCGGGCAGGTGCCGGGTGAGATCGAGCTGCCAGGGGTGGGCGGGCAGCAGCCGAAAGCCCAAAGGAGCCTGGCCCAGGGCGTCCAGGCAGCGGGTGTCGCCCTCGTCGAGCACCGCGTCCTCGCGTATGCCGAGCAGGACGAGGGGGAAACGGGCACGGGTCTCGGGCGTGTAGCGCAACCAGGTCTCGGGCGGGCCGCCGCCGCTGCGGGCCTTGGGGGCGGGGTGGTAGGGGTGGCCCATGACCAGGGCCTGTTCGGAGCGCAACCACAGGCTCTCGGGCGGGGTGCGGCGGGCACGCGCCGCAAGGAGGGCCTCAACTGCCCTACGGCTGTCGGCCATCTCGGCGGCCAGAACGGCGTTGGCGCGTCCGGTGACCGCACGCATCTCCTGGACGGTGAGATCGACGAGGTCGGCATGGCGCAGGGGGTGCCAGGCGCCGCCGGTCCAGAGCCGGGGTGCGGAGGGCCGGTGGCCGGTGCGGACGCTCAGCATCCGGCCGGTGGCGCACAGGCGGTGGACGGCGCGGCCGGCGACGACCGGTTCCCCGGCCAGTACGGCGGCTTCCCGCAGGAGGCAGTTGAGCAGCGGCGTCACGGCCAGTGCGTCGGCTTCGCAGGCGTAGGGGTTCATCGCCCGTCAGTATGTGTGAGGCGGGTTGGCGCGCGGTAGGACACGTGCGTGTGCCATACAGCCGCCGAGCAGGATGTCACCAGGGAACTGGCAAGCATTCGCCCCGAGTTGACCTCCGCGTACCTTGCCGCCCTTCCCGGAGCACGGGCGGCGGTGCTGGCCCGCCTGTGGCGCGGGCTGGTCCATGAACCGCTGCCCTGGATCGCCACCCGGGCCGTCGGGAGCGACGGTGTCACCCTGCGCCTCGCGGACGGGCGACGGCTGCACGGCCCGCCGTCGGATCCCTGGGCGACGGGAACAGCGGTCACCGCCCTGCAACTGGACGGAACCCCGTACGACCATCCGGCCCGGCTGATGACGGCGCTGCACGTGGCGGGCGGCGAGCGGTTCGCCGCCGAGCTCGACCACAGCGTCGCGTCCCTGGCACTGTCCCGGACGGCCCCTCGTCCGGCCGGGCCGCCCGTGGCGCCCTGGGAGTGGGAACAGCGGTCGCCGGACGGCCATCCCTACCATCCCGGCTGCCGGTCCCGACCCGGTTTCTCGGCCACCGAGCAGCTGGCCTACGCGCCCGAGCACCGGCCGGTGGTGGCCTTGCGGTTCGCGCCCGTGACGGGGGCGGTGGTGCGGGGCCCGTGGCCTTCCCCACTGCGGGACGGAGACGCCACGCTGATCCCGGTGCATCCATGGCAGGCCGCACACGTACTGAACGGCCGGACGCTGCTGCCCGGGCCGCAGGCCCATCCCCTGCTGTCCCTCCGCACCCTCGCCCTCGACACACAGACGCACGTCAAGACCGCACTGAGCACACAACTCACCTCCGCGGTACGGGACCTGTCCGCCTACTCCGTGGACTGCGCCCTGGCCACATGCGAGGTCGTCGAGCGCGTCGCGGACCGCCTGGACGGCCGCCTGCACATCGCACGCACACTGGCCGCAGCGGGGGCGGGCACACCGGACCTGGCCGCTGTCCTGCGCCAGTCACCGTATGTGTACGCCGGGACAGGGGAACAGGTGGTCCCCGTGGCCGAACTGCCCCAGTACTTCCAGGCCCACACCCCTCGCGAACGCCTGGCACGGAGCACCGAGTTCGGGCGCCTGGCCCTCGGCGTCTGCCTGGACCTGCTCGCCCTGGGGATAGCCCTGGAAGCGCACGGCCAGAACCTCCTCGCGGTCCTCGACGCCGACGGGTGGCCCCGCCGACTGGTCTACCGCGACCTCGCCGACATCCGGATCAGCCCGGCCCGACTCGCCCGACACGGCCTCCCCGCGCCCCCGCTCACCGGCCGACTCCTCAACGACGACCCCTCCGTCCTCCGCCGCAAGGTGCTCAGCTGCCTGATCACAGGCGCGCTGGCCCCCCTGGCGGGGAACGCCGCGACGCTGGGCACCCTCCTTGAGGCCGCCACCCGGGATCTCCCCCCGAGCCCGGACCTGCACGCGCTACGGACCGAGAGACTGCCGGTGAAGGCACTCACGCTGATGCGCCTGTCGCAACAAGGCGACCAATGGGCACTGCTCCCCAACCCGACGACCATCGAACGGGACTGATACCGGGGTTCGTCGAAGCCCGCACGCTCCCTTCGGAAGCCGTTGCGGCCACGACAATCCCACCCGCGGGCTGGGCAGTACGCTCGGCACCCTGGTCTTCTGCCTGGGCAACGTGGTCTCCGGAAAGACCCAGGCAGTGGGCGTCCCGGTGGTGCAGGGCACCGGCTACTCCATGGCCTACGGGGCACTGTTGATGGCACCGTTCGCCGCGTTCCTCGGCCACGGGGCGCCGTTCCGGCCCACCCTGACGTACACCGGTTCGCTGCTCTCTCTCGCGGTCTTCGGGTCGGTGGTGGGCTTCGGCGCCTATCTCACGCTGCCCGGCAGGATCGGCGGCGAGCGCGCCGCGTACGCGATGGTGCTCTTCCCCATCGTGGCGCTGCTGCTGTCCACGGTCTTCGAGAGGTTCACATGGACGGCCCGGGATCTGGCGGGCGTCGCGCTGATCCTCATCGGCAACGCGATCATGCTCGCCAATCCGGCGCTGCTCCGGCGGCTGACCGGTAGACCCGCGCCCGCCGGGACACCCGCACCGTCCGCGACCGAGGCACCCGCGGCCCCCTCCCCCGCCGACCGGTAGGGGGCATCGGCCCACCTTCCCAGCCGCCGCCCGAACCCCGAAAGCGACACCGGGGGTCCGTTACCGTTGGGCTGCCCCGATCCACCCATCGTTCCACCCCGGGGAGGAGACCCCACATGCCGCACATCACCGTCGACTACGACGCCACACTGCGGGAGATCCTCGACCGCCGACGCTTCGCCCGCGAACTGCACGCGCTCGCCGCGAAGACCGTCGACGGCATCACCATCGAGAGCTGCAAGACCCGGTTCCGTTGCATCGACGACATCGCCATCGCCCATGGCGAGCCCCAACAGGTCCTGATCCACGTCGACTTCGCGATCCTGCCGGGCCGTACCGCGGAGGCCAAGAGCACGCTGAGCGAGGTGACGCTGGACCTGGTGCGCACCCACACGGCGACGGCGTCGGTGGCGGGCCTGACGGTGCACGCCTCCGTCGAGGTCCGCGATCTCGACGCGACGTACCGCAAGCACGTGACGCGGGCCGTCACCCAGCCCTGACGGACCGTCGTCCAAGGGCCGTGGGCCGGGACCGCCCTCGCATGCGGCTCCTGGCCCGGGCGGGCGCGCCGGGGACGGGGATCGTCCCCGGTCCGCGCCCCTTGTTCTACAGTCCTGCCCATGGTGCGGAAGCACGTGATCGTGTCGGGACGGGTGCAGGGTGTCTTCTTCAGGGACTCCTGCCGCCAAAACGCTCTTGGGTACGGCGTCTCGGGGTGGGTGCGCAACCTGCCCGGCGGGGAGGTCGAGGCGGTCTTCGAAGGCGCCGAGGACGGTGTGGCGCGGATGGTCGACTGGGCACACCAGGGGCCGCCGGCCGCGGAGGTGGCGCACGTGGAGGTGCGTGACGAGCAGCCGGAGCAGCTGAGCGGTTTCGAGGTCCTGTCGACGCCTCGTTGACGCGTGCGGCGCTCTGCGCCCGTCGCCGCGCATCTGCGTTCGGCCCCGCGTTGCGGACGGTCCAGCCCTGTGCGTCGGACAACCGCGGATGCCCGCACGTCCCGCCGACCGGCCCCGGGGTCGCCCCACCGCTTCCTCAGGCCGCTTGGGGTAGCGCCGCCCCCTCATCGGCGCTGAACTGATACGGGCGGCGCACGCCCGGCATGCGCGGGGCGCAGTCGCCCCGTACCGCATCGAGCGACACCGGCGCCGGCCCGTTGCAGGGCGGCGCCCCGGACGTCCATCGGCGCCGGCGATGTCGCCGCCCAGGACAGTGCAACCACAGGTAGTGCGAGGAGGTCGTGATGCCCGCCGGTTCGAGCAGGAAGCGCGAGCGCCAGTACGAGCACATCAAGGAGAGCGCGGAGCGACGGGGCGCGTCCCCCGAGCGTGCAAAGGAGATCGCCGCGCGGACGGTGAACAAGGAACGGGCCCGCGCCGGCGAGTCCCGGACGGCGAGCAGGGCCTCCCTCCAGGGCCCCAAGTCCGCCTCGCAGCGCGGCGGCGCACGCTCGCACCGCGGCGCCGAGGGGCCGACGAAGGACCAGTTGTACGAGGAGGCGAAGCGGCGCCACCTCGACGGCCGGTCGTCGATGAACAAGGAGGAACTGCGGCGGGCTCTTGGCCGGTGAAGCCCGTGAGGGGTCGGGAAGCCGACGCGAACCGTGTCCGGCTGGTCACGGTGGAGTCGCCGCCGCTGTTGCGGCCCGCGCCGCGGTCCGTTCGTCGTCGCGGCGGCCCAGGCATGCAAAGCTGGAAAGGAGACCCGGCCGCAGGGCCTTGAAGCCGTCGCTGCGACCGGGTCTCGCGCGCTCTCCCCACTCCGCCCCGATTCGCCGACGACGCTCGCCCGGACGCTCCCTGGGCCCGGGAGAACGCCGCTCATGCTGTCGCAGTCCCGTGAGGTGAGCGCGTCAACGCGCCGGGGCGTCGGGGTGAGTCGCCGTGGCGTGCCGCGACGAGTCGGCGGTGGGCTTTCAGGTTCCGGTGCCGTCGTGGCGGCCGCGCTGGTTGAAGCGGTCGGCGGCCCGTTCGTTGAGCACTCCCAGCCAGCCCCGGAAGCGGGGGGTGGGTGCCTGGTCCTGCGCCTGGACCTCGATCCCTTCGGCCGTTCCGGGGCCGCCGCCGCTGGGCAGCAGCCGGCCCACGGCCGTGGTCACCCGGGTCGTGGTGGCCGGCGCCAGGCCGTGCGCCAGTGCCCCGAGCTTGGCGACCGGGGTGAGGACGATCCGGGGGCTTCGGCGTTGCACTGCGGAGACGATGCGTGCCGCCGCGTGTTCGGCGTTCATGGACAGCACCGGCGCGCCGGCCAGTGCCTGGAACCAGGCGTACTCGCGCCGCCGGTCGCCGCCGAAGCGGGCGTGGAGGTGCGAGCCCGTCCGCACCAGCCCGGGATGGATCCCGGTCACCGTGACACCGTGCGGCGACTCCTCGGCATGCAGCCCTTCGGCCAGCGCGGCAACCGCCGCCTTGGCGCACGAGTACGGCAGCAGGTGCGGTACCGCCAGCAGTCCGCCCACCGAGCCGACCAGCGCCAGTCTCCCGCCCGCGGGAGACCGTCGCAGATGGGGCAGGGCGGCGAAGGCGGTGTTGAGGGTGCCGTTGAAGATGGCGTCCATCGCGTCGTGGAACCCCTCCGTGCCGAGGGAATCGGCCGGTCCCACCTGGATGATGCCGGCGTTGGCGATGACGATGTCCAGGCGCTCGTTCTCCGCGGCGATCTCGTCGATGCGCTCCTGGACCGCGTCCTTGTCCCGCACGTCGCAGACGACATAGCGCACGGACCCCGCGCTCCACGGGGTGAGCCGGCCGACGGCCCGGTGGAGCTCGTCGCCATCACGCGCGAGCAGTACGACATCGCAACCGCGGGTCATCAGCTCGCGGGCCATGAGCAGGCCCAGTCCCCGCGACCCGCCTGTCACCACCGCGGTGAGCCCCTCGATCGACGGCGGCGTCGGAAACATCTCCATGTCGCTCCCTTTCCCGTGGCCTTGCGGACCGGGCCGTACCCCGCCCACCAGCCGCTGCTCGCCGGACACCACGTATCGGTCGCCGGTCACCGCCCCGATCACCAGCAGTCGATCGCCGGGCATCGGTATCCGCACGATCGATCACCGGGCGACGGCGCACGTGCGTGTCTGCGCGTTCAGTCGCCCGGTCCCCAGTCATGGACGCTCCGGGGCCGCGACCACCGGCAGACGATGCGGGCCAGGCAGGCAAGTGCCAGTCCCCAGACCGACCCGCACGCCGACACCACGACGGCTGTGACGGCCGTGGCGGCCTTGGCCAGCAGGCCCTGGAGCATGGCTCCCAGCGTGCCGGTGCCCGGGGGGCCGTTGGGCTGTGCGGTCAGTGGTTCCTGCGGCGGCGGAGCGTCCCAACGCATCGTCGTCAGGCGGTGGTCCAACACCTCGTCCTCCGCACGCAGGTCCTGTTCGATCTGTGCCAGGAGAAAGCGCTCCCGGCGGGAGAGTGCCTCAGTCATTGCGGTACGCCTCCGTTGCGAACGCGCCCACGCCTTCCACCTCCCTCCCACTCTGATCCCGCCCTGCCGCCCCGGCAATCGCACCCCGGCCCGGGCAACGACAGCACGGTGCCTGGCACAACCTGGTCGGGTCGGCAAGTCGAGCCGGTTGCCTGGCTGCACACGGGGCAGCGGCCGGCGCCGGACAGGCTTCAGCGCCGGCGCGAACGCAGGACTCAGGCCCTGCTGCTCATGCGCAGAGGTGGCGCAAGTTCCCCGCACGGGCGAGTTCTTCGAGCGTGTCCAGGGCAGACCATGCCTGGGCCGCCGCGTCCGGGTCGCGCTCCTCGATGCCGCTCTGCGCGAACTCGTCCTCGTCCAGGCGGAGCACGCGTCTGCCGTCCGCGGACTGCCACAGATCCAGGTCCAGGTCCTCGACGACGATGCCGTCGGGACCGACCTGCGCAGGGCGCGTCACGTCGCAGTACCAGCCCTTGACCGTGCCGTCGGCGGCCCGCACCTCCTTGACCGCGTACCAGCGGTCACGCCAGTAGTGCTCGGTGAAGACGTCGCCCGGCTCGAAACGGACGAACCCGAAGTCCCGGGCCGTGGGCCTGGCCCACCGTGCCCGCACCACAGCGCGTATGCCGTCGTCGCTCACGACGGTCGAGGGGTAGCGCACCTTGGTACGCCCCGCTTTCGTCAGCGTGACGCTCACCTCGCCACCCACCGTCGGTGCCGCTCCAGTCATCACGTTTCCGTGCCCCTCTCCTCGTGGAACTCCTGGATGCCGCCCGTGACCGGCCCACGGGCGGCCGTGGAACGGCAGGCACCTTCTCCCGGGCGGAGGCGGCCGGGCCACTGTTTTTCCCCGCCGGCGCGCGTAGTTGCGGTCCGCGGGCGGGCGGCCTCATAGCGGCGGGACGCTCCGGTGCCATGGGAACGAACGTCGTGCGACGGGGTAGCGACGAAGGTGAAAGGGGCCGCACGCCGGCGCCCAAGCGCCTTGCGCGGCAGGCCACTTCACCGCGGGCAGACGTGACACACGACGGCAGAGCGTCCCCGCATGCCTCCGCGGCGGACTCCGGCGGGCCGGTCCGCGGCACGGCGGACGGACCTGCTGGTGGCGCCGGCGGCCCGAGAGTGATCCAGTGATCCTCAGTGGTCCTGTGACATGCGGTCGGCTCTTCGATTGAGGTCGGTTCTTCGATGAATGCTCCCGATGATGTGCACCCCCGTCGCCTGATCGTGCTCCGGCACGCGAAGTCGGCCTGGCCGGAGGACGTACCCGATCACGAACGGCCGCTCGCGGGCCGGGGCCGTCGGGACGCCCTGGCGGCCGGGCGGTGGCTGCGGCAGGAGCACTGCGCCCCCGACCTGGTGATCTGTTCGACGGCCCAGCGCACCCGCGAGACGTGGGACAAGGTCGCGGCGGAACTCGGTGCGTCCGCCTCAGCCGTCGCCGGCGGTACGGCGGACGCCCCGCGGGCAGCTCGCGCGTCCGGGCCGGCGGCTGCGCGTCCTGCCGCGCCCGCGGCGCCTGAGGTGGTCTTCGAGCCGCGGGTCTATCAGGCGGGTGCGGAGGCACTGCTCCAGGTGGTCCGTGCGGTCCCGGAACGGTGGCGGACGGTGCTGTTGATCGGGCACCAACCGGGCGTGCAGGACCTGGTCCTCTCGCTGGCCGGCGCAGGTGACGACGAGGCGCTCGCGCGGGCCGGTGAGAAGTTCCCCACCTCGGCGGTCGCGGTGCTGGCACTGCCCGGCGGGTGGGCCGGTCTCGCGCCGGGTTGCGCGCGGCTCACCGCCTTCGCCGTTCCCCGCGGCGCCAAGGGCGGTGCCTGAGGCCCTGGCCGATGTGCCGCGCCGCGCGCGCGTTCACCCCCATGGTCCGCACGCTGCCACGGGCCTGCAAGGCGCACCCCCACCCGACCTGGGCCCAGATCATGCACGTGGCCGGCCATGAGTGGCCGATCGCGCAGGCAGCCGTGGGACCGGCAATCGCCGTGGCGATCAGCCCGCTGTTCGGGCTGGACCTGGCGGCGACCGCATGGTTTGCGCTGGCCGTCGCCGTGACCGAGCAGGTCGGCTGGGCGACCTGGGCCGCGCACCGCGCCGGTGCCTCGGTCCGCCTGGTGGTGGCCTCGGGCGCCGTCAACCTCGTGCTCGGCCTGATCATCGTGATCCTCAAGGCGGAGCTGCACTGAGGAGCGGAGCGGGCGACGGGGAAGCGCTGGGTCACTGCCCCGGTGGCGTGCCCGGGCTCGGCGGACCGCCCTGGGGATACGCCGGACCGCTCGGGGGTTGCGTCGCACCGCCCTGCGGGGGCGGCGGGCCGCTCGGGGGTTGGGCCGGACCGGCGTGGGGGCGAGCCGGGCCGCCCTCGGAGGAGCGGAGCACGTCCAGTCGCCGCTGGTACTCCTCGTCCTCGATCTCACCGCGGGCGTAGCGCTCGGCGAGGATCTGTTCGGCGGCGGGCGGCCCGCCGGGCGGGGGTGCCTCGGCGCTCCAACTGGCGGGGCGGTGGCTCTGTTCGCCGTCGCCGGACCGGCCCGAGCGGGTCAGGGCGCGGAAGACCAGGATGCCGACCGTGATCACCAACGCCCAGAACAGGATCATGCCGATCGTGGCGGCGATCCATCCCCAACCGCCATCGTGGCCGTACCAATACATCATGGGAGCTCACCTTCCGGCTCGGGGCGGGGTGCGGGCCCTGGTGAGGGCCCGCACGCGCACGGATGCCCTCCTCTCGATTCTCGCTCGCGGTGGCCGGGCGGGCGCATGCTGGAGGTGAGGGGCGGGAGTGCCGCGCTGGCGGCGTCGTGGTGGTGGCGATGCGACTGACCTTCCTCGAACCGCTCTACAGACAACCGGGCCCGTTCGCGTCCGTCTACGTGGACACCTCGCGGGACGGCGCCGTCGGCGATCCGGATGCGGCCCTCGCGCTGCGGTGGCGACGGCTGCGGGACCTCTTGGTGACCGAGGGTGCCGACGACGGTGCGATCACGGCGGTGGCCGGCACGGTGGGGTGCGACGCCGAGATACCGGGGACGCATGGCCAGGCCCTGTTCACCGCGCACGGCACCCTGGTGCTCCAGGGCGAGCTTCCGGAACCGCCGGGCCGGGATTCCGCCCGTTTCGGGGCGCTGCCCGACACCATGCCGCTGATCGCCCAGCACGCACCGGAGATCCCGTACCTGGCCGTCTATGTGCACTACACGGGACGGCACTTCCTGGACGCCGAAGGAACCGTCCACGTCGAGTCCGAGGCCGGCCGGTGGCCGCTGACGAAGGTGACGCCCGGCGAACGCCTCGACGAGCGGATCCCGATCGCCGACTGGCCGCGTGCGGCGGCCCGCCTCGGCCGGCGGCTGGCGGAGCAGGCGGACCGGCTCGACGCCGAGACCCTGATCCTCACCGGTGACACCTGGGCACGCGGCATCCTGACCCGCCGGCTGCCCCCGCGACTGCGCGACCGGGTCACGGCGGTCGACGCCGGCGGCGCGCCGCGGCCCGGACGGGGCCTGCTGGAGCACCTGCTCGACCGCCTGTTCCGCGGGCGGCTGGCCGCGCACGACCAGGCCCTCGTCGGGGCCTTCCTCACTCAACGGGCACACGGTGGGGCGGCAACCGAGGGACTGCCGGACACCGTCTCGGCGCTCCAGCGCGGCCAGGTCAGGGCACTGTTCCTCAACGAGCGCCACCGCTCGGCATCGCTACCCCTGTGGGTGGGGCCGGATCCGGTCCAACTCGCCCTGACCGAGGGCGAACTGCGGTCGTACGGCGTGCGGGCGGTCCGCCGGGAACAGGCGGACGCCGCCCTCGCCCGCGCCCTCGTGGGAACGGGCGCGGAGCTGGTCCTCGTCCCGGCCTGGCTGCTCCAACTCCGTGGCGGTACGGGCGCGTTGCTGCGCTATGCGGATGCCGGGCGGGGACATCGGGACCGTCTCAGGGCATGACTGGAGCGCTGCCTCTGGCGGTGGCCGACTCCGAGAGGACACGTCGCCGGCAGTCTGCGGACCGCGGAATCCCCTGTCTTCCGGGGTGGGTTCCGGTCGGGCGGTGGGGCCGATAGCTGGCGATGACGTGGTTGATGACGACGATCCTCATGGCGCTCCCGTCCACCGGCGGAGCCCGACCGTATCGACAGGACTGCCCTGAACGCCACGTAGCCGCCCCGGCCCGTCAACATCCGGTCGCTCTTCGGTCGGTGCGGGCTCGGCCGGGGCCCTAGCCGGTGGCGCAGACGACGAAGGCGTGCAGATCGACGGGGACGGACCCCAGGTTGGCTCCCGTTACGGTCCAGGAATTGATATCGGCTTCGGTACTGGACAGATGGGTCTGGAGGGGGTTGCTTTCGAACTCCCCGCCGCCCCCGGTGGGAGATGTGCCGGGCGGGCAGAAAGCTGCGGTGGAGCGGTCCTCTCCGGGCGGGACCGATACCGAGGGACCGACGATCTCGGTGTAGGTCACCTGGAGGGCACGTCTGGCGCCTGATGTGCCGCGACCGCCCTCTTGGGCGGTGGCTACTCCGGCACCGACCACGAGGACGACGAGGAGCGCGATCACGGAGATTCGGGTGTTCTTCATCCTGGCCTGCCTTGTGTCGCGAGGGATGTGCACCTCCCCTCTGCCCACGGCGCCCAGGAACGCTCGGCAATTCACCCGCGCAGCTCAAGGAGAATCGATTCCCTGAGCCTTGAATGAGGTACCTCACCGACCCAAACTCCTTGCAGTGTCCCCCACTTGCGGAGAGAGCACCCGGCCGAAATCCGCAGCCAGGTCCAGCGCTCGGCCACTACGGCGCAGTTCGGCCCGGAGGCCCGCTTGTCGGTGGTCGGTGGTCGCGTGAGCGTCAGGGCTCCGGTCACGGCGTCGCGGGCGGGAGCCAGCGGGCGGAGTCCCGTGCACGTGCGGTGAGGTGGGCGACGTAGGCGTCGCGGACCTCCTGGGTGGAGGCGAAGCCGGGTTCGCCGGTGAGCCAGGCGTCGGGCACGGCGGAGACGACCTCGCGCAGCAGCCGCTCGGTCACCAGTGGGCCGAACGCGGCGTCCGCCGCGGCCAGTTCGGATCGGCCGTGGCCGAGCGCGTGGTGCCGGACGTCGTACGCCTTTCCCACCGCGTCCGCCGCGGTGTGCCAGCGGTGGTGGAAGACGAGCGCGGCGCCGTGGTCGATGAGCCACAGGCGGGGCCGGTGGTGGCCGGCGGGCGGCCAGGTGACCAGGTTGGGGCTGTGCGTGGTCCGGTCGACGTTGGCGGTGAAGGCGTCCAGCCAGAGGATGGCGGCGGCCTCGGACGGGGTGACGTCCAGGGTGCCTGGGGTGAAGTCGACGGCTCCCGGCAGGTAGTCCATGCCGAGGTTGAGCCCGGCGCTGGCGTGCAGCAGGTCCTGCACTTCCTCGTGCGGTTCGTTCCGCGCCACGTCGGGATCGAAGCGCACCAGGACCAACTCCGGTACGCGCAGCCCCAGTCGGCGGGCCAGTTCCCCCACGATGACCTCGGCGACGAGTGCCTTGCGGCCCTGTGCCGAGCCGGTGAACTTGACCACGTACGTCCCGAGGTCGTCGGCTTCGACGATGCCTGGCACGGAGCCGCCGCTCCGCAGTGGTTGGACGTACTGCGTGGCGGTCACCGTCCGCAGCGCCCCCGAGGCCGTCGCCATCGTTCCTGTCCTCCTGTGGGTGCCCTGCGGGGCGGCCGGTCGCCTGCCGTCATTGCCCCTTGCCTGGTTGCACTCTACTAAAAAGTTGCAATCCATTGTACTTTTTCTGGGTGACGAACGAGAGGGTGACCATGACCGGAGCGGATGGGCGCGAGACAGCGGTGCAACGAGCCGAAGAGGTCCTGCGGGTGTACACGCTGTCCGCGGAGGGGTGGCGCCGCAGCCCCGGCGAGACCCTGCAGTGCGTCCTCGCCGATCTGCTGCACTGGTGCGACGGCACCCAGCGCGACTTCGACGCCGCGCTCCTGCGGGCCCGCACGCAGCATGCCGCCGAACGCGACTGATCGGGTCGGGTCGGCAACTGCCCGGCGTGGCAACGGCGTTCGGATGAGCACGCACTCCGGCCGGGGAACGCGGGGAGGCCCGGGAGGTCAGTCCGGGTGACCGGCGGGCGGTAGCCCCGGCTGCTGCCGCAGGACGTCGAGGACGACCGAGCCGTCGACCGTCTCGCGGGTGGTGAGCAGGTCGGCGAGGTGGTCCAGGGCCGCGCGGTGGTCGCGGAGCAGGGTGGTGGCACGCTGTTCGGCCTGCCGGACCAGGCGGGCGACCTCCTCGTCGATCAGGCGCTGGGTCTGCTCGGAGTAGGGGCGGTGCAGAGAGTCGCCGGGGGCCTCTTCGCCGAGCCGTTGTGCGGTGCCGGTGGTCGCGTAGCCGACCGGACCGAGGGCCGGAGAGAGGCCGAAGTCGCGGACCATGCGGCCGGCGATCTGGGTGGCACCGGCCAGGTCGTCCGCGGCGCCGGTCGAGCCTTCGCCGAAGACCACGAGTTCGGCGGCCCGGCCGCCGAGCCGGACGGTCAGCAGGTCGGTGAGAAAGCCCTCGCTGTAGAGGTGCCGTTCGGCTTCCGGGAGTTGCTCGGTGGCGCCGAGCGCGGGACCGGCGGGCAGGATCGTCACCTTGGCGACCGGATCGGCGTGTTCGCACAGCGCGGCCACCAGGGCGTGCCCCGACTCGTGGACGGCGACGGCCTGGCGCTCCTCCGGGAGCAGCGCGTTGGAGGTCTCGCGGCGTCCCAGCAGCACCCGGTCCCGGGCACTGTCCAGGTCCCCGGCGGTGATGACCGCGGCGCCGGCGCGGACGGCGTGGATCGCGGCCTCGTTGAGGAGGTTGGCGAGGTCGGCGCCGGAGAAGCCGGGGGTGGCGCGGGAGATGATGTTCCAGTCGACGTCGGGCGCGAATTTCTTGCCGCGGGCGTGGACGGCCAGGATCGCCGCCCGTTCGGACTGGTTGGGCAGCGGGACGGTGACGTGCCGGTCGAAGCGGCCGGGCCGCAGCAGCGCCGGGTCGAGGGCCTCGGGGCGGTTGGTGGCGGCCAGCACCACGATGCCGCTGCTCTGGTCGAAACCGTCCATCTCGGCCAGGAGTTGGTTGAGGGTCTGCTCGCGTTCGTCGTTGCCGCCCAGCCGGATACCGCCGCGGCGGCTGCCGACGGCGTCGATCTCGTCGATGAAGATGATCGACGGCGCGCGTTTGCGGGCCTCGTCGAAGAGGTCGCGGACGCGGGAGGCACCGACGCCGACGAACATCTCCACGAAGGCCGATCCGGTCACCGACAGGAACGGTACGGAGGCCTCACCGGCGACGGCCCGAGCGATCAGCGTCTTGCCGGTGCCGGGCGGCCCGACCATGAGCACCCCGCGCGGCCCCTTGGCGCCGACCACCGCATACCGCTCCGGGTGGCGCAGGAAGTCCACGACCTCGCTGATCTCCTGTTTGACGCCCTCGTACCCGGCGACGTCGTCGAAGCGGGTGGTCGGGCGCTCGGCCTCGATGATCTTGGCCCGGGAGCGGCCGATGCCGCTGAGCCCGCCGCTGAGGGTGCGCGCGGCCTGCCGCCCGGTCCATAGGAACAGCGCGCCGAGGAGGAACAGCGGCAGGAGCAGGGCGGCCAGCGGTCCCACCCAGCTGGCGCCCCCGCTGCTGCTGGACGCGGTGATGTCGACGTTCTTGGTGCGGAGCTCCTGTTCCAGCCCGGTGTTGCCCAGTGCGGTGGGGATCCGGGTGGTGAACTCCCGGCCGTCCTTGAGCTTCCCGGTGATGCCGCCCTTGTCGTCGATGTCGACCGTCTTGACCTTCCCGGTGTCCACCTTGCCGAGGAACGCGCTGTAGGCGAGGGAGTGGGTCGTCGGCTGGTGTGCCCGGCTGAGCAGCAGGATGAACACCACCAGCAGGATGATCGGCAGCAGCCAGCGCCGCCAGGCAGGGGACGGCGGCACGGCCGGCGGCTTGGGCGGCTCCCGTGACGGCCCCGGCTTCGCCGAGCGCGTGGCGTGGCGCCTCGGCAGGCGCACTGCGGTGATCACGACGCTTCCCTACGGATCCCACTTCTGAAGACTCGAAGACTCGAAGACTCGAAGACTCGAAGACTCGACAGGATGTTCTCGACACTCCGATCGCTCGCTCGGGCTCCCGTTGCTCGGGCGCCGCTTGCCTGGTGGCGCGCCCGTACGGCTTCCTCTCCCCGTACGGTTCCCTTCCCACGATCGGCCGTTCCGTCCCTTTCCGCAGGGCGGACGACTGCCGCGATCCGCTGTGGTGTGGGAGCCGGCGCCCAGGTGTGGGACGCTCGTAGAGCAGGCGAAGGGGGTGCGTGATGCCTCTTGCGAAGCCCCGTCCGCCATGGCGGCACGGTCCCCTCCGGCGGGGCACGGACGTGGCCCAGTCCTGGCTGGTCCTGGCCACGGGAGTACTCATCGCCGTAGCTGCCCCTGCGGCAGGGGTCGCGGCCGGCAGTGCGGTGGACGCCGCGGCGCACCGCGAGAGCGCCGAATGGCGCCCGGCCACCGCCGTGGTCGCCAAGGAACCCGCTACCCAGATCAGCATCGAGAGCGGGAACGGCGCCGGTGGACGGGTGCGGACCATCGTGCGCTGGACGGGCCCGGGCCACACCGTGCGGACGGGAGAGACCACCGTGCCCAGCGGCGTCCACGTCGGCGACCGGACGTCCGTCTGGCTGGACCGGAACGGGATGCTGGTGCGGAACCCCGGCACCCCGGCGGACACCCTGGCCGAGAGCGTCGTGGTCGGCACCGTGGTCGCCTCCGGTACCGGACTGCTGTTCTTCGGCGCGGAGAAGGCCGGCATCCTGCTGCTGGACCGCCGGCGCTACGCCCAGTGGGAGAAGGAGTGGGCGGAGCTGGACGCCCGGTGGCACCACCACCAACAGTGACCGGTCGGCGACGCCAGGCACAGGCACAGGCGCAGGCACAGGCACACGGTGCTACCGGCCCAGGCACGAAGGCGCCGGCCCGGGCGCCGAGGCGCACCGGCCGGCCTCGTCCGCACTCATGGCGCGCGGCCGTCGCGCCGTCCCGCGCCCCCCCTCACGCCCTCACGTGGCGGCCGCGGGCCGTCCCTGCCACGCTGAGATGAACGCCGTCCGGCGCGACGCCGCCGAGCGTCACCACCGGTGGCTGCCGGGCAAGCACGCCGGAACGGTACATCCCCCAAGTCCACTCCCCCTCGTACGACTTGCTCGCAGGATCCGCCCAGCGGACCTGCTCACACGACGTATCCACATCGCCCACGCGAGAGACGTGGGCGGCGGGGTGGCCGGCTGGGCACATCCGGGACCGGCACACCGCACGCGTTACCCAGGGAGGTTCCCATGGCATCAGCGACAGGCCAGCCGTCCGGCACGCCCCATCCCGGCTACCGCGCACAGGCGACGGCCGCACGGCCGACCAGGTCGAAAGGCCACGGCCTGGTGACCTTCGCCGGCGTCATGCTGGCCATGCTGGCGCTCTTCAACGGCCTCGACGGCATCGCCGCGATCATCAACTCCCGTGTGTTCACGGGCAATTACACCCTGATACTGGGGGATCTGCGCGCCTTCGGCTGGCTGATACTGGCCCTGGCGATCCTCCAGGCCATAGCCGCCGTCGGCGTGCTCGCCACGCGGTCGGAAGCGGCCCGGTGGTTCGGCGTCGTGGTCCTGGTCCTGAACGCCTTCGCCCACATGTTCTTCCTCCCCGCCTACCCGGTGTGGTCCGTGCTGATCATCGCGCTGGACGTCCTGGCCATCTACGGACTGTGCGCCCACGGAGGCCTCACCCACACGGAACCCCTCGCCACAGGGCCCGCCTTCGCGGAGCCGGCCGCCGGCCCGGCCGAGGCGGCGCGCGGGGACTGGAAGCGCGACGAGGGGGCCGGCTGAGCACCGCAGCCGCCCGGGAATCCCCGGCGGCAACGGACCGACCGGCCGACTGACCGACTGGCCGACTGGCCGACTGGCCGACTGGCCGACTGCGGCAGCTGCCGCCACCGCCGACCGCGGCCCTGCACGCCGACCGCTCAGGCGGGCCGCAGGGTCGCGGTGGCGATGTCCAGGAAGTCTCGCAGCAGCCTCTCGCGCCGGTCGGCGGCCACAGCCAGGCACGTCTCCACCTCCGGGGCGTCGCTGACGGGGAGGTACACCAGGTCGGGGCGGGAGTAGGACCGTGCGACACCCAGCGGGATGAGCGCGATGTTGCGTCCGGAGGCGATGAGCTCGAACTTCTCCTCCAGCGTGAGCGTCCGACGCTTGGGGGTGTCGAGCATCGGCTCACCGTCGAGGTCGACGGAGGTGAGCTCCTGACGGCTCGCCAGCGGATGCGCCGCGGGCATGCAGGCGACCCGGGTTTCCCGGCCGATGGGAATGATGCGCAGGCCCGTCTCGTCGAACGGCCGCCGCAGGTAGCCGACTTGGGCGCGGCCGTCGCGGAGCGGCCGGTCCTGTTCCCACCAGCGCGCCGGGACGACGTCGATCTCGACGTCCGCGTGGCGCGAGGTGAACGCCCGGATCGCGTCCGCCACATGCAGTCCCGGGGAGAAGGCGACCGCGAGCCGTTGCAGGCCCTGATCGGCGTCGTGGACGCGTCGGACCGCCGCGGCGATCGAGGGGAGGATCTGCTGCGCCTCCTCGTAGAGCTGCTTGCCGGCGGGGGTCAGCTCCACGCTGCGGGTGGTGCGTACGAGCAGCGTGGACCCCAACTCCCGCTCCAAGGAACGGATTTGGCGGCTGAGTACCGGTTGGGCGATGTAGAGCTGCTCCGCCGCCCGACCGAAGTGCCGGTGCTCGGCCACTGCGACGAAGTAGCGAAGCTTGCGCAGATCGAGATCCATGCCCCGAAGGTATCAATTGCCGGGAAGGGTATTGGACGCCGCGGATGGCCGCCCCGAGACTCGAAGCATGATCGTCATCACCGCCCCCACCGGCCAGATCGGCGGCCGGCTCCTGGAGATCCTCCTCGCCGAGACCCCCGCGCGCGGCGAGGAGCTGCGCGTCATCGTGCGCGACCCCGGGAAGCTCCCCGACGCGGTCCGCGCCCGCGTGGACGTCGTCACCGGCTCGCACGGCGACGCCGAGGTCGTCGACCGGGCCTTCGCCGGCGCGGACGCCGTCTTCTGGCTGGTCCCCTCCAACACCCAGGCACCGAGCCTGGACGCCATGTACTCCGGCTTCACCCGCGCCGCCGCGAAGGCGTTCACGACCCACGGGGTCGGACACGTCGTCGGCGTCTCGGCGCTCGGCCAGGGCACCCCCGTCGCCGGCCGCGCCGGGCACGTGACGGCCTCACTGGCCATGGACCACCTCATCGCCGGCACCGGCGTGGCCTACCGGGCGCTCGCCAACCCGACGTTCTTCGACAACCTGCTGTGGCAGGCGGCCTCGATCCGCGACCACGGCGTGTTCACCGAGACCGTCGCCGCCGACCGCAAGGCACCGAGGGCCGCCACCGGCGACATCGCCGCGGCCGCCGCCGGCCTCCTGCTCGACCGCTCGTGGACGGGAACGGGCGAGGTCCCGGTACTGGGCCCCGAGGACCTGTCGCCGAACGACCTGGCGCAGATCATGTCCGACGTGCTCGGCCGCCCGATCCGCTACGAACGCCAGACGCTGGACGACTTCCGCACCGCACTCACCGGACGCGGCACGGGCGAGGCGCTCGTGCAGGGCTACCTCGACATGATGCGCGCCAAGGAGGACGGCCTCGACGACGGAGTGCCGCGCACCCCGCAGACCGCGAGCCCGACGACCTTCCGCGAGTGGTGCGAGCAGGTCCTCAAGCCGGCGGTGCGGTCATGAGCGCCAGGACTGCCCTCATCGTCGGCGCCTCCCGGGCCCTCGGGCTCGCCCTGGCCACCGAGTACGCGCGGCGGGGTTGGCACGTCATCGGGACGGTCCGCGGCGACCGGCGCACCGGCCTGCACGACCTGGCCGAGGCGTCCGAGGGTCGCGTCACCGTCGAGTCGCTGGACATGACGGAACCCGAGCAGATCGCCGCACTGCGCGAACGCCTGGCGGAGCGCCCTCTGGACCTGCTGTTCGTCAACGCCGGCATCGCGCGGGGCGACATCCCCGTCGGCGAGGTCCCGACGGAGATGTTCGTCGAGGTCATGGTCACCAACGCGCTCAGCCCGATGCGCGTGGTCGAGTCCTTCCGCTCGCTGGTCACACCGACCGGGACCATCGGCGTCATGTCCTCGCGCCAGGGCAGTCTCACCCTGAACACCAAGGGCGGTCAGGACGTCTACCGCGCCAGCAAGTCCGCCCTGAACCAGCTGATGCGCAGCTACGCCGTCCGGTACGCCGATGCCGCACACACGCTGCTGCTCATGTGCCCCGGCCATGTCCGCACCGAACTCGGCGGCCCCGACGCGCCGTTGACCATCGGCCAGTCCATCCCGGGCGTGGTGGACACGATCGACCGCCACAGCGGCGAACCGGGCCTGAAGTACCTCAACTACCAGGACCAGACCGTGCCCTGGTAGCAGTCGCCGGAGCGACATCCCCGGCCGGGAGACAGCTCAGAGCCCAACGCTCCCGGCAGGGGGTCGAGCGCCCATGTGGCACCAGGCCAGGCCGCCCCAAGTAGCCGCATCCTGAGCGCCGTTCACCCTTCCCCACCGCACCCCGAGAGCCGAGAGCGGTCCGGTCCGGTGCGGTGGGGAAGGCGTAGGGCGCGCCCCTCCTGACGGAGGTGACGAGAGGCTGACTGCCACCGGCCTCGGAGCACAGCGGAGTCGGGGGTTTCCAGGCCGCGCCGCCGGAGACCCACGCATCCGCCGAGGCCGGCCGGGCAGACGTCCGGTCAGCCCTGGACGTGCGAGGTCACGCTGCCGTCGGTCTCCAACACGGCCCAGACAGAGCCGACCTTGACGGCCGAGCGGAACGTCGCGTCGCCGTCGACCTCCATCGTGGCGACGGTGCGTCCGCCGGCGTCGACGAGGACCGCCCGGTAGTGCTGGTCGCCGAGTCGGGTCACCCGTGCGACGGTCTTCCCGTCGGCGAGCGTCTCGACGTGCGGGCCGCTCGGGCCGGCCTGCGCGATCCAGGAGACCAGTTCGCCCTGCGAGGAGAGGGCGGTGATCAAACCGTTGAGGTTGCCGGCGACGTAGGGCTCGGCCTGGGTGGCCTCGATGGAGCCGAACGAGGAGCCGTAGGCGAAGCCCTCCGCCCGGAAGTGGCCGGGGCCCATCCGGTAGATCTTGGCGACGGAGACACCGTCCGCCAGCTTCACCGTACGGACGTACGTGCCGCCGTCGGACATCCCCCGGCGAACGGTGCAGCCCTTGGGCAGCGCGAGGAAGGTGTCGGTGGGCTGGGCGACCGTGCACCGGGCGGCGTCGGCGGGCGTCGACCCGACGGCCCGCGCGGAACCGGGGAGTTGCCCGGGCCCGGCGGCGAACGCGCCGGCTGCCGGACCGAGGACGGTCGCCGTGACCGCGGCACAGACCGCCATGGCACGCAGGGTCGTACGGCGGCAGGAAAGTAAGGCTGACATGTGTGACTCCATGACTGACCGGTGATGCCGAACTCGGCAAGGACATGCGCGGTACGCCGCTTCCTCGAACGGGCTGCGCCGTGAGGCCAAGCGGGCGTCGCGGCACATAAGTTATGGATCGCCTTTGGCCAACCCATGTCCGTCATGTAACAGCTACGTCGCGAGAAGGTGCCCGCACACCCCCGTGCCTGGCCGAAGCGGGCAGCACGGCACCACCTCCCGCGTGCGGTCATTCCCCCAGCGCGTGCCGCACCTGCGCCAGGCGCGCCTCGTTCCATTCCACCGCGGGGTCGGGTTCGAGGAAGGACAGCACCGTCGCGGTGACACCGAGAGCCGGCTGGGACCATTCCGCCTCGCCGGCCGTCCCGAAGGCGCCCGGCCTGAGCTGCTTCTCGGTGAGGTCCGGACGGGCGGGTGCGGTGAGGACGAAGCCGCGCATGGTGGCGCTCAGCTGGGTGGCCAACTCCTCGAAGGTGGCGTGGAGTCCAGGGCGCAGGCGCAGGCCCAGCAGGGCGGCCAGGCGCTGGTAGGAGCGGGCGATCTGGTCGTTCAGGGCGCGTTCGGCGGCGGCGAGTCCGGTCTGGACCTCGCGTTGGAGTTCGCTGTCGGCGAGGCTGAGGAAGGTGGCGTGCAGGGCGATGTAAGTGCGCCACCGCGACGAGGCGTGCATGGCCTCGAAGTCCCGCAAGGCGCCCTGGCGCAGCAGCTCGACGCACAGGTCGTGGCGCCCTTGGGCGGTGGCGAACTGGTCGATCCGCTCATGGGCCAGCCTGCGGACCGCCTCCTCGCCGAGTTGACCGTCGGCACCGGCCGCCGCGGGCGCGCTGTGGGCGAGTTGCCTGAGCAGATCGCTGAAGAACAGGTCCTTGTACGGCCAGCGGCGGTAGACCGCGGCGCGCGCCACGCCGGCCTCGCGGATGACGTCCTCGAAGCTGAGATGGTCCAGGCTCACGGTCAGGCCGCTGCGCCCGACCATCGCCATGGCGGCGTCCAGCATGCGTTGCGCGGTCTCGGCGTCCGACAGGCGGCGGCGACGTCGGGTGATCCCGGTCGGGGGTTGCTCGTTCGTCATCTGGCCTTCTATCCTCCCTATTGATTGATACACGATATCTCAAGTTTCTTCGTTGTCTCGTTGCTTCCGTTCCAGGGGGGACCCATGTCATCGCAGCAACTCGCCGCATCCGTCCGCAGAGCCACGCTCGCCCTGCGCACAGCCGCCGCCCTCGCGGCGGCCGGTGCGGGCGCGATCGTCATCGACCAGGCCGCGGGAGGCGGCCTCGCCCAACAGCTCCGACAGGCCTACCCGCAGCGCAGCGCCGACCAGATCGGGATGGCCGAATCCAGCATCCTCACCTACCTGTTCACCCTCGCCGTGCTGGGCATCGCCCTGTTCACGGCGATGGCGTGGGCGACCCGCCGCGGACGGCGCTGGGTGCGCGGGGCCGGGCTCGCGGCCGTCGTGCTGGGCACCGCGCTGGCCGTGTACAACTTCAGCCAGCCGCACCCCCTCGTGATGACGCTCGCCGGCGTCGTGCCGTGCGCGGCCGGGCTGGTGGCCGTCGCCCTGCTGTGGACACGAGAGGCCTCGGCCCACTTCACGTCCACCCGCCCGGCATCCGCCTGAACCACCATCCGCCCAGCAACACCGCCTCTACCACTGCCGCTTCACGGCCGCCGTCAGCCAACTCACTGTCAGCGGCGACCACTTCGAACGAGGAATCCGGCCTCCACCGCCGTTCCGGTATCCGAGCGCGAGCCGGCCGGGTCGAAGCATGCTGAGGGAACGCACCCGGGCCGGTCCGCTGCCGACTGCGGCGGGCCGGCCCCGGCTCACGTGCGCACTGTGGTGGGCTGACCCACGGTTCGTCGCACGGCTGCCCGGCACGTTCGCCCTCCCCGGGGCGCATGCCCTCGACGGGGGCCGCGCACAGGCTCCGCATGCGTGATCTCCCTACTGGGCTGCGGGTTCGGGCTCGCTCGCCGAGGTGCCAGGCACAGGGGTTCTGGCTCCTCCGTCGAGCACGCGGGCAACGGCCCCGTCGGCGCAGGTCGGGGCGCTGTTCGGCGGTACCGGGGTGGTGGTGCGGGTCGGGGGCGTTCATGGTGAAGCTGATCCGCCTGCGCAGGCTCAGGCTCTGCCGTGCTGCCGGCCGTCCGGCGTGGGGGCCCGTCGAGACGCGGTGGGCCGGGGCGCGGCGGCGTGGGCCGGTGACGACTGCTGGAGGCATGCTGTGGCTCTTACCGAGAGTGATCTGCTGGCGGCCGGCAACGGCCGACTGGAGGAGGTGTTCCGTTCCAGTCCGGCCGGTGAGGTGCCCGGTGGGCCGATGGAAGGCACCGCGATCCTGGGCGCCGGCACCGGACTGGCGACGCCGATCGCGGTGCTGGTGCGGCTGGCTGTCTGGCGGGGCAAGGTGTTCAGCCCTGACGGCGGCGGCTATCTGAGCAACCGACTGGGGCCGTGGGACGCGCTGGCGGTACTGGCCCGGGTGGGTCCGGGCCCGAGCCTGCTGGACGAGCGGGAGTGCGTCGTCATCGACTACTCGCGCACGTCCCTGATCGCCCGTGGTGTGCGCGATGAGATCCGCCAGGTGGGCACGGGCCTGTATCTGGGGGTGATCTGGCTGTTCGGTATCCGGATCGGTTGGTTCACCCTCCGTGCGCCGGAGGTCGACAGCGGTACGGGCCGGGAGCGGGAGCGATCCACGGATTGAGCCGGCCCGTTCGGGGCCGGCGTCCGCCCGGACGGCGCACCACTCGTTGCGCGGGTCCGGGCGCGTTGGTGTGGTGGAGCGTGGATCCGGTGTGCGCAACTCCCGCGCTGTCCTGCGCTGACGGCCGTGCCCACTTCCCCGAAAGGCCCGTGACGCCATGACCAGCTCCGGCATACCCAACGACGCATCGAGCACCTCCCGGCGTCGGCGGTGGTGGGCCGGGCGGGTGCCGGCGGCCTGCGCCACCCTCGCCTCGGCGTCGGCGGCGGTCACGCTGTCGCTGGCCGCCACCCCCTCGGGTGCCCTGCCGGCCGCGCCGTCGCGCGGCGCGGTGCACGGTGTGGTGACCGGTGTGGGAGAGCCGCTGCGCGGGGTGCGGGTGCGGTTGTGGGCGGGCACGCGCGAGGGCGGCAGGCAACTGGGCCAGGCCCGGACCGACGCGAACGGGACCTTCCGCATCCGGTATGCCGTACCCGCCGGCGGGGTGCTGTACGTGGAGGCCACGTCCGGGCGGCGGCTGCGGCTGCGCGCGGTCGTGGGGGTCGGGTCCGGCGGCGCCGTCCGACCGCGGGCCCTGGACCGGGTGACGGTCGACGAACTGACCACCGTGGCGGCCACCTACGCGCTGGCCCAGTTCGACAGCGGACGCCAGGTGGCCGGGCCCGCTCCGGGGCTGGAGAACGCCGCGGCGACCTCCTTCGACCTCGCCGACCCGGCGACCGGGAAAGCCGGCCAGACGGTCACCGGAGCCGCCAACGGCGCCCGCCACGAGACCCTGGCCACGCTCGGCACCCTGGCCGACCTCGTCTCCGTGTGCACGACGGCCGGCCCGCGCTGCGAGCGGCTGCTGCGCCTGGCCACACCCCGCGGCGGCGCCGCCCCCGCAGACACGGTGCAGGCCCTGCTGGCGCTGGCCCACCACCCGACCCTGTCCACCACCGGCCTGTACGCCCTGGCCCGCGCCGCCGGCGTCCACACCCCCGCGCTCACCGCGCCGCCCGAAGCCTGGCTCCTGGCCCTGCGCTACACCGACACCGGCCTGTACAGCCCCGGCCGCATCGCCTTCGACGCCCGCGGCAACGCCTGGGCGACAAACAACTGGCTGCCGGGCACCCGCAACTCCAGTCCCTACGTCAGCGTCCTGGACCCGACCGGCCGCCCGACCCTGGGCAGCCCCCTCCGCGGCGGCGGTATGCACGGCGGAGCCTGGGGCATCGCCATCGACCACGGCGGTTCGGTGTGGGCGCCCAGCTACGGCGGCAACGCCATGACGAAGTTCTCGGCCACCGGCACCCCGCTCTCGCCCGCCGCAGGGTGGAAGAACGGCGGATTCGTCCGCCCGCAGGGAATCGCCGTCGACCAGCGCGGCAACCTGTGGATCGCCAACTCCTTCGGCCTGAAGGGCAAACCGGGCCGGGGCAGCGTCGTCGTCTACCCGCACGGGGACCCCGCCAAGGCGTTCACCCTCACCGGCAGCGGCCTCAACCACCCCTTCTCCCTCCAGATCGACGGCCGCGGCCGGGCCTGGATCACCAACAGCCACATGGACTTCGGTCAGATTCTGGACTCCCGCAGAGCGGGGACGCTCGGCAAGGTCGGCGGCAGCGTCACCGTCATCGGCCCGGACTTCAAGACCCAGGCCACCATCAACAGCCCCTCGTTCCAAGGCCCGTTGGGACTCGCCCTGGATTCCCACGGCAATGCCTGGGTCCCCAGCTTCTTCAACAGCACCGTCACCGAACTGCGGCCCGACGGCACCGTCGCGGGCGTCCACCGACTGCCCCGGACCGTCTTCCCCTGGTCGATCGCCGTCGACGGCTCCGACCGGGTATGGGTCGCGGGCTTCGGCAACTCCTCGGTGTCGCTGCTGTGCGGGACGAACACCGCTGCCTGCCCGCCCGGCACCACCACCGGCACCGTCCTGTCCCCCACCCCCGGCTTCCGCCACAAGGCGATCCAGCACCTGACCGCGGTACAGATCGACCCCTCCGGCAACGTATGGCTGGCCAACAACTGGTCCAGGCTCCTGCCCCCCACCGGCGGTGTGGGCATGGTCCAGCTCATCGGGGCGGCCACCCCGGTCTGCACACCCCTGACCCCCCTGCCGGTACGCCCCTCGGCCACCGCCGACCACCCCTGCCCGCAGCAGCCCGCCCCGGACCCGGCCCCCGACCCCGCGCACCCCGACCGCTACACCGTCCACTCCGGCGACACCCTCAGCACCATCGCCGACACCCACGGCACCACCTGGACCAGCCTCTACCGCACCAACACCCGCACCATCGGCGTCAACCCCGACCGGATCCTCCCCGGCCAGACACTCACCCTCAACTGACCGTCCGTCCCGCCGATGCGGCACGTCCACCGGGCACGGCCGTCACCCCTGCGTCCGCTCCGCCAGCGGTCGCCCGCCGCCGGCCCGGAAGATCCGGTCCAGATGCCCGTCCAGGACCTCGGCTGCGGAGCGGGCGGTGCGCTGGCCGACGAGGACGCTGGTGCCGAGGCCCGCGGACAGGGCGAGCAGGCTGACGGCCTCCAGGCGCACGTCGATGCCGGGGTGGGCGAGGTCCGATTCCCGGGCCTGCCGCAGGAGTTCGGTCAGGGCGTCCTCGGCGGCGTCGGGGTTCCGGATGAACGGCTGGGCGGCGAGCGCCTGGTCGGTCACGGACAGCACCGCGTAGGAGGTGTAGACGAGGTGGAAGGTGCGGCTCTCCTCGTCGGTCGGCAGGGACGCCATCAGCAGCGCCTCGATGGTGGCGCGCGGCCCGGGGCTGTCCCCCGCGGCCCCGACCTGGGCGGCGACCCGTTCCCCGAACCGCTCCGTCAGCCGCTGCAAACCGTAGAGCAGCAGCTTCTCCTTGGTCTCGAAGTAGTACTGCACCAGCCGCAGTGAGACGCCGGCCTCCGCGGCCACGTCCCGCATCCCGACGGCGTGCAGCCCACGCCGCCCCGCCACTCTCAGCAGCGCCTCGGCGATCTCGGTACGGCGTTCGGCATGGTCCACACGCTTCGGCATCAGCCGCGTCTCCCTCGTCAGAGGCACGTTCAGGGGTTGGAGTAGGGGTCGGAGGGTCGTGAACGGTGGCGGGCCCACCGCACCGTTTTTTGATGATACCGCCGTACCAACATCATGGTACGTTCGTATCACGAAGACGACCCCGTGGAGGTGGCCGTGTCCAAGACCATGACCCGCACCCAGGCCGATGTCGGCCGCTATGTGAACGACAACCTGCGCGACCGCTACTTCGCGGCCTGCGACGCGCTCTACGCCCTGGGGGCTCCCGCCGTCGCGGAAACCGACGTGGAGACCTCCTTCGGCACCACGCACGTCTACCGCTACGGCCCCACGGACCCGGCCGCCGCATCCCGTACCCCGATCGTCCTCGTGCACGGGGCGGGCTCCTGCGCCGCCATGTGGTACCCGAACACCGCGGCCCTCAGCGCCGATCGCCCGGTCTACGCGCTCGACACCCCAGGCGATCCCGGCCGCAGCGTCCAGCGCGCCCCCATCCACCAACCCGAGTGCGCCGCCCAGTGGTTGGACGAGGCGCTCGCCGAACTCGGCCTCGACCGGGTGCACCTGGTCGGCTCCTCCTACGGCGGCTGGCTCACCCTCAACATGGTGCACCGCAGGCCGGGCCGCCTCGCCTCGGCCACCCTGCTCGACCCCGGCGGGCTGGAGAAGGTGGGCCTGCGCTTCTTCACCTGGATCTTCATCAGCTTCTTCGCGATGTTCGCGCCCAAGGCGCTGCGTCCGCGCCTGGCGGCCTGGTTGGAACAGCCGGTCCTCATCGTGCCGGAGCTGCGCGACCTGGTCCGTCTGAGCGTGCGCGCGTACCGCATCCGCCGCCCGTCCCCGCTCCCCCTGTCCGACGACGAACTGTCCACCATCCGCACCCCGCTCTACCTGGTGCTCGGCAAGCGGAGCCTGCTCGTGCACCCGAAGCGGCAGGCCGAGCGCGTCCCGCACCTGATACCGGGCGCCCGGGCCGAGATCATCGCGCAGACCGGCCACGGCCCGCAGATCGACCACGCGGACGAGGTCAACCGCCGGATGCTGGACTTCATGAACGCGGTCGGCTGAGACCCACCGCACCACCACCGCGCCCGACGCCCCGGGGCCGGCCCGACATGCCTGGGCCGGCCCCGCTGCGGTGGACGCGTCCGGAACGGGACGGCCCCGGGCGTCGAGGCCGAGTGCGGCGCCTGGCCATGGGGCACGCGCGGCCCGGAAGAATTCAGGTGCGGCCGCCGCCGCCCGTAGAGATGATGCGGATCATGAGCACATATGTCGCCGTACCTGTCCGACTCGGTGAAACCCGGCTGCCCGACGGGCGGTTGCTGGGATGGTCCGAGTGGGGCCCCGAGGACGGCGCTGCGGTGCTGTTCTGTCCGGGGGCGGCGACCAGCCGCCGGCTCGGATGCGGTCGGGACGCGCTGGCGGCCCGGCATCTGCGGCTGGTCTCCGTGGACCGCCCCGGACTGGGTGCCTCGACCCCGCACCCCGGGCGGACGTTCGCCGACTTCGCCGCGGACATCCGGTACTTCGCGGCACAGCGCGGCCTGGGGCGCCCGCCGGTGATCGGCAATTCGCAGGGCGCGCCGTTCGCGCTGGCGTGCGCGGAGGCGGGTGTGGTCAGCGCGGTGGCTCTCGGGGTCCCGGTAGGAACGGAACGGGAAACCGGTGTTGCTGTCAAACTTTTTGACGGCCGGTGATCTGGTCCGCCAAGGTGCGTGGGTGAGCGATGACCCGACGATCGGTTTCCTGAAGGCGGACGTGGCGCGGTTCTGCGCCGGCCTCGAAGATCTGGCTCCGGCGATCCGGCTGCGGCTGGTCGTCCAGCTGCGGCAGGCGCTGGGCGAGGTAACGGATGCCGCCCTGGACGGCGGGATGGCCGCGGCGAAGGCGGAGGGCTGGGGGCTGCGGCAGATCGGTGGCCAGGTGGGCCTGTCGCACGAGAAGGTCCGCTACCGGCTCGCCCGGGCGTCGGGTGAGCCGGAGGGGCCGGCCTAGAACGGCACGGGGGCGGCGTCGGCGGGCTTGCGGGTGGCGCGGAGTTCGCCGCCGATGACTTCGGCGGGCAGCGCGAAGCTGTAGCGGCCGTGGAAGTTGATGTGGGCGAACTTCAGCGGGGAGAGGCGGGCGATGTCGGCGTCGCTGACGTGCAGGCCCTCGGCGCGCATCTCCTCGATGATCTTCTGGAAGTAGACCGTGTTCCACAGGACGACGATGTTAAGCATCAGCCCCAGTGCCCCGAGTTGATCTTCCTGCCCCTCGCGGTAGGACTGCCGTAGTTCGCCCTTCTGCCCGTGGAAGATCTTGCGGGCGAGGTTGTGGCGGGACTCCTGCCGGTTGAGCTGGGTGTTCACTCGGCGTCGCAGCAGCTCGTCGGCGAAGTAGGTGGACAGGTAGGCGCTGCGGTCCAGGCGGCCGATCTCCATGATGGCCTTGCCCGTGGGGGTGGGCTTGCCGCCGGGGGCGAGCACGCGCAGGACCTCGGACGCCTTGATGGTGCCGGAGTGCAGGGAGCCGGCGACGCGAAGGACGTCGTCCCAGTTGCTGGTGATCTGCCGGAGGTTGATCCGGTCGCGGGTCAGCGGGTTGAGGGGTCCGTAGTCGGCCTCAGGGTTGACCCGGTACAGGGTCGCGCTGCCGGCGTCGGCCAGGCGCGGGGAGAACTGGTAGCCCAGGAGGCGGAAGAGGCCGAAGATCATCTCTGAGGCGCCGTGCGTGTCCGAGGTGATCTCGACGGGCCGCAGGGCGGTCTCCTGCTCCAGCAGGCCGTCGAGGATGTAGAACGAGTCGCGCTGGGTGCCGGGGATCAGGATGCCGTGCAGGCCGCTGAACTGGTCCGATAGGAAGTTGTAGAACGCGGCCCCCTGCCGGCGGGTGCCGAAGTACTTCGGATTGGGCCCGGAGTTGAGGGTGCGGATCGGGGTGATGAACCGCAGACCGTCGGCGGAGGCCAGCTCGCCGCCGCCCCACGCCTGGACCAACGGCAGCAGGGTGTGGAAGGCGACCAGGCGGACGTTGGCCCGGCTGAGGGTCTGGGAGCGCAGGTAGTTCTGCTCAATCCAGAACAGCCGGTCGCGGCTGAGGGCTTCGACGCCGTCGTGGACGATCGGCTCCATGCCGACGTTGGTGGCCTCCGCGGTGAGCACCCCGGCCATGGACAGCTCCAGGTCGTCCATCCGGGACTCGGCTTCGGAGACGTGGGTGAAGTCGGTCAGGTAGGGCACCCAGGAGTTGACCTCCAGCACCATCTCGGGCAGGTCGACGGCGGGCAGCCGCGCGTCGATCTGCCGGTTCAGCTCGTCCAGGGAAGCGGGGACCTCCAAGCGGTCCAGGCCAGTGAGGATGATGCGGTCGCGGCCGTCGTGCTGCTCGATCCGCACCGCTGGGTTGGCCGCCAGGCCGTCGACCAGCTCGCGGTGCGAGCGGTCCAGGCGCTCGACCCAGCCGGCCAGCGCCGTACTGGGGTCGACATTGAGGTCGAGTTCCTCGCAGACCCGGGGCCGGGCGGCCTTCCACGCGTCGTCGCTCAAGAGCCGGGCGTTGGGGTCGCCCCACTTGCGCAGGCCCGGGACGTAGATCTCGTGGCGGTGAAGGCTGGCGCGCAGGGCCCCGGTGGTGGCGACGACGTAGGCGCGCTTCTCGGCGATGCCCACCGGGGCCGGCTTGGGCGGGAAGACCCTGCGCAACCAGGCGGGGAGAGGAACTTGATCGGGGTCTCCCAGCCCTTGATGGGCTTGCGCCGGCCTTTGAGGGTCTTGACGAAGGCGACGGCCTTCATGACGTCCTCTCCATCGGGGCCGGCCTGGAAGTCCAGCTGCTTGAGGAGTTCGGGCAGGAACCGGGCGATGGTGTTGTAGCGGGCCTCCAGTATCTGCTCGAAGCCGTCGTCGGGCTCCTGGGCAAGTTCCTTGACGGTGTCGGCGGCCGCGTGGACGGGGGCGACGTCCATCGCGTCGAGCATCGCGCGGATGTCGCCCTCGGGGTCTGCGGCGCTCTCGCACACCGCGAGCCAGGCCTTGCGCAGCAGCAGAGCGGCGGCGTCCAGGTCCTTGAGAGAGCGCAGGCGCTTCTTGGTCATCTTGGTGGCCGAGCTGCGGATCACGTCGCCCATCACCAGGTCGAAGACCTCGATCGCCTCGTCCGCGGCGACCTGCGGCATCACCGCGGCGAAGGCCACCAGGGTGGCCAGGCGCCGGTGGCCGCCGAGCTCGGCGACGGCCTGGGCGCGGGCGGCCTTGGCGAAGCGCACCAGCGCCTGGATGCGGCCCGGCGGTATCGAGGACAGGTCCCAGGCCGGGCCGCCGAACGTCTTCAGCGCGTCGTAGCGCTCCAGCGCCTTGAGTACTCCGCGCGGCGAGATGTCGCGCGGCGACCTGCGCAGCCGGTCGAGCTCGGAGACCCGCCGGTCGCCGGGCACCACGACCAACTGCTGCAGCCGCTCGGCCTGTTCGGCGCTCGGAGCCGCGGCCAGGGTCGCCCACAGGCGCTTCTCGGCGCGCTCGCGCGTGCCCGAGACCAGCCGCTCCAGCGTGGTCGCCCCGGGCAGCAGCACCTGGTGGTCCAGTAGGCGCTTGGTGGCCAGGTCGAAGAGCAGGGTCGGGCGCTCGGAGCCGATCCACGCGCGCTGGTACATCCAGCGGGCCAGGGAGAACCACTGGTCGAAGCCGAACTTCGTGTAGCCGTACGCCTCGCGGATCTGCTCCTGGTGATCCCAGCGGTGCGCGGCCGTGCCGTAGCCGGCGAAGGCGGTGACCGAAAGGCCCAACTGGTCGGCGACGTAGTCCACGACGACGTCGGGCACGTCTTCCGGGTTGTCCAGGAACGTACCCAGGTAGCGCAGTGTCCCGAGCTGGATCGCCCAACCGAGCCGGTTGCGCGGACCCTTGGCGGCCATCGCCCGGCGCCGCGCCGTCTGGTCGAGGAGGAACGAGCCGGCGAGCTGGCCCTCGTCAGGGATCTCGGTGAACCGGCCGTAGCGCTTGCGCTGATCCTCGGTCAGGAAGTTGGTGGGCACCGCTCGCTCCTTGATCGTCGGGGTGACTCGCGCGCGATGCTCCCAACGGGCCCGGCCATTTGTTCGGCAATCTCCCGTTCCCGCCCGGATCGTCAGCCGATCTGACAGGCCGACCGACGGCGCCGATCCCGGCGGTGGAAACGGGGCGGCGGTTAGCGGTAGCGAGCTTTCCGGTCCTGGACGGCTACGGCCTAACGAGCCGTCAGGCCCTGTCGCGGTAATTTACGGATTTACCGCGACAGGGCCTCCGGGCCCCGGATTGCACCCCCGCGATGGCCTCGCATGTTCGACTGAGCATGATCACCGCTGCCGGGGGCGAGGTGTACGCATTTACCGCGACAGCGCCGGAAGGGTGGGCGAGGGTGGCGATCGAACAGGTGGCCGCGCCGGATGGTGGGGGCGCGCTTCGGCTTCCGCGCGCCCGCGTCGTGCCCCTGTCCGCCGGTCCCGGCTCGTACGCCGCCGCGATGGACCGGTACCTGACAGCCGCGGGCATCTCGAGGGGCTCGGCACGGGTCTACCGGATCTCGCTGACCAACTGGTGCTGGACGCTCGCCGGCGAGGCGACGCCGACCGGGTCGGCCCGGCGCGGGGCGAAGCCGCCGGCGCTCGCGCTCGCCGCGCTGGACGACGAGGCCCTGCCCGAGCTGCTGGCCGAGCTCGCCGCCGCACGGGCGGACGAGCTGGACGCCGACACCGTCAACCGCGAACTGTCGGTGATCCGCAAGGCGATCGGCTGGTGGCGCCGGCAGGGCTGGATCACCACGGATCCGACCTTCGGCATCGAGCGGCGCCCGGCCCCGCCGGACAAGACCAAGGCGCTCTCCCTCGCCCAGGTCGCCGCCGTCTGGCGCCTGGACGACGTGGGCCTGCGCGAGAAGACGCTGTGGCGGCTGCTGTACGAGTCTGCGGCCCGGGCGGAGGAGACGCTCTGCCTCAACATCGAGGACCTGTCCACCGCCGACAAGCGCGGCAAGGTCACCGCCAAGGGCGGCGCCACCGAGTGGATCCACTGGCAGTCCGCCACCGCCCAGCTGCTGCCCCGCCTGATCGCCGGCCGCACTCAGGGCCCGCTGTTCCTCACCGAGCGCCGGGCACCGGCTGGCACGCCGACCAACGACATCTGCCCGGTCACCGGGCGGGCCCGGCTGTCCTACCGGCGTGCGGAGGAGATCTTCGAGGAGACCACCCGACTGCTGGCCAACCCCCTCGCCCGGCCCGAGCAGTGGGAGGAGCTGCAGGGCTGGACGCTGCACCGGTGGCGCCACTCCGCCCTGACCCACGATGCGGAGAACGGCACCAGCACCCCGATGCTGCTGGCCCGCTCCCGGCACGCCTCCGTCCGCTCACTCGAGCGGTACGCCCGTCCCGGCGTGGACGCGGTCGCCCGGCATGTCGCCGCCCAGGACCCGGCGGCGCACCGCCGGGGCTGACCTTCGGTCAGCCCCGGACCGGACCGGCCGCTGTCAGGTGCTCAGAGACGGCCGGGTGCGGCGCGGACTCGTCGTCGTGCTCCTACTGCTCGTAGGCCCAGGCGTGGCCGGTCTGGCGGTACCGCTCGACGGGAATGGGGTCGACGCCGGTCCGCATCCGTGTGGTGCAGATCAGGCCATCCTCGTCGTGGAAGCCGGCGGAACCTGGAGCCGATACGCCCCCAGTGACCGCTCAAAGTGACTCAGCCCTACTCGCTCGGCGACCTCTGGAGCCGCCTGTCTGCTTCTGTCATGCCCCTTCGACGCCGACGTGCATGCGGTGGTGACGAGGGGCGTCGATCTCGTCGAGCAGGGCGAGCGCGAAGTCACTGTGGGAGATGCGGCTGGCCATATTGACGCCGGCCATGGAGTACTGGCCGGAGCCCGCCCCGGCGTTATCAAAGTCACCGGCTGGGCTGACGATCAGCCAGTCCAGAGCGGTCACCGAGGCACGCAGCACAGCTGTCCCGGCCGCATGAGCGAGGCAGAAGGGCCGGTATTCCTGCGGAAAGCCCGGGGTGTCCATCAAAGGCATCCCGTCGCCGGTCTCAAGTGTTGCCGCCAGGCCGACGGCAACCAACCGTCCCACACCCGCTCGCGCCAGCCCATCGACGAGAGCGTGGGCAGCGGCTGTGAAGAAGACATCGGGCTGGGCGCCAGCATCGTAGGCGGCCATGATCGCGGCGTCATGCCCGGCCGCGAGATCGGCAACAGCGTCGGTGTTGGTGACATCACCGGTCAGGATGCGGACTCCCGCGCCTTCAAGGTCCTGGTACTTGGCTGGGTTCCGGACGACAGCAGTGACGTGGTGCCCCCGGTGGAGGGCCTCGCCAACAACTGCCCGCCCGGCGCGCCCGCCTGCCCCGAAAACAATGATCTTGCTCATGGACTACCCGCCTCGTCTCTCAAGAAGCTCTGCCTTTCGACGTGCCTGAGCAAGGTAGACGCACTCATGGTTACCTCCTGGATACCGCACTACGATGCCTCTGTGACCAAGCCCCTGGACCCGGAAATGTTTGACCCGCTCTGCCCCTCTGACCTGGTGCCGATCCGTGTGGGGGACAAATGGGCAGGAATGATCATCCAGTGCCTTGCGGGCGGCCCCCGACGGTTCTCTGAACTACGGGTCCCACTGCGGAGCATCACGCCCAAGGTGCTCACACAGTCACTCCGGGCGCTGGAGCGTGACGGCTTCATCGTCCGAACGGTCCATGCGGGACCTGCCCGGCACGTCGAGTACGAACTGACCTCGCTCGGCCGGAGTCTCCTTGACCTGCTGGACGCGGCACGTGCCTGGGCAGAGGCACACCTGGACGAACTCATCGACGCCCGCGAAGCGAGATCGCCCGCCAACCGCACCAGCTGATTCAGCGTTGCCCCGCCTCACTCACGGTGATCTCATCCGCGACATGGCAACGAATACGCGACACATCAACATGCGACCTCACCAGTCCCGAGGCCGGTGTCCTCACCCTGGTGCGCGGACTCAGCTGACCCAACTGCCCAATCCCGCCGCTGAAGTCCCGCGCCCCGCGCTGCACGCGCCCCTGCCGAGCTGCTGCACGGTAACCCGCACCCGGCGGATCTCCATCGGCGGCACCATCGTGATCACGCGGCCCACCAGACCGAGGCGTGATCTGGGGGAACGACTGCGAGGCGATCAGCTGTCAAAAGGTTTGACAGCAACACCGGTTTCCCGTTCCGTTCCTACTGGGACCCCCTCTCGTCTCGGGGGCGGACGAGGTGGCGGTGTCCGCCGATCCGGAGGCGTACGGGCCAGCGGGGATCGCGTTCGCCGCCGCGCTGCCGGCGGAGGTGCGGGAACTGGCCGCCCGTACCGCGGCCGACCCGGCCGGCGCCGAGGAGTTCTTCGCCGGTTTCACCGCGGACGCGATATGGGCCCTGGTACGGCGGCACAGTCCGCAGTGCGACGTGGCCGTCTACGAGGATCCGGCGTTCGCGGCCGCGTACCGCCGGGCGCTGGACGAGGGCTTCGCCCAGGGAGCGGCGGCCGGGTACGCCCGCGACACCGTACTGGCCATGAGCCGCTGGCCGTTCGCGCTCGGGCGGCTCACCGTGCCGGTGGACCTCTGGTACGGCGAACACGACAGCAGCCACTCCCCCGACCACGGCGCCCTGCTCGCCGGCCGGATTCCCGGCGCCCGTCGCCACCTTGTGCCCGGCGCGGGCGGCTCCCTGCTGTGGACCCACCCCGAACCGATCCTGGCCGCGCTCCTCAACGGGGCGGAGGAGAACAGTCAGTTGTCGGAAGGGTGAGGGCGGGAGTCGGGCGGCGGTAGGCCGCCCCTCCGGGCACCTCTGGTCCCGTTCGGTGACGCGTCCGACTCGGCCTTCGGTAGAACGCCCGTCGGCGCACGCCGGGACGGCCGCTACCGCTCGAAGGCGAGCACGAGCGAGGCCGCGGCCAGCCCCAAGTAACCGGCCGGAAAGGCCAGGTTGTGGTAGACGCCCCGGCGGATGTGTGCGGCGACGGCGCCGACGAAGAACAGGACGAGACCCACGGCTGCGGCGACACCGAGGGCATGGGCGCCCAGCAGTCCCAGCAGGAGTCCGACCGCTCCGGCGCCCTTGAGCGCCCCGAGCCAGGGGAGCCAGGACCGTGGGACGCCCACTGCGGCGGAGTTGGCGAGGACGAACGGGGCCCTGCCGAAGTCCGCGACGGCGATCGCCGCGTTCGCCACGATCGCCAGTCCGGTGATGATCATGTAGGTCAGTTCCATCTTTTCCCACGCCTCTCGCTTCGCTTCCCTCTGCGAAAAAGCCTCGCCGCGCCGCCGCCAGACGTCCAATACCTGCGGCTATAACCTGGCGGCATGGATGTCGACACCCGACTCTTGCGCTACTTCGTCGCGGTGGCGGAGGAGGGAAGCCTGACCCACGCCGCACAGCGTCTGTTCGTGTCCCAGCCGGCGCTGACCAAGCAGATCAGGCAGTTGGAGGCGCAGCTCGGGGTGGCCCTGTTCATCCGGTCCCGGACCGGTATGGCGCTGACGGAGGCGGGGCGCGCCCTGGCCGAGCGGGTGCCTGGACTGCTTGCCGACTGGGACCGGACTTTGCGGGAGACGAAGAGCACGGCGAGCCGCGCGCAGCGGGTGCTGCGGGTCGGTTTCGTGGCCAGTGCGGCCAACGAGGCGACGCCGCGCATCGTTGCGGAGTTCGCCCGGCGCCGACCGGGCTGGCGGGCCGAGATGCGGCAGGCCGCCTGGTCCAACCCGGCTGCCGGACTGGCCGATTCGGAGGTCGATGTCGCACTGGTGCGGCTGCCCTTCCCCGGTCAGGACACCCTGCACATCGCGCCCCTCTTCACCGAACCGCGCTGCGTGGCGCTCGCCGCCGCGCACCCCCTGGCCACCCGCGAGGTCATCGCGTTCCGGGAGTTGTGGGACGAGCCGTTCGTGGCCGCTCCGCCGGAGACGGGCCGGTGGCGCGACTACTGGCTGGCCACCGACGAGCGCGAGGGGCACCCGGTCCGGATCGGCGCCGTCACCGACCAGCCGGACGACTGGCTGAGCGCGATCGCCAACGGCTACGGCATCGCCCTGGCCCCCCGGTCCGCGTCCCGCTTCTACTCCCGTCCCGGTGTCGTCTACCGCCCGGTCACCGGCGTCAGCGCCAGTCAGATGGGGGTCGCCTGGGCACCGGCGGACGACACCGACCCCGTCGTCCGGAAGTTCGTGCGGTGCTGCCAGGAGCTGGTGCGGGGCTGCCCGGACGGCCCCGGCGGGTCGGACGGTTCGGGGAGGCCAGACCCGTCGGGCGAGCCGGGTGACGTTGGCGAGGCAGGCAACCGGAACGCATCACACCTGGACATGTAATGACTGAACAGCGTCTGCGCTCCTATACTGCGACCCATGCAGACCACGACGATCAGGCGCGCCGCCGCAGCGGACGCGGAGCCCCTCACCGCATTGATGCACGCCTCCAGCGCCTATCGCGGGGCCTACTTCTCAATGATTGCGGACTACCGGGTCACCGCCGACTACATCGACCGGCACCGCGTCTTCGTCGCCACCGCCCCAGACGGAGACGGGCAGGGCGGACGGGGTGAACACGTGCTGGGCTTCTACTCGCTCGTCCTCGACCCGCCGGAGCTGGACCTGGCGTTCGTCGCCGACCAGGCACAGGGGACGGGCGTCGGCCGGCTGCTAATCAGGCACATGATCGACCAGGCCAGGGCGGCGGACCTGACCGAGGTCCGAGTCGTCTCCCACCCGCCGGCCGAGGCGTTCTACCGGCGCATGGGCGCCCACCGCGTGGGCACGGTCGCCCCGACGTCGCCGAAGGTCGCCTGGGAACGTCCGGAGTTGCGCTTCGCCGTCGCCTGACAGCTCACACACCGGACCGACATGACGCAACCTGACTGTCTATCACAGAAAGTCCGCATCAAACCGGAGAGATAGATCACCGGACAAGGCGGCCGGAATACGCCCGACCAGGGAAGAGGTTGACGGGCAAGGGCGTTGACGCGATATGGCTGTCATTCACGAAACCACCCTGAAGCCCAACAAACTAGAACTTCTCACCGACTGGCTTCCCACCCAGCCCTGGTACGCCGGCGCCGACCGCACGCCGCTGCTGTCCCGGCGGGGCGGCTTCCGGCTCGACGATCCGCAAGGCGAGGTGGGAATCGAGTTCGTCGTGGTCACCGACCGGTCCGGCGACCTTCCCTGTACGTATCTCACCCCGCTCACCTACCGCGGGGCACCGCTCGACGGCGCCGAGGCGGCTCTGGTCGGCACCATGGAGCACGGGGTGCTGGGCCGGCGCTGGGTCTACGACGGCACGCACGACCCCGTGCTCGTGGCCGAGTTGCTCGCCCTCTTCCAGGGCCGCGCCGAGCCGCAGGAACCGGACCGCAGCGACACCCGCGACGAATCCGTGGTCCACCGGCTCAGCGACACCGCGGGACTCGACGCGTCGACGGTGTTCCGGGCGGCGACGGCGGTCAGCGGGCCGCACGGCACCGACATCACCGTGGAAACGGCGACGGAGGGGCAGGCAACCGGCCGCACGGACAGCGCGGAAGGCGTCGTCGGCATCCAGGTGCGGCGGGTTCTCGAATCGTCGGCCCACGGCGAGGCCGGCGAGGACGCGGACCTCCCCCAGGGGTGCCTGGGAACGGTAACCGCTGCCTGGCGGTCGGCCGATGACGACGCGGAGCAGCTGCGCGGCGTGTTCGCCACGCTTCGCGCGGCCGCGCGGCACTGACGCTCCGGCCCGCGCCACACCCCGGTAGATGAGGGCACCCGGCTCCGGCCCCCGCCTCAGGCCTTCCGTGCGGCCGCGGGGATGCGTCGGCGAGTGCCGCGCCGATCGGTGCGGCACCCGCCGGCGTCCGGAGGACCGGGTGCTTCCGGGTGCTTCCGGGTGCTTCCGGGTGCTTCCGGGTGAAGCGTGCGTCCGTGGCGGGCGCGCCGGGATTCGACCTGGGGTGTCCACTCCCCCTTATGTCTTTGTGATTGATCCTTTGGACATGGCGATGGTGCTGCCCGGCGGATTACCCGCAGTGCGTACGGAGGACGCGTGGGAGGACGCCCGGCAGGGGCCCGGACCGACCTCACCGGGGCATGGCGCGCAGCCGCTCCCGGAACGCCGCGACGCGGGGGTGGCGCTGATAGGGCATGAGCCGGTGGGCCAGGCGGGGCAGGGTGCCGTGCACGGACCCGGCGGCGAGCTGCCGGTGATGACGCAGGGCGTGGAAGGAATGGTCCACGGCCGCGTCGACCTCGTGCAGTGCCAGCAGGGTGTGGGCGAGTTGGGCGTGCAGCAGGGTGCGGGCCTTGTGGTGGTCGGCGGGCCGGCAGGCAAGGGAGTGCTCCAGCTCGGCCAGGGCCGCCTTGTGGTGGCCCAGGCATGACAGCACCTCGGCGCGCTGGTAGCGCAGTGCGGTCTCCGGGTAGCTGGTGAAGGGGCCCTCGGGGCCGGTGGCCCGGGCCAGATGCCGCTCGGCGGTGAGCAGGTCCGCGGTCGCGGCGCGGGCCTGGCCGGCACCGGCGTGGACGACGGCCCGGCCCGCGTGCAGGAAGGCACGGACGGCACTGGGCACCGCGGAACCGGCGATCTCGGTGGCCGCCTCGCCCAACGCGATCGCCTGGTGATGGTCACCGAGCTGGTGCGCCTGGATGCTCAGGCACCGGAGGACGATCGCATGGGAGCCGCGGTCGCCGGCCGCGTGGGCGAGTTCGAGGGCGATGTCGTAGTAGTACTGGGCGAGGGCGGGGTGTCCGATTTCGCTGGTGCGGCCGGCCAGCAGGAGGGCCAGATGGGCGGCACCGGTGAGGAGGGCGCGCCGGACCACCGGATGCGCCGGGGCGGTCAGCAGCGGCACCACCTCGGCGGCGAGGTACCCCGCGAGCGCCGGGCGGGCGTGCGCGCCACCGAACCGCTCCCCCAGCAGCGCACTGCGTACGGCCACCCCCTCCAGCCGTGCCGGGTCCGCGGCGGACGCCTGGGGGGCGCGGGGGTCGGCCGGGGGAAGGGCCGGCGGCCGGCTCTGCCAGCCGGTGATCACGGGCGGCGGGGCGGAGAGGACGGTGCGGGCGAGGTCCGCGCGGCGTACCGGGTCGGTCTCGGCGTGGCAGAGGGCGGACAGCCGCTGGACGGGGTCGCCGACGCGCCAGTCGGACGCCAGGATGCCCGCGGTGGTGACCGGGTCGGTGAAGCCGGTGTCCTGGGGCGTCAGCCGGCGGCCGAGACGGCGGCTCAGTGCCTGGCCGATCAGCTCCCCGACCGGGGGCCGGGGGCGCGCCCCGTTCAGCCAGCGGGCCACCGAGGCGCGGTCGTAGCGCAGGCGCAAACCCCGGCCCGCGCCAAGGGTGTTGACGGCGCGCGAGAGATCGGCCGCGGTCCAGTCGGCCTCGGCCAGGAGTGCCGCGAGGGTACGGTTGGGACGGCGCGGGGGCGTCATGGTCTGGCTGCCTCGCTCACTGGTCGGGCCTACCGGCTCAGCATGCGTCCTGCCGCGGCCGGGCGTGCCGCCCTGGCGCGTCGCTTCATGCCTGGCTCGTTCTGGCGCGTTTCCTGCCCGGCTTGTCCCATGGTCCCGTCGGCGGGCGGCCGTCCGCTACGGCGCAGGGGACCACAGGGCGTCTTTCCGGCCACAGTGCGGCGCCCCCGGAGGGATCCCGGGGACGCCCAGGCGGGCTCGGCGACCGTGGATGAGAAGGCCATCGGCCCCAACTGCCTTACTACGCATGGCCATCGAGGCCCGCGAACTTCTCCGGGCCCCCTCTTTCGCCCGGCTTCCGCTGCCCGCCCGGCCATGGCACGACCATGGAATCGACGCAGATTGACGCAGATGGGCAGCCGGACGGGATTCGATCCACGCGACACACCAGCGACTTCAGTAACCTCGGCCAGCGAACGCCGACGCAGGAAGGGGACCCATGAACACCGAACAGGCCCGCGAACGCATCACCGAGATCCGCACGGCCGGCGGAAAGGTGTCCACCGACGAACTGGACGTCCTGTGGGCCGCGCTCCCGCCGGTGCGGCCCGAGGAGATCCTCGGTGACTGGCGCGGCAGCGCGTTCGTCACCGGCCACTATGGAGAGGGCCTGCTGGCCGCCGCGAACTGGCACGGCAAGCGCTTCCACTCCACCACCGACGTACAGCCGCTGATCTGCCGGGACGCCGACGGCACGCTGTTCTCCAACATCGAGGCGGGCAAGGGCGAGGCCAGCCTGTGGATGGCCGAGTTCCGCGGCGAGTCCACCGCCTCGATGGTCTACGACGGCCAGCCCATCGTCGACCACTTCAAGCAGATCGACGACAGCACGCTCCTGGGAGTCATGAACGGCAAGGACGTCCTCGACGACGGCCGGTACTTCTACTTCCTCCTCGAACGCGAGTGACCACCCGCGCCCCCCTCCCCCGGCTCGACGCCGCCCTCTCACCCCGCACACCGCCCCGTCCACCAACCAACCCCCTGAGAAAGTCGCCACGTTGATGCGCATCCAGGCAGCCGTAGTGGAAACCACCGGAGGTCCCTTCACCCTCCGCGACGACCTCGTGCTCGACTCGCCACGGTCCGACGAGGTCCTGGTCAAGGTCACGGCGGCCGGCATCTGCCACACCGATCTGAGCGCCCGGCAGAAGTGGCCGGCGCAGCTGAGCCCGATGGTCTTCGGCCACGAGGGCGCCGGCGTCGTGGCGGCCGTGGGCGACCGCGTCACCACCGTACGGCCGGGCGACCACGTCTGCCTGAGCTATCGCAGCTGCACGTCCTGCGGCCAGTGCGCGACCGGCCACCACGCCTACTGCGAGGCGGGCATCCACGCCCTCAACGCCGGCGGCACCCGGCCCGACGGCAGCAGCCCGCTGTCCCTGGCCGGCGACGGATCGACCGTCTACGGCAGCTTCTTCAACCAGTCCTCCTTCGCCACCCACGCCCTGGCCCACGCGAGCAACGTGGTCAAGGTCCCCGCGGACCTCCCGCCGACGATCGCCGCCCCGCTCGGCTGCGGGGTGCAGACAGGAGCCGGCACCATCCTCAACGTGCTGCGCCCGCCGCGGGGTTCGTCCGTGGTGGTCTTCGGCGCGGGCAGCGTCGGCCTCACCTCCGTCATGACCGCGGTCGCCGAGGGCTGCCGCGTCATCGCCGTCGACCCGCTCGCGGCCCGACGCGACAAGGCCCGCAAGCTCGGCGCAGTCGCGGCCCTCGACCCCGGCACCGTCGAGGACGTCGCGGCCGAGGTCCGCGTCCACGCCGAGGGCGGCGCGGGCTTCGCCCTCGACACCACCGGCCAGCCCGCGGTGATCAACCAGGCCATCGACTCCCTCGCCCAGCGCGGCACCCTGGCCCTGGTGGGCATCGGCGGCCGCGCCGAGTTCGACGTCATGACGGTGATGACCAAGGGCGTCCGGATCCGCGGCGTCATCGAAGGGGACGCGACACCCGCCGACTTCATCCCCCGCCTCGTCGCCCTGTACCGCGAAGGGGCCCTGCCCCTCGACGCGATCATCACCGAATTCCCGTTCCACCAGATCGAGGAGGCCGCCCGCGCCGCGGCCGCGGGCGAGGTCATCAAGCCCGTGCTGCGCCTCCCCTGAGCGCTGCCGGAGAGCGGTACCGGTCCCCGTCGGGTGGCGGGCCGGGCGGGATGCGGATGCCCCAGGTAGGGAAGGCGGGGAGCAGGTCGGTGTGCGGGCCGATGTGGTCGGTGGTCACCCACGCCGACCCCGCACTGCGGGAGATCCTGCGCCCCCTCTGGCGGCGGCTCGGAGTGACCCGGCACTTCCACCCCGCGTCCTTCTGGTGGCGCCACCAGGGCTGACGGTCCGGGAACCGTACGGGCACCGCGCCCAGCCCGCAGGAGGACGACCGCCCGGCCGTGCAACCCGCCCTCATACGTCGGCATGGCGCTGTCCGCTGCTCCCCTTTCCTCCCTTTCACAAGCACCCGGATACGGACAACGTCGGCTCGTCTCCGCGGAGTTCGGGCCGATGCGGCGTCTCGCCAGGCCGGGGCCTTCTCGGGGCGGTCCGGGGCCGTGGCGCCGCGCCGCCGGGTCGCGTGCAGGTGCGAACTTCGCCGTTCCCTTTCGCGCTGGCCAGCCGCCTGACGACCGGCGCGGGGCCAGAGGTGCGGGAGTGGGGCCGGATATCGATGGGCCCTGAACCACGTGAACGCGCTCTGCCGTCTCCTCTGTCCGACGGACCGGCGACCGCTCACCCGACGGTCCGTGCACCACTCGCTCGACAGCGGATCGGGGGCGAGCCCCGGTCCCGCTCTGCTGCCCACGCGGCAGCACGGTGCCGCCACGAAGCGTCGGCGGCCTCGGCAGTCCCCCGGGCCGCCCGGCCCGGGGGCCGACGAAAGAGACTTGATCGTTGAGTGGAGACAACCGTCCGCGGATCGTGGAGACCCCGCGGACCACGAGGACGCGACGACGGTCACGACGGTGGATCACCGCCGTGGTCGCCGTCCTGAGCGGAGTGGCGGCCCTGCTGACCGTTCCGTTGACCGCTGCGCCGGCGCACGCCGTGAACGGTGACGGCAGTTCACCGTTCGCGACGTACAACATGCTGGGCTCCGACAACGGCAGTCGGTGGCGTTCGGAGATCGCGCCACTGGCCGCGCAGAACGCGGTGGTGGCGCTGCAGGAGGCCGGCTCCGGGCCACCCATGCCGGCGGACGAACACCGGAACAACTTCCGCTCGATCCGACTCGGCAGGACCCGCCCCTACCACCAGCCCAGTTCCGTCACGTTCACGCGCTGGCAGATCGCCCGGGGCGTCGACCGCTATGTGTACTTCCTCCAGACCGACCCCCGCAGGCTCGCCGGTACCGACCTGGACCTCTGGGACGGCGGCCGGGTGAACCTGGCGACCGTCAGCGACGCCCCGGCCGACCAGGTCGAAGTGCTCGACAACCCGGCCTACGACCCGGACCCGAACGCCCCGAACAACCGCTACCGGGCACGTCCGCTGCTCGGCCTGCGGTTCGGGAACACCTGGTACTGGAACACCCACGCCCGCGGCGAAGATGTCCCCGAACTGCTCCGCGTGGTCCGCAACTTCGCCGCCGAGAACCCGGCCCACCCCAACTGGGTCATGGTCGGTGACTTCAACCTGAACATCCTCAACCGCAGCGACGCCGACGCCCACGACCACTCGCTGCACCTGCGCCCCGACGAGACCCTGGTGCGCACCCGCCAGCCGACGCACATCAACGGCGACACCCCCAGCGAGCTGGACTACGCGATCACGCACGGCCTGCCCGGCCGCTTCGTCGCGAACCGCCCGCGCGGTGGCGGGTCCGACCACGCGGAGGTGCACTTCGCCCAGACACCCCCGCCGGCCCAGGCGCCCGTTCCGTCACACACCTTCTCCACGGTGCTGCCGACCCGGACCGGCGACCTGCTGCAGGAGAACGCGGACCGCTCGATGGGGATCGGCGCCCCCGACTACGGCAACAACCAGACCTTCCGCATGTTCACCACCGGCGGGGGCGCGAACTTCCTCCAGAACGTCGCGATGGGGGACTGCGTCTCCATAGCGCCGAACGTCCGTCGGGACGCGTCCTCCTCCCGGATCGTCGCCGGTCCGTGTGACGACCCGCGGGCGCAGTGGACGATCAGCGACCCCCGGGACGACCCGGGGTGGGGCCAGGACAACGGCGGACCGCAGCGGTGGCGGAACGTGGCCGCCCCCGGGCTCTGCCTGACCCCGTCCGGCAAGCAGGTGACCGCGGCGCCGTGCACCGGCAACGCCGACCAGCGCTGGTGGGACAACGCCGCCGCACTGCCCAAGGACTGGCCGACGACCGCCGGCAACGTACGCCTGGAATCCTGGCTCGGCGGCCGCCTGCTACGGAACGGCTCGGTGTCCGGGACCCGCGTCCACGCCCAACCCGCTCCGCCCAAGTGGTGGTGGATCTACTGGCTGTTCTACGAGCGCAAGAGCTTCGGCTGGAACATCCAGCGGATCGACCCGGGCGACAACCTGGTCCGCTTCCAGAGCCTGGACGGTCGCAACCAGTGCCTGGGCGCCCGCGACGAGCACGCCACCGACCAGACCGAACCCGTGCTGCGGACCTGTGACGCCGCGCGCGGCGTCGGCGGGGCCGGCCAGCGCTGGCTGGCCGAGACCTACGCGGACGGCACCATCCGCTACCGCAACGAGGCCACCCACCTGTGCCTGATGGGCCCCAACGGCGACCAGGGCAAGGTCCTCCTCGCCACGTGCAACGACATCCAGCCCGAACGCTGGAAGGTGGTCAATCCCTGAATCCGTGAACCCGTGAACCCGTGAACCCCGACGGGCCGCCCCGGCCGCCGAACGGCCGGCCCGGGCGGCCCGGTTCCCCGCATCCACGGGACGTGGACACCCCGGCTCACGAGCTCCCCTCTCGCCTCTCCGCGGGTCGGAGGATCAAGCGGAGAGTTCGCGCAGGACCGCTGAGGCGACGGCTGCATCGAGTGCGCCGACACCGGTCAGGTCCCCGACGGTGATCGCGTCGTCGGGTCGCCCGACCGGCTTGTCGAGGAGGAGGCCGATGGGGGTGTCGGCGCCGGAGTCGGCGGTTCCGGCGCGCACGGCGTGGCCGAAGTCGCCGTGGTGCAGGCACTGTTCGTGATCGTCGGTCGCGATCAGCGCGGCGCGGCCGAAGAGCGCCGGGGGGAGTTCGTTCTTGTGAGGCATGTCGGTGCCTATCCCGGTCACGTGCGCGCCGTCCCGGACATGGGCGGCGTCCAGCACCGGGGCGGCGGCGGGGGTGGTGGTGACGACCATGTCGGCGCCGGCGGCCTCCTCGGCGGAGGCGGGTCGGGCGGGCAGCCCGCGCGCCGTGAACTCCCCGCACAGGGCACGGGCCCGGTCCTCGCTCCGGCCGTGGACGAGCACCGTACTGATCGGGCGGAGCCTGGCGAGCCACTCGACCTGGAGCCGGGCCTGTTCTCCGGTGCCGAAGACGGCCAGGGTCGTCGCATCGGGGCGGGCCATGGCGTGGGTGGTCAGCGCGCCCGCGGCGGCGGTGCGCCAGGCGGTGAGCAGGCCCTTGTCGTCGAGGATCGCCTGGACCTGGCCGGTCCGGGCGCTGACGACGCAGACCAGGCCGTGGTTGCTGGGCAGGCCGGTCCGGGGGTTGCGGTAGAAGCCGGTCGCGATCTTGACGGTGAAGCTGGGGGCGTCGGTGACCCAGCCCGCTTTGACGTGGCAGTCCCCGTCGGCGTCGGGGAACTGCAGGTGCAACGGTGGCGGCACGGTGGTGCGGCCGTGGGCGTGGGCGGTCAGCGCGTCGCGGACGGTGTCGAGGACCAGGTCCGCGGTGGCCGCTCGTTCGATGTCGGCGACGGCGAAGACGGGCAGGTTCATCGATGGGCTCGCATCCACTGGATGAGGGCGGCCACGCCCTCTTCGGGATTGGCCCGGCCGATGCCGATGCGGAACCGGTCGGTGGGGGTGGGCGTGAGCTCGGAGCGGTAGATGCCGGCGGGCAGCAGGAAGATGCCGGCCTCCTCCACCAGGCGGGTGCAGAATTCCTCGACGCCCTCCGGGCCGAGGTAGCGGGGGAAGGCGACGCAGCCGCCGTCCGGTGCCTGCCACTCGAAGGTGTCCGGGAACTCGGCGAAGAACGCGTCGAAGACCGGCTGGTTCCGCGTGAGCAGGGCGCGGTTGCGGTCCAGGATCGTCGTGCGGGCCTTGAGGGCGATACGGGCCAGGATCTCACTGGGGCCGGAGTTGCAGATGGTGGTGTAGTGCTTGGCGCGCTCCAGCCGGTCGATCAGGGCGCGGTCGCGGCAGACGATCCATCCGATGCGCAGGCCCGGCAGACCCAGGGCCTTGGAGGTCACGTTCAGCGACAGGCCGCGCGCGGACAGGTCGGCGGCCTGCGGCAGGGTCCGGGCCGGATCGCGTTCCAGGCCGCGGTAGACCTCGTCGCTGAACAGATGGATGCCGCGCTCGTCGCACATGCGGGCCAGTTCGGCGAAGGCGGCGACGCTGATGACCTTGCCGGTGGGGTTGTTGGGGAAGTTCACCGACACCACCCGGGTGTTCGGCCGGATCGCCGCCTTGATCTGGTCGAGGTCCAATTCCCAGTCGTTGTCCGGGTCGAGGGCGACACCGGTGACCTCGCACAGGGACAGCGGTACGGTCTCGGCCGCCTGGTAGTTCGGGGTCACCACCACCGCGTGGTCACCGGCGTCGAGGAGGACGTTCATCGCGATGTAGAGCGCTTCCTCGGCACCCGCGAAGCAGATGACGTCGTCGGCGTCCACCCGCTCGTAGGACCGGGCGATCGCCTCGCGCAACGCCGGATCGCCGCGGGGGGTGGTGTAGCCCAGGGACATGTTCTCGAACGCGGCCCGGTCCTGGTCGTCCGCCAGCGTGAGCAGTTCGCCGAGCCCCATGGTCTGCATGTCGGAGGCGGTCATGTGGTGGCGGGCGACGAACTCCCAGCGGGAGAAGTAGGTTTCCAGGCGGAAGTCAGGCAGCTGGGTCATCGTGCCGGCCCTTCTTGTCGGGTGCTCTGAGTTCGGCCAGCAGGCCGTAGAGGGTGGAGCGCGAGACCCGCAGGGTGCGGGCGACGGCGGGGGTGGCACGGCGCACGGCGAAGACCTTGGCCTCGTCGAGCCGGGCGAGGACGGCCAGGCGGTCGGCGCGGGTCAACCGCTCCACCGGGCGGCCGCACTCGCGCACATATCCGCCGACAATGTGCTGGACGCGCTCGCTCCAGTCCTGCTCGAACAGCGGCTCCGGCCGGGGCACGGTCGGAGCGCCGAACGCGGACAGCACGGCTGCGGCCTGCTCCAGCGGCGTGCGGTCGAGGTTGATGCACATCACCGCCGAGGCCTTGCCGTCCGTGTCGCGCAGGATCGCGCTGACCGAGGACAGGCTCCGGCCGTCGGCGAGCAGCTTCTCGTACGGCCCGAACACGTCCCGAGCCGACGGATCGAGGGCGTCCAGCTCCCCCAGCAGCGACGGATCTCCCGGGCCGCGCGCGCTCATCGGATTCCAGATGGCCAACATCCGGTCGGTGTCCGGGTCGTGCAGGACCACCTCGGCGTACGGACCGAGCAGCAGCGCCACGGCCTGGCACGCCGGCTCCCACATCCGCACGCGAGGGTCGGGTCCCTCGTCCACTGTCTCCATGACTGGACTTTAAGTCCAGCCTGGACGATCCGTCCAGCCCCCGAGGTGTCCACGACCCATATCGGCACCACGCGCCCCAAGCGCGGTCCTGGTCGACCACCATCGGCCAGGCCCCCTCTCGATGGGACACCGTGTGATCGCCTGTGAGATGGTGCATGCCCGACTTACGGGGCTGCCGACGGGGGCCGAAGCGACCTGCGCCGGATGGGGACGTGATCGTCACCACCCGGAAGATCCCTTGGCCCGCAACCCTCGGCAGCGTTGATGTGAAATCGAAAGGGTGTAACACATGGCTAAGGCAACCGCACGTCACATCTTGGTCCCCAGCGAGGACAAGGCGGCGGAGCTGAAGGCGCAGATCGAGGCCGGAGCGGACTTCGGCGAGCTTGCCAAGCAGCACTCCACGTGCCCCTCGGGGCGCCAGGGCGGCGACCTCGGTTCGTTCGGCCCGGGCCAGATGGTCAAGGAGTTCGACACCGTCGTCTTCTCCGCCCCGGTCGGCACGGTCCAGGGCCCGGTGAAGACCCAGTTCGGTTTCCACCTCCTTGAGGTCACCAGCCGCGAGGCCTGACACGACCGGCCGGGCTGCGTCGTCGAGGCGCAGCCCGGTTCCGCCCGCCCGAGCGGCCGGATAAGTGCCGCGAACCCCGCATCGAGGGCGGCGCGGCGTCGGCCGCTCCGGGGGCAGCTACTGGGTACTGGGGCAGGCCCCGGTACCCAGTAGCGCGGTGCGGGGAAACACCGTCCGGACGGCGTCGGGTCAGGTCGTCGCGAGACGGACGGCGATGAGATCAGCTTCGGCGGCGGCCCGGGCTGACACCGCCTGTCAGCGCCACCCCTCGCCCCCGGCAGTAGACCTCGGCACCTCGATGCCACCTGATCGAGTACAGGATCCGTGTTCCGGCTCGTCTCGTCGGCTGCTCCCGTTGATGATCGGCGAGCGCCTGGCACGCCACCCGTGGGAAGTGCTCCGCGACCTTCGGCATGCCTGGCACCCGGACATGGACGCCCCTCAGGACCCCGTCCTGCTCCGCGACGGCACCCACGACGGCTGCGCCGTCCTCGCCCCGCCGGCCGCCGGCCCGGCCCTCCTCGCCACCGCGGTCGCACCGACCTCCTCGGCCCTGCGGGAACTCCTGGACGAGGCCCTGGCGCACGCCCTCGGGGCGTAGGGGGCCGTCGCCGCTCAGCAGGCGCCGGTGCGGTGGCCCGCGGCTACCGGCGAAGGGTGCCGGCGCTCTTGACGGTTCGGGTGACGGGGGCGGTTTCGACGTGGGTGAGTCCAGGGAGATCGGCGAGGGGGCCGGTGAGATAAGTGTGCAGGGAGCGGGAGTTGGGGGATGTGAGGGCCGCGTAGAGGTTGGTGGGGCCGGTGGTGGAGGTGGCGAAGGAGACCTCTTTGTGCTCGGCGAGGGCGCGGCCGGCTTCCTCCAGGGCTCTCGGTGCCACGGACGCCCAGAGCATCACCGCTTTCGAGCGGTCCACAAGGCGGGGATCGTAGTCGAGGTCGAAGTAGAGCACGCCGTGTCGGCGCAGTTCCGTCACGCGGCGATGGGCCGTGGAGGCGGAGCAGTCCGCCGCGCGGGCGAGTTCCTGGTTCTCGGCACGGCCGTCGACGTGCAGGACCTTGAGCAACGCCTGGTCGGTGCGCGTCAACGTCGCAGGTGCGGGCGAGGCGGTCGGGAATCTGAGCTGTTCGATCTGGCGTGTGGAGAGCGGGCTGGTCTTGTCCACCATCGGGTTCTGGGGGCCGCCGTAGTAGGTGTGCAGGAGACACTGCGCGACCAGTGACGTCACGCGCGGAGTGCGCGGGAGACTGCGCAGCAGGGCGGACTCGACGTCCTCCGGGTTGCGCGTCGTGCAGACGATCTCGGTTCCGCCGGAGGTGAGGTGGATCCAGTCCGTCTCTGCGTGGCGGGCCAAGGCCAAGGCCACGTCATCGGTGGCACCTGGAGCGCATTTCAGGCGGAGGAACCACTGCTCGTCCCCGACGGCTTCCGGGTAGGTGCGGCCCAGGACGCGTAGGGAGGAGCTGCTGCGCAACCGTGCGTACCGGCGTTGCACGGTCTGCGGGGAGACCTCCAGGGCCTTGGCCAGGGAGCGGAACGAGGCCCTGCCGTCCAGCGACAGCGCATGGATGATTTTCAGGTCCAGGACGTCGATCGTCACGCATTCTCCCAACGCCTCTCTTGTGTGCGTTCATTCTTGCGTCATCGCCCTCCTGGCTCGGTCATCGTGGTGCCGTGGCCGATGGTGGTGGGCGGGGCCGGGATCCTCGACGACGTCGCTCGGCCGCCCGTCGGCGTCGTGGCCTGGGTTCTCGTCAAGCCCGACGACCGCGAGGGGCACACCGTCCCGAACGCGCCCCGCATCAGCCGGACTTCAGCCGGCCCGACCCGGGGAATCTGCCCGATCCGCAAGGAGGATCATGTCCGCCCGACTCTTCCGCAACGCCCGTCTGCTCACCATGGACCCCGCACTGGGCGACTTCGACCATGGCGACCTGCTCGTCGAAGGCGAGCACATCACGGCTGTGGCCGAGCACCTCGACGCACCCCGCCACGCGGACGTCGTGGACGCCGGCGGCTGCATCATCGTGCCGGGGTTCGTCGACACCCACCGCCACATGTGGCAGGGCCTGTTCCGCGGCATCGGCCCGGCGCACAGCCTGAAGGACTACTACGACGTCATCCTCAACACCCACGGCCCGGCCCTCACACCCGCCGAGCTCTACACCGGACAACTGCTCAGCGCCCGCGCCGCACTGGCCTCCGGCGTCACCACCGTGCAGGACATCTCCAACATCCAGGACACCCCCGAGCGCAGCGACGCCCTGGTCACGGCCTTGCAGGAGGCCGGCCTGCGAGCGGTCTTCGCCTACGGCAACAGCTATCCCTACGCGGTCGCCCACGGCTGCGCCCTGCCCGCCGACGCCCGCCGCGTCCGCTCCGAGATCCTTCACGACGACCGCGCACTGGTCACCATGGCGCTGGTCACCGAGACCGGCGGAGACGACGACGCCGAGCGTGCCAACGCGGCCCTCGCCAAAGACCTGGGCCTGCGCACGGCGCGGCACTTCTCCGGCTCCCTCTCCGCGGCCCGGCTGCGTGACATCGGCGCGCTCGTGCCCGGCACCACCGTCATTCACGGCAACGGCATGAGCGCCGAGGAACTGCGGATCGTCGCCGATGCCGGCGGCAGCGTCTCCGTCTCCGCCCCCATCGAAATGATCATGGGGCACGGCTACCCCATGACGCATGCGGCCAAGGCCGTTCCCGGCCTGCTGGTCAGCCTGAGTGCCGACGTCGAGACGACCGTCTCCGGCGACATGTTCTCCCAGATGCGTGGCGCTTATCAGGCCGCCCGCCGTGCCTGGCACCACCAGCAGCGGCCCGTCACCGCCCCGGTCGGCGTCCGCGACATCTTGCGCATGGCCACCGTCGACGGAGCCCGCAGCCTCGGCCTGGAAGGCCGTACCGGTTCCCTCACCCCCGGCAAGCAGGCCGACCTGCTCGTGCTGCGCGCCGACCGTCCCGACGTGGCCCCCGTCCACGACGCCTACAGCACCGTCGTTCTCCAGATGGACCGCTCCCACCTCGACACGGTCCTCGTCGCCGGCCGGCCCCACCTCGTCGACGGCCGTCCCTGTGCGGACAGTGCGGCACTGCTGCGGGACGCGGCCCAGGCCACCCGGCGACTGCGGTCGCCGAAGGCCCGTTGACGCCCAAGTCCGGTCCGGCAACCGGACGTTGGACTCCCCCGTCCCCTTCGGACAGCCGGTCCGTCGACACCGGCCGGTCAGGTGGCGTGGCGGCTACCGCGGCTCGGTGGAGGGCCGTCGCACCTCGAAGAAGAAGCACCCGTATTCCAGTGCCCTGACGTGTACGAGCACCACGTCCGGGTCGCTGAACGCCTCGTCGAAGGCCGCGTCGAAGCCGGTGGTGGCGTCGGCCGGAATCTCCAGGAGGCGTCCGCCGGCGATATGGCCCCGGGCGTCGTAGCGGCGCACGGTGCGCAGGGCGCCCGGCCGATCGAAGGGGTAGCCGTCGCCGGGGGTGAACCCCTCGCATTCCTCGGCGTGGATGAAGACGGGGCCCTGTTCGTCGTAGGCGCCCGGGAGGGCCCCGCCGGCGGCGGCCCAGCGTCGCAGCGGGGCGTAGGAGACGAGGGCGATGCGCTCGCCGGGCCTGGTGGGGCGCAGGCAGCAGCGCAGCGGGGAGCCCGCGTCGTCGTCGGTCACGGTGTACGGGGCGCAGGGGCGGCCCGCGTCATCGGCGATCCGCAGTTCCTTGAGGACGGCCGGGTCTACGGGGAGCACGGTGTACCTGGTCATGTGCTCATGCTGGCTCGGCGCACGGGCGAGTGCTGGCAGGAAACGGACGTCGCGTTGGCGCGCTTCCGTATGCGGGGGCTTCGGACGGCCTTCAGCCGCCCAAAGCCCTCGCTGGATTCACGGACCGCGTGCCGCCTTGTCTACCCTGTACCGGCAGCTGGTTCGCCCCGTCCTCCAGGCGGGGTGTCGCAAGAGGGAACCCGGTGGGAATCCGGGACTGCCTCGCAGCGGTATGTGGGAACGACCGCCGTCATCGAGCACTGGGTACACAGGGTGCCTGGGAAGCGACGGTCAGTAGGTGTCCCGTCCTTCGGTACGTGCCCACGAGTCCGAAGACCTGCCACTGCCGGTGCGGGGTGAGATCACGAGATCGCCGCGCACACGTCCACAGCGTCCCGGTCGCGGGGCCGTTGAGCGAGTGGTGCGGTTCCGCCCCGCCGTGCCTGGTGGTGCGCGGGGCCCGCCTCGCGTGCACGGTCCGGCGCCGGTTCTCACGACGACTCGCGAAGGAGAGTTTCGTGCCCGGTGAAGCAAGCGCTTCCGCCCTTCCCGCCCTCAGGACACCGAGCCCGGAGGGGTACTGCGTCCTGCTCAAACACGGTGAGATCTTCCTCAAGGGCCGCAACCGGCACCGCTTCACCGAGCGGCTGCACGACAACCTCCGCGGCGCGCTGCGCGGGGTCGGCGGCTCCACCTGGATCAAGTCCCTGCAGAACATCACCGTGCTCGGTGGCCAGGTCCCGCAGGACGTCCTCGTCGAGCGCGCCCGCCGGGTGATCGGGTTCAACGCGGTGGAGCCGGCCCTGCGCGTCCCGAGCACCGTCCAGGCCATCACCGAGGCGGTCGTGGGCGCGGTCGCCGGGGCCCGGGCCGAGCGGCCCGCGATCACCTTCGCGGTGCGGGTCAAGCGCCGGAACAAGGACTTCGAGATGACCTCCTCGCAGTTCGAGCGGTTTCTCGGGGCGCGGGTCCTTGCGGCCCTGGGGCCGGTGCCGGTGAACCTCTCCGCTCCGGACGTACGGGTCTCGGTCGAGATCGACCACAAGGAGAGCTACGTCTCCTGGGTCCGTCTTCCGGGCCAGGGCGGGCTGCCGGTCGGTTCCAGTGGGCGCGCGCTGGTGTTGCTGTCCGGCGGGTACGACTCGCCGGTGGCGGCCTACCGGGCGATGCGCCGGGGGCTGCGCTGCGACTTCGTGCACTTCACGGGCGCGCCGTACACCAACGCCGCTTCGCTGTACAAGGCTTATGCCCTGGCCCGTGAGCTCAATCGCTACCAGCCCGGCGGGCGGCTGCATGTCATCGCCCTGGGCCATGCGCAGAAGCAGTTGGCGATCGCGGGGGCCGGCCGGCTCCAGGTCGTCGCGCAGCGGCGGCTGATGGTCCGCACGGCCTCCGCGCTGGCGGGCCGCCTCCGGGCGGAGGCGCTGGTGACCGGCGACAGCCTGGGGCAGGTGGCCAGCCAGACACTGGCGAACATGGCCGCCGTCGACGAGGCGGCCACCCTGCCGGTCCTGCGGCCGCTGGTCGGCTGGGAGAAGCAGGAGATCATCGACGAGGCCCGGTCCATCGGCACCGCGGAGATCTCCGTGCTGCCGGACGAGGACTGCTGCCAGCTCCTCGCGCCGCCCCGGGTCACGCTCCGGGCCGGTCTGACCGACCTGCGTTCGGTGGAGAAGCGCCTCGACGTGGACGACCTGGTGGACGGCCTGCTGCGTGACGTGCAGGTCATGCACCCGGGAGAGAGCGTCGAGGAGGCGGCGTCGGAAGACGGGCCGGAAGGGGCGGTCGGCCGCGAGCACACCGGGCCGGCCGTGTGCGCGACGGGACAGCCCGCGACGTCGTCCTCGTGAGCTGAGGGTGCCTGGGGCCCGCGGCGGATCCGGGGGAGGGATCCGCCGCGGGCGAGGCCGGCCGCAGCGCGGGGTGCGGGGTGCGGCCTTCAGCGGTGCCGGAACTCCGGCGGCCGCTTGTCGATGAAGGCGCGCATGCCCTCCTTCTGGTCCTGGGTCGCGAACACCGCGTGGAACAGCCGCCGTTCGAAGCGGACGCCCTCGGTCAGGCTCGTCTCGAAGGCGCGGGAGACCGCCTCCTTCGCCATCATCGCCACCGGCAGCGACATGCCCGCGACGGTCTCGGCGACCGCGAGGGCCTCGTCGAGCAGGTCGGCCGCGGGGACGATGCGGGAGACCAGGCCGGCGCGTTCCGCCTCGGTGGCGTCCATGGTGCGGCCGGTCAGGCACATCTCCATCGCCTTGGCCTTGCCGACGGCGCGGGTGAGCCGTTGGGAGCCGCCGATGCCGGGGATGACGCCCAGCTTGATCTCCGGCTGTCCGAAGACGGCGGTGTCGGCCGCGAGCAGGATGTCGCAGAGCATGGCGAGTTCGCAGCCGCCGCCGAGGGCGAAGCCGGAAACCGCCGCGAGGGTCGGGGTGCGCAGCTGTCCCAGGCGGTCCCAGGCGGCGAACCAGTCGGTGAGGTACATGTCGAGATAGCCCTGCGGGGCCATCTCCTTGATGTCGGCTCCGGCCGCGAACGCCTTGGCCGAGCCGGTCAGGACGATGCAGCCGATGTCCGGGTCGCGGTCGAGTGCCTCGGTCGCCGCGACGACCTCGTTCATGACGTGGAGGTTGAGGGCGTTGAGCGCCTTGGGGCGGTTGAGGGTCACCAGGGCGGTGCGGCCCCTGCGTTCGACCAGGATGGTCTCGTAGGCCGCCTCGTGGGGTGGGGTCATGCGGGGGTGCCGTCCTTCGCGTCGCGGTGGGGTTCGGAGGTGGGCGCGGTGGCGGCCCCGTTCCGCAGGGTCCGCACGATGCCGGAGAAGTCCTCGTGCGCGCCGGTTCCCGCGGCGTACGCGGCGTACAACTCCGCCGCGGTCAGGCCGAGTCGGGCGGGGACTCCGCAGGCGCGTGCCGCGTTGGCGGCCAGGCCGAGGTCCTTGGCCATCAGCGGGGCGGCGAAGCCGGGGGCGTAGTCGCGGTTGGCGGGGCTGGCGGGGACCGGGCCCGGTACGGGGCAGTTGGTGGTCAGTGCCCAGCACTGGCCGGAGGCGGTGGAGGCCACGTCGAAGAGTGCCTGGTGCGAGAGGCCGAGGCTTTCGCCGAGGACGAACGCCTCGCTGACGGCGATCATCGAGATGCCCAGGATCATGTTGTTGCAGATCTTGGCGGCCTGTCCGGCGCCGGCCCCGCCGCAGTGCACGATCTTCTTGCCCATCGCGGCCAGCAGCGGTTCGGCGTCGGCGAACTCGGGCTGTGCGCCGCCCACCATGAAGGTGAGGGTGGCGGCCTCGGCGCCGACCACGCCGCCGGAGACGGGAGCGTCCAGGGTGCGCATACCGGCGGCGACGGCGGCCTCGTGGGCGGTGCGCGCGTCGGCGACGTCGATGGTGGAGCAGTCGATGAACAGCGTGCCGGGGCGGGCGGCGGCCAGCAGCCCCTCGTCCCGGTACAGGCCCAGGACGTGCCGGCCCGCGGGCAGCATGGTGAGCACCACGTCCGCCGCGGTCACGGCCGCCACCGCCGTTGCGGCCGGTTCGACTCCCGACTCCGCGGCGGTGGCGAGGAGTTCGGGCACCAGGTCGAATCCGGTCACGCGGTGGCCGGCCTTGACGAGGTTGGCCGCCATCGGGCCGCCCATGTGGCCCAGGCCGATGAAGCCGATGGTGCGGGTCGCGTCGTTCACCAGGGGACCTCCTGTGCCGTTGCCAGAGGGGCGAGTCCGAGCCCGGAGTCGGGGCCGGAGGGGCCGGACGGCCCGGTCGGCCCGGTCGGTGCGAAGTACCGGTCCACGTCCGCGTCACCGACCCCCGCCAGCGTGTCCGGCAACCACTTCGGGTTCCGGTCCTTGTCGATGACCTGGGCACGGATGCCCTCGACCAGGTCGTGCGAGGACAGGGCGGCGCAGGAGATCCGGTACTCCTGTTCCAGTACGCGTTCCAGGGGCCCGAGCCGCCGGGCGCGGCGCACCGCGGCGAGCGTGACCTTGAGGGCGGTGGGTGACTTCTGGGCCAGGATCTCGGCGGTCTGCCCGGCCGCGGGAGCGGGGTGGGCGCGCAGCCGGCCGATGATCTCCTCCACGGTGTCCGCGCGGTAGCAGGAGTCGATCCAGGCGCGCTGTGCGGCGAGTTCGCCCGGGGGCGGCTGGCGCACATGGCGTTCCAGTACGTCCCAGACCTCGGTGGTGGCGAGGTCGGCGAGCAGCCGGGGAAGGCGGTCCGCGGGGACGAAGTGGTCGGCGAGGCCGCACAGCAGGGCGTCGCCGGCGCCGATCGCGGTGCCGGTGAGCGCGAGGTGGGTGCCGAGTTCGCCGGGGGCCAGGCCGAGCAGGTAGGTGCCGCCGACGTCCGGGACGAAGCCGATGCCGGTCTCGGGCATGGCGATCTTGGAACGTTCGGTGACGAGGCGGACGTCGCCGTGGGCGGAGACGCCGACGCCGCCGCCCATCACGATCCCGTCCATGACGGCGACGTAGGGCTTGGGGTAGTGCGCGATACGGGCGTTCAGCCGGTACTCGGCCCGCCAGAAGGCGGCCGATGCGGTGCCTGCCGCACGCGCGTCCTCGTAGATGGCGCGGATGTCGCCGCCTGCGCACAGACCGCGCTCGCCCGCACCAGTGAGGACCACGGCCGCGACCGCGGGGTCCTTCTCCCAGGCGGTCAGCGCCTCGTCGATGCGGTCGACCATGGGGTGGGTGAGGGCGTTGAGGGCGCGGGGCCGGTTGAGGGTGATGCGGCCGGTACGGCCCTCGGTGGTCAGGAGGACGGGCTCGTCGGTCTGGGTCACCGCAGTGCCTCCGTCAGGCCGCGGGCGACGATGACGCGCATGATCTCGTTGGTTCCTTCCAGGATCTGGTGGACTCGCAGATCGCGGACGATCTTCTCGATGCCGTAGTCGGTCAAGTATCCGTAACCGCCGTGGAGTTGCAGGGCGCGGTCGGCGACGGAGTAGCCGGTGTCGGTGGCGAACTGCTTGGCCATCGCGCACAGCTGCGGTGCCTGCGGGTCACCGCGGTCCAGGGCCTGGGCGGCCTGGTGGACCAGGGCGCGGGCCGCGGTGAGTTCGGTCGCCATGTCGGCGAGCCGGAACTGCAGCGCCTGCGCGTCCAGCAGCCGCCGGCCGAACGCCTCGCGGTCGGCGAGGTGGACCAGGCTGCGGTCGAGTGCGGCGCGGGCGCCGCCGAGGGAGCAGGCGGCGATCCCGAGCCGGCCGCCGTTCAGCCCGTGCATGGCGATGCGGAAGCCCGCGCCCTCCCCGCCGAGCAGCCGGTCGGCGGGCACCCGCACCTGGTCGAGGATCACCTGGCGGGTCGGCTGGGCGTTCCAGCCCATCTTCTTCTCGTTGGGGCCGAAGGACAGCCCGGGGTCGTCCCTGTCGACAAGGAAGGCGGAGATGCCGCGCGGGCCGTCGTCGCCGGTGCGCGCCATGACGACGTAGACCTGGGAGGCCCCGGCGCCCGAGATGAACTGTTTGACGCCGGTGAGGACGTAGTGGTCGCCGTCGCGCAGGGCACGGGTGCGCAGGGCGGCGGCGTCCGAGCCGGCGCCCGGTTCGGTCAGGCAGTAACTGCCCAGGTCCTCCATGGCACACAGCCTGGGCAACCACCGCTCGCGCTGGGCGGCGTCGCCGTAGTGGTCGATCATCCAGGCGACCATGTTGTGGATGGAGACGAAGCCGGCGATGGACGGGCAGCCGGAGGCCAGGGTCTCGATGATCAGCGCGCCGTCGGTGCGGCCGAGCCCGCTGCCGCCGCTCTCCTCGCGCACATAGATCCCGCCCAGGCCGAGCCCCGCGGCCTTGCGCAGGACGTCGGTCGGGAAGTGCTTGGTCTGGTCCCACTCCACGGCGTGCGGGGTGAGATGGTCCTGGGTGAAGTCGAGCGTCGCCTCGACGAGGGCGAGTTGGTCCTCCGTGAGCATGGTGGTGGTCATGGCGCTCACCCCATGGTCGGGATGGTGAAGCTCGCGCCCTCCTTGGCCCCGGAGGGCCAGCGCGAGGTGACGGTCTTGGTGCGGGTGTAGAAGCGGATCGCGTCCGGCCCGTGCTGGCCCAGGTCGCCGAAACCGGAGCGCTTCCAGCCGCCGAAGGTGTGGTAGGCGACCGGTACCGGAATGGGCACGTTCACGCCGACCATGCCGGTGTTCACCCGGCGGGTGAAGTCGCGGGCGGTGTCCCCGTCCCGCGTGAAGATCGCCACGCCGTTGCCGTACGGGTGCGCGCTGGGCAGCCGCAGCGCCTCCTCGTAGTTCGCGGCCCGCACGACGCACAGCACGGGACCGAAGATCTCCTCCCGGTAGACCCGCATCTGGGTGGCGACGCGGTCGAAGAGCGAGGGGCCGGCGAAGAAGCCGTTCTCGTGGCCGTCGAGGGTGAACCCGCGGCCGTCCACGACGAGTTCGGCGCCCTCGTTGACCCCGATGTCGACATAGCGGCGCACCCGGTCGAGGGCGTCCCGGCTGACCAGCGGTCCGAAGTCGGCCTCGGGGTCGTCGCTGCGGCCGATGCGCAGCTTCCCGATGCGCTCCTTCAGGCGCTCCACCAGGGCGTCGGCGGTGGCCTCGCCGACCGGCACGGCCACGGAGATCGCCATGCAGCGCTCCCCCGCCGAGCCGTAACCCGCCCCGATCAGCGCGTCGACGGCCTGGTCGAGGTCGGCGTCCGGCATCACGATCATGTGGTTCTTGGCGCCGCCGAAGCACTGCGCCCGCTTGCCGTGCGCGGCGGCGGTGGCGTAGATGTGCGCCGCGATCGGGGTGGAGCCGACGAAGCCCAGCGCACCGACCCGGGAATCGGACAGCAGGGTGTCGACCGCTTCCTTGCCGCCGTTGACGACGTTGAAGACGCCCGGCGGAAGCCCTGCCTCCAGGAACAGTTCGGCCAGCCGCAGCGGCACGGAGGGGTCGCGCTCGGAGGGCTTGAGGACGAAGGAGTTGCCGCAGGCGAGGGCGGGCGCGGCCTTCCACAGCGGGATCATCGCGGGGAAGTTGAACGGGGTGATGCCGGCGGTGACGCCGATCGGGCTGCGCAGTGAGTGCACATCGATGCCGGTGCCGGCGTTGTCGGTGAACTCGCCCTTGAGCAGGTGCGGAATCCCGGCGGCGAACTCCACCACTTCCAGGCCGCGTTGCAGGTCACCGTGGGCGTCGGCGACCGTCTTGCCGTGCTCGGACGACAGCAGCCGGGCCAGCGACTCCCGTTCCCCGTCGACCAGTTGGAGGAACTTCATCATCACCCGCGCACGGCGCTGCGGGTTCCACTCGCCCCAGGCGCGCTGGGCCTCGGCGGCGTCGGCGATCGCCGCCTCGGTCTCTGCGCGGCCTGCGAGCGGGACGCGGGCCTGGACCGCGCCGGTGTTGGGGTCGTACACATCGCCATAGATCCCCGAGGTGCCCGGGGTGTGCTTGCCGCCGATGAAATGTGCCAGTTCACGGACCATGAATGCCTGCTCTCCGTCAGGTGAGATCCGGGGATGGCGCACCGGCCCGCACGGACGCCGAAACGGCGCGGGCGGGCGGCGCGGGATACGCAGGGCTGGGCCACCGTCAGAGGTCGCCGCTCGGCGCCCGTCGGATTCGCCGGTCGGGAGCGCGGGTGCATACCGGTGCCATGCGTGTCTGCTCCATCCTCGTGGACAACACGGAACACCCCGCGGCCGGTATCCTGACTCCCGGATCAGCACACGCTCCCCGGCCTTCCCGACGGACTCTCCGTCAGTGGCCGGTCTCGTTCGGGGAGCGCATTCCCCGGTCACAGTGGCGGGACCGCGCCGGAATCGCACCGGCTTCCCTGCACCGCGGGCCTTGCCCCCGAACATATAGTTGGACGTCCTAGTAAGTCCACCCCCACCACGTAACCGCACATCGCTGTCCGTGTTGGAGCCCCACCCGCCAGGCGCTACGCTGGGCACCCACGGCCACCGTCCCTCGGCGCCGTGACGGCGGTGGGGCCCGCCGTACCCGAACCGCAGCACCATGTGCCGCCAACGGTCCCTACTTGCGATCAGGCGCACCCTTTTCCGGGGTGCCGGCGAGTAGGAGAAGTGCGCGTGGAACCCCCTCGGACCGAGGCTCTTGCGGAATCCGTCGCCCCAGGCACCGGACCGTTGGACCGCCTGCGCCGTGCGCGGCGCCCTTCGCCCACGGATCAGTGGCCGGTGATCGGCGCGGTCTCCGTCGGCGGGGCCCTGGGCGCCGCCGCCCGCTACGGAGCCTCCCTGACGTGGCCCACCGCCCCCGGCGCCTTCCCCTGGACCACCGTGGGCATCAACGTCCTCGGCTGCGCCGTGATCGGCGTGTTCATGGTCGTCATCACCGACGCCTGGTCGGCGCACCGACTGGTCCGGCCCTTCTTCGGCACCGGCGTCCTCGGCGGCTTCACGACGTTCTCCACGTACGTGGTGGACATCCAGCTGCTGGTCAAGCAGCACCGCGCCGGCGCCGCGCTGGCCTACCTGGTCCTGACCGCCCTGTCCGCGCTGGCGGCGGTGTGGCTCGCCGCCGCGCTGACCCGGCGCGTGATCGGGTGGCGGACGCGATGACCGGGCGGAACCGCAGCGCACTCATGGACCAGGCACCGGCGACCCGCGACGGGGTCCGGGCCGACCGCACCACCGACCAGCAGGAGACCACGGCGTGAACTGGGCCCTCGTCCTCATAGGCGCGATGATCGGCGCCCCCCTGAGGTATCTGACCGACCGGGCCGTCCAGCGCCGCCACGACACCGTCTTCCCCTGGGGGACCTTCACCATCAACGTCCTCGGCAGCCTGATCCTCGGGCTGGTCACCGGTGCGGTGGCCGCCGGAGCGGCATCCCCTCATGTGCAACTGCTCGTCGGCGCCGGGCTGTGCGGGGCCCTGACGACCTACTCGACGTTCTCCTACGAGACGCTGCGCCTGACCGAGGACGGCGCGCGGCTCTTCGCCGCGGCCAACGTCGTGGGCAGCATCACCGCCGGCCTCGGAGCGGCCTTCATCGGGGCCGCGCTGGCGCAGGCGATCTGGGGATAGCGCGATCCGCTCCCCCTTCTGGCGAACGGCCCCAGGGCATCGGGTCGCGCCCTGGGGCCTTGTCGTGCCCGGGAGCGCGGAGGTTCAGCCGAGGGGGGTCCCCGACTCCACCGGGTAGGGCACATAGGTGCGGCGGTCCGGGTCGATGGCCAGGCGGCCGCCGGCCGGGGGGCGGGCCCGCTGTGCGCAGTCGCGGCGTTCGCAGATGCGGCAGCCCAGGCCGATGGGGGTGGCGGCGCGGGGGTCGTCCAGGGCGATGCCCTCGGCGTAGACGAGGCGGTGGGCGTGGCGCAGTTCGCAGCCGAGCGCGATGGCGAACTCGGCGCGCGGGGCGTGGTGGCCGAAACCGCCGCGGGTGAGGGTCCGCGCGATCCAGAAGTACCGCTTGCCGTCGGGCATTTCGGCGACCTGGGGCAGTATCCGGCCGGGCGCCGAGAACGCCTCGTACACCGTCCACAGCGGGCAGGTGCCACCGAGGCGGGAGAAGTGGAAGTCGGTCGCCGACTGGCGTTTGGAGATGTTGCCGGCCCGGTCGACGCGGAGGAAGGAGAAGGGGACGCCCCGGCGACCGGTGCGTTGGAGGGTGCTCAGGCGGTGGCAGACGGTCTCGAAGCCGACGCCGAAGCGCGCGGAGAGCAGCTCGATGTCGTAGCGCACGCCCTCGGCCGCGGCGAGGAAGGCGGTGTACGGCATGAGGAGGGCACCGGCGAAGTAGTTGGCCAGGCCGATGCGGGCCAGCGCCACGGACTCCGGCGAGGTCAACTCCACGGCGCTGGCGGCGAGTTGGTCAAGCAGTGGGCCGTGCTCCAACAGGGCGAGCTGGGTGGCGAGTTGGAAGGCGCGCTGGCCGTCGCTGAGCCAGGGGGAGAGGAACAGCAGACCGGTGTCGGGGTCGTACCGCCGGGCGTCGGCGGCACGGCCCGGCGCCGTCTGCACCACCCGGACGCCGCTCCGCTCGGCGAGGCGGGCGGTGAGCGGGTCGGCGGACCGGCCCGGCCGCAGTCCCATGCTCTCGGCCGCGCGCTCGGCCTCGGTGTCCAGGGGCTCGAAGTGGTTGTGGTGGGTGTAGAAGAAGTCCCGGACCTCGTCGTGCGGCTCGGTCGCGGGCAGCAGGCCGTCGTGCGCGCCGGGGGCCCCGAGGGCGGCGGCCTGTTCGGCGGTGTCGCGGTAGCGGCGGTGGAGGGAGACCAGCGCGCGGGCCACCTCCGGGTGGTCGCGGGCGGCTTCGGTGATCTCCTCGGCGGCGGGCAGCGGCACCCCGCACGCCTCGTCGGCGAGGGCGGCCCGCAGGTCGGCGGCGAGCCGGTCCTCCTCGGCGTCGGAGAAGAACTCCGCGTCGACGCCGAAGACCTCCGCGATCCGCAGCAGCACCGGTGCGGTCAGCGGGCGCTGGCTCTGCTCGATCTGGTTGGCGTAGCTGGTGGAGATGCCCAGGGCGCGTGCCAGGTCGACCTGGTTCATGCCGTGCTCGCGACGCAGGCGGCGCAGCTTGGCATGCGCGTAGACCTTGCGGTCGGCCGGTCGACGGGCCATCGCCCACCTCCTCGTCGCGGGACCGCGGGAACCGGTGCCGCCGGGTGCTACCGCGCGGCCCCGCAGCGGCAGTACCTTGCGAACATAGCATCCGCACAATTCGCAACATTCGCAGATTCACAGCCCCGGACCGTAGGGAATCCGCAGCTTGGCGGGGTGGCGCGAGCAGAGCCGCGCGGGGAGTCTCGATCACGTCAGCACTCGCCAGGACCACCCGACCTCCACGAGGAGTCCCGTGATCGAGCACCACGTCCGTGTCCACCCCAGCGCCGACCGGCTCCCCCGCGAGGACCAGCTCGCCTGGAAGCTCGCGGCGGTGGCGACCGGCACCGAGGAACTGGACGCCGACAGCGCCGGCATGGCCGTCAACCGCGTCATCGACAACGCCTCGGTCGCCGTCGCCTCCCTGCTGCGCCGACCGGTCGCCGTCGCCCGCGCCCAGGCCACCGCGCACCCCGGCGCCTCCCCCGGCGCCTCGGTCTTCGGCACCCGCACCCGCGTCTCCCCGGAGTGGGCCGCCTGGGCGAACGGCACCGCGGTCCGCGAGCTGGACTTCCACGACACCTACCTGGCCGCCGACTACTCCCACCCCGGCGACAACATCCCGCCCCTGCTCGCCGTCGCCCAGCACACCGGCCGCACCGGCGCCGACCTGCTGCGCGCCGCCGTCGCCGCGTACGAGATCCACGTCGCCCTGGTCAAGGGCATCTGCCTGCACGCCCACCGCATCGACCACGTCGCCCACCTCAGCGCGGCCACCGCCTGCGGTCTGGGCGCCCTGCTGCGGCTGCCGACGGAGACCGTCTACCAGGCCGTACAGCAGGCGGTGCACACCACCACCGCGACCCGCCAGTCCCGCAAGGGCGAGATCTCCAGCTGGAAGGCGTACGCGCCCGCCTTCGCCGGCAAGGCCGCCATCGAGGCCGTCGACCGGGCCATGCGCGGCGAGACCTCCCCCTCCCCGATCTACGAGGGCGAGGACGGCTTCCTGGCCTGGATGTTGGACGGTCCCGACGCCGACTACACCGTGCTGCTCCCCGAGCCCGGCGAGCCGCGCCGCGCGATCCTCGACACCTACACCAAGGAGCACTCCGCCGAGTACCAGGCCCAGGCGATCATCGATCTCGCGCGCCGACTGCGGGAGAAGACCGGCCCCCTTCAGCGGGTGCGGTCCATCGTCCTGCACACCAGCCACCACACCCACCACGTGATCGGCTCCGGGGCGAACGACCCGCAGAAGTACGACCCCACGGCCAGCCGCGAGACCCTAGACCACTCCGTGCCCTACATCTTCGCCGTCGCCCTGGAGGACGGCACCTGGCACCACACCCGCTCCTACGCCCCCGAACGCGCCCAGCGGCCGGAGACCGTCGAACTGTGGCGGAAGATCAGCACCGTTGAGGACCCGGAGTGGACCCGCCGCTACCACGACCCCGACCCGCAGCGCCGCGCCTTCGGCGGCCGCGCGGTGCTCACCCTCGACGACGGCTCGGTGATCGAGGACGAACTGGCCGTCGCCGACGCCCATCCGGCCGGCGCCCGCCCCTTCGACCGCCCCGCCTACGCGGCCAAGTTCCGCACCCTCACCGAAGGCCTCGTCACCCCCGGCGACCAGGACCGCTTCCTCGCCGCGGCCGAGCACCTCGCCGAACTGCGCGCCCCCGACCTGGACGGCCTGTTCCCGGCCGTCGACCCGCACACCGTGGCCGCGTACGACGCGCGGTTGCCGAAGGGCCTGTTCTGATGTTGCTGCACACCCGCACCACCCCCGCCGAACGCCGCCGCGCCCTCCGCGAGCGCCTGGCCACCGGGCGCCTGCTGCGCATGCCCGGCGCCCTCAACCCGCTCACCGCCCGCCTCATCGAGGAGCACGGCTTTGAAGCCGCCTACCTCTCCGGCGCCGTCCTCGCCGCGGACCTGGGCCTGCCCGACATCGGCCTGACCACCGCCACCGAGATCGCCGCCCGCGCCCAGCAGACGACCCGGGTCACCGACCTGCCCGTCCTCATCGACGCCGACACCGGCTTCGGCGAACCCATGAACGCCGCCCGCACCGTGCAGCTGATGGAGGACGCCGGGCTGGCCGGGCTCCACCTGGAGGACCAGGTCAACCCCAAGCGCTGCGGCCACCTCGACGGCAAGACCCTCGCGCCCCGCGAGGAGATGGTCCGCCGCGTCCGGGCCGCCGTCGACGCCCGCCGCGACCCCGACTTCCTGCTCATGGCCCGCACCGACGCCCGAGCGGTCGAGGGCCTGCCCTCGGCGATCGACCGGGCCAAGGCGTACGTCGACGCCGGCGCCGACGCGATCTTCCCCGAAGCCCTCGCCGACGAGGCCGAGTTCGAGGCGTTCCGCACGGCCGTGGACGTCCCGCTGCTCGCCAACCTGACCGAGTTCGGCAAGACCCCCCTCCTGGACACCCGCGCCCTGGAGAACCTCGGCTACAACATCGCCCTCTACCCGGTCACCCTGCTGCGCCTGGCCATGGGCGCCGCCGAGGACGGCCTGCGCACGCTCGCCGCCGAGGGCACCCAGGAGTCCCTGCTGCCCCGCATGCAGACCCGCTCCCGCCTCTACGAACTCCTCGGCTACCAGGACTACACGGCCTTCGACTCGGCCGTCTTCGACTTCACCCTCCCGCCCGGCACCTGACGCACGAAGGGCACAGCCATGTCCACCAGCTCCTTCGACATCCACCGCGGTCTCGCCGGTGTCGTCGTCGACACCACCGAGATCTCCACCGTCATCCAGGAGACCAACTCCCTCACCTACCGCGGCTATCCCGTCCAGGACCTCGCGGCCCGCTGCTCCTTCGAGGAGGTCGCCTACCTCCTCTGGCACGGCGAACTCCCCTCCCCCGCCCAGCTGCTGGACTTCCAGGCCCGCGAGCGCGCCCTGCGCCCGCTGGACCGCACCACCGCCGAGCTCCTGGTCCGGCTGCCGGAGACCTGCCACCCGATGGACGTCCTGCGCACCGCCGTCAGCTTCTTCGGCGCCGAGGACCCCACCGAGGACGACGGGAGCCTGACCGCCAACCGCGCCAAGTCCCTGACCCTGCTGGCGAAGCTGCCCACCGTGGTCGCCGCGGACATGCGCCGCCGCCGCGGACTGGCGCCCCTCGCCCCGGACCCCGACCTCGGCTACGCCGAGAACTTCTTCCACATGTGCTTCGGCAGCGTGCCCGACCCCGACGTCGTCCGCTGCTTCGAGATCTCCCTAGCCCTCTACGCCGAACACAGCTTCAACGCCTCGACGTTCACGGCCCGGGTCGTCACCTCCACCCTCTCCGACCTCTACAGCGCGGTCACCGCCGCCATCGGCGCCCTCAAGGGCCCGCTGCACGGCGGCGCCAACGAGGCCGTGATGCACATGCTGGAGGAGATCGGCGACCCGCAGCGCGCCGAGGAGTGGCTGGACCGGGCACTCGCCGACAAGCGCAAGATCATGGGCTTCGGGCACCGCGTCTACAAGCACGGCGACTCCCGCGTCCCGATCATGCAGACCGCCCTGGACCGCCTGGTGGCCCGCGCCGCTGACCCCGAGACGACCCGCCTGGCCGCGCTCCACTCGGCGCTGCAACAGGCCATGCTCACCCGCAAGGGCATCCACCCGAACCTGGACTACCCCGCCGGCCTCGCCTACCACCTGATGGGCTTCGACACCCCCGCGTTCACGCCGATCTTCGTGATGAGCCGCATCACCGGCTGGACCGCCCACATCACCGAACAGCTCGCCCACAACGCCCTCATCCGTCCCCTCGCCTCCTACGCCGGGCCGGGGCAGCGGGCGGTGCCGGCGGTACCGGCGTAGCGCCGGACGGCGGGAACCGGCGACGGTCGGGGAACGCCGGGCACGCGGGCGCCGACGCGAAAGCGGCGCCCGCTGTCTGCCGGAGACGTGAGCGGCCTGCCCGGTTCCCATCCGGTTCCCGATGGCGGCGTGCCGCGGGAGTTCACTGACGACGGGCTGCTGGACGCGGAGGTCCGTCAGTCGGTCGGGGTGAGGAATTCCAGACGGTTGCCGACCGGGTCCAGGCTGTAGAAGCGGCGCTGTCCGGGGACGCGGTCGTCCCAGACGACGGGCGCACCGTGGTTTCTGAGGCGGTCGGCGAGGGCGTCGATGTCCCGCACGCGCAGTCCGGGGTGGGTGCGGGCACCAGGTCGGTAGGGCGTCTCGACGCCGAGATGCAGCTGGGCACCACCGTGCTCGCCGGTGAACCAGCAGGCGCCGCGCACCGCGAGAACCGGCGGCCCGGTGACTTCCTCCATACCGAGCAGGTCGGCGTAGAAGGCGCGCAGCAGGGGCCCGCATCCGGCAGGGGCAGTGAGCCGGGCGTGGTCGAGGGTGACAAGCATGGGCTCTCCTCACAAGACAGCTTTGAACGAACGGGGCCGGCGCGTCGGACGGCGGTCGCGCGGCCGGAGCCGTGCAACGGGCCTGATCATGGCAGCGGTTGGAGGAATTCGAGGCGGTTGCCGACCGGGTCCTGGGTCTGGAAGCGGCGGTGGCCCGGCAGGCTGACGTACCACACGACCGGCGCGCCGTAGTCCTCCAGGCGGGTGGCGAGCCGGTCGAGGTCGGTGACCCGCACCGCCGGGTGGGCCTTGCGGGGTGGGCGGAAACCGTCCTCGATCCCGAGGTGGATCTGCAACTGGCCGCCGTCGGCGGCGAACCAGCAGCCGCCCCGGCGGGCCAGCCCGGCGGGCTGGGGGATCTCGGTCATCTGCAGGGCGGTGACGTAGAAACCGCGCAGGACGTCCTCGGAGCCGGCGGGAGCGGCCAACTGGACGTGGTCGATGGCGGCGAGCATGGGAACTCCGTTCAGGGAAGGGCGGGAGCAGCAGGGCCCGGGCGGACGTAACACGCCCCGGGAATCCGGCGGTTACCGCCCGTCGAGACGTCGGCGGTCTTGACGATGGCCGGGACCCTCGCAACCAGCGGGTGGGGGTACGCAGCAGTGCTCTCCCCACGAGTGCGCAGCACAGCGTCCCGGCACGGCCGGTGGTCGTGCGGGTGCCAGGCAGGGCAGGGATACCGCAGGGAGGGTGGTTACCGCGTACCGGAGGTCGGAGAAGACATACGGATACGGGGGCGACTGTGGCCCGGACTACTGCAATGGCCGTCCATGTCTCTCGCCTCCTTCCGGCCGGGGCGCGCGGGCGCCACGCGGACAACGCAACGAGCGGACCAGTCCTTGTGACCGGTTCACCCAACTCGTCGGAGCATCGGCACCGCAACGAGACGCCTCAAGCGTTGCGGTGACAGCCTACCACCCTACTTGCGCAAGAACGCAAGTAGTTGACGCGGGCTTGACCAACGGCTCCGCGGCGGGCCTGCGCCCTCTGCGTTCCCGCAGCATCGGCAGCGCACGTCTGCGCACCAACTGCGCCCGGATGCGGAGCAGTTGACGTCATGCTCGGCGCCCCACCTCACAGCGGCCGCTGCCGGTCGTCAAGCACGAAGCCAATGCGTTTGTGCCGCGCAAGATCCTTCTCACCCCGCCCGACAAGAGGTCGTACGTCACCCTCGACCGGCCCTACGGCGGCTCCATCCTCAACCAGCCCGGCGCCACCCACCCCGGCACCTTCGTCTGCCCCATCGGCGTGGGCTGAGCCCGGCATTCGCCGTCCGACATCACTCACAACCGGCTGACGCGGCGCGCCGAGCAGGCGGAAGCCCGGCCCGGGCCCGATCAGGCTGCGAACAGCGGGACGGGCCACCAGGCATCCAGTCACCAACCGCCGCGCGGCCCCTCCCCGTCCCCTTCCCCGCTCCCTGCCTTGATCGCCGGGAACGCGGCGGCGGATAGGGTGCGCGAGTGACTACACCTCAGCCCTCGCCCCAGGAATTCGGCGGTGCGCCCGGGTTCGGCGCGCCCGGCGGTGCCCCCGTGCCCGGCCCGCCGGCCGGTCCCCCGCCGCAGGCACCCGCGGGATTCCAGGCACCGGGCGGGAACCCGTACGGCCACCCCGGCCAACCAGGCCCCTATGGCGCCCCGCAGGCGCCCTACGGTGCACCGCCGCAGGCACCCTACGGCTATCCGGGCCCGGGCATGCCGCCGCCGGTTCCGCCCCGGCGCGGCGCCGGGAAGGTGTGGGCCCTCATCGGGGCGGTGGCCGGCGTCGTCGTCCTCGGCGGCATCGCGGCCGCCGTGGCCTTCAGCGGCGGAGGCGGTCCGGCCGGGCCGAAGTACCGGGTCACGGTGCCCCAGACACTGGCGGACGGCCGCTACACCCTCGCCAAGGACATCTCCGCCCAGGCCAGCAGCTCCGTACCCCACGACGGGGCCAACGAGCACGGTATCCAGTCCGTGGGCGGGCAGTATGCCAACGGGACCAAGTCGCTGGTGATGGTGGGTATTTACGGCACCATCGACGACCCGCGCACGACGGTTGCGCACTCCATCAGCGGCATGAAGAGCACCCCCGACACCCATGTCGCGGTGCCGGAGAAGGAGTTCACACCCAGCGGCGGCGGCGCTCCGCTGACCTGCGGGGTGGACGTGCGCGAGGAGATGGGCCAGAAGGTCACGCTGGAGTTCTGTGTCTGGGCGGACTCCAGCACGAGCGGGAACGTCGCCGAGACCGACGCCGACGACCTGGCGAAGGATCCGCAGTCGGTGGACCTCCAGGCGTTCGCGGACACCGTCGGCAAGATCCGCAGCGAGGCCAGGAAGCCGGTGGGCTGAGGCACCGCCCCTGCGCCGTGGCCCCCGGGAGCGCCCGGGGACCCGACGGGTGTCCGCCTCCGCCCCTCAGGGCGCTTCCGCCGGACGGGGTTGCGGCGCGGGCGCGCCGGCCTCGGTCGGTTCGGTCGGTGTGCGCGCGCCGGTACGCGTGACACCGACGCCGGCGATGACGACGACGACCACACCGGCCGCCGGCGCCAGGCCCGGTGTCTGGCCGAGCACCAGCAGGCCGATCAGCAGCGCGACGGCCGGTTCCAGGCTCATCAGCGTGCCGAAGGCGGCGGTGGTCAGTCGGCGCAGGGCGAGGAATTCGAGGGCGAAGGGCAGGACCGGACTCACCGCGGCCAGCACCAGCATGATCCAGACCGGCCGCCAGGTCAGATGCCCCCACAGACTCGGGCCGGCGATCAGCGCGCCGAGCAGACCGGCGACAGGCATCGAGACCGCCAGGCCGCCGAATCCGGTGACGCGGTCGCCGACGCGCTGGGTCAGCAGGATGTAGGCGGCCCAGCAGCCCGCCGCGGCCAGCGCGCAGACCAGTCCCACGGCGTCCAGGCCGCCGTGCCAGGGCTCGGTGAGCAGCAGCACCCCGAGCCCGGCCAGCACCGCCCACAGTTTCCGTCCGCCGCCCGGCCCGAACAGGGACACCGCCAGGGGCCCGAGGAACTCCAACGCGCTCGCGGTGCCCAGCGGCAGATGCGCCACCGCGAGCATGAAGAACAACATCATGCCGGCGGTGGCCGCGCCCAGCACCGTGCAGGCGCCCAGGTCCCGCCGGGTGAAGTCGCGCAGGCGGGGTCGTATGAGGACCAGCATGAGCAGCCCGCCCCAACCCAGCCGCAGTCCCGCCGTACCGAGCGCACCGAGCTGTCCGAAGAGCGGGATGGCCAGGGCCAGCCCCAGTTGGACGGAGGTCATGGAGGCGACCGCCATCAGGAAGCCGGTCTCGGCACCGCCGGGGCGCCATCGGCCCGCGCCGACGCTGCGGAGACGGGACGGGGAGCGGCCCTGGGGGCCGTGGGAGTCGAACGCAGACATGAGGGTCAGTAGATGCCCCAGGCATCATTCACGTCCACGTGCTGATCATGGACATTCCGTTCGGGAATCCCGAACAATGGGGGGATGGAAACGCGCCGACTGCATCTGCTGGTGGAACTCTCCCGGCTGGGATCCATGCGCGCGGTCGCCGAGGCCACCGGCACCACCACCTCCACCGTCTCCCAACAGATCGCCGTACTCGCGCGGGAGATGGGCACCGACCTGATCGAACCGCACGGCCGCCGGGTCCGCCTCACCCCCGCCGGCCGCCGCCTGGCCGAACACGCCGTGACCATCCTCAGCGCCGTCGAGGCCGCCCACCTCGACCTCGCCCCCGGCGCGGAACCCAACGGCACCCTGCGCATCGCCGGCTTCGCCAGTGCCATCCGCGCCCATCTGCTGCCCCTGGTCGCCGAACTGGCCACCAGCCACCCGCGGTTGCACCTCCTCGTCCGCGAGCACGAGCCCGCCGAGGCCCTCGCACTGCTGGCCTCGGACGAGACGGACCTGGCACTCACCTACGACTACAACCTCGCCCCGGCCACCTTCGACCCCGCCGTGCGCGCCACCGCACTGTGGACCACTCCCTGGAGCCTGGGCGTCCCCGCGGCAGCCGCCGACGGCGCCGGGACGGCCGCCGAGGTCTTCGCCCGCTTCCGCGGCCACGACTGGATCGTCAACTCCCGCAACACCGCGGACGACACCGCTATCCGCACGCTCGCCTCCATGGCGGGCTTCACCCCGCGCATCACCCACCGCGCCGACAACCTCGACCTGGTCCAGGGCATGATCACCGCGGGCCTCGGCGTGGGCCTGCTGCCGGCCGGCATCCCCACCTTCCCCGACGTCCGCCTCGTCCCGCTCACCGCCCCCGACGTGCTGCTCCGCGCCTACGCGGTAGCCCGCCACGGCCGCCTGAACTGGCCCTCGCTCGCCCTCCTCATCGACCTCCTGACCGAACGCTCCAGGCAACCGACCGTCCCGGACGGGCCTGACGGACCGGGTGAGATCCCAGTCGGCTAGCGGCCTTCCGCAGCAGGGGATCACCCCCGCATCGGCGGGGACCACTTCGCCGTGGTCGGACTACGGGGCAGTGAGGACTTCTCCGCAGCCGAGGATGGCTGCGAGAGTCTCTCCCCTCCTGAGAACTCACCGCACAGGGCCGGCCCGAAGGCTCCTCGCCCGTCCTCATTCCCCCGGGTGGAGCGCTACGAGCACTCAGGCAGGCCGGGGGCGGGGTCCTTGTTGGTGTTCACTGCCACGGTCGGAGCGTTGCCCCAGTAGTCCTCGCCCTTGAAGTGCGCCCAGTACCAGATGTCGTTGCCTCCCGAGTGGGGGGCGCCATGTCCCCAGCACGAATACCGGCTGGAGGTGCCGGCGGCGAGTTTGTGGACGACCTCGGAATCGTAGTCGCGTTGGCGGTACAACTTGATCTCCGTCTTGGTGCCTGTGCAGTACAGGACCTTGGAGCGGACCTCGCATTCGGCGGCTTTCTGCGGCGTTCCCTCGCCGGCCGCGCCGCCCCCGCCGCCCAACGCGGAGGTGGCGGCGCTGACCACGCCGAACACCCCTCCCCCGACGGTCGTGATCACAGCTGTGACAAGAGCGACTTTGCTGGCCTCGGTCAGACTGCCGAACCACTCCCGTGCCTGGCGCGTGCGCGATCGCGGCCGGGGTGAAGGTAATGGTCCGGAACCCGAGTCAGGGGTTGGGCTCGGGTCGCTACTCGGAGATGGCGGTGCCGAGGACAACGAAACCTCCTGGCCTTCCATCGGCTGGTCGAGGTCAAGACAGTAGAGGATTCGAGTGACCAAGGCCACACGGCAAGGTCAGGGCATGTACCGCCTGTTGACGACGAGACCGACTGCTACCTCACCACCACGCGAGCCCCGGGCCGAAAGGCCATGGTCTGAGGTAATTGGGGATTCATCCCCCGTGCGTGGCCCGGGGCCGTGCGCCGGGGGGAACGATGTCCAGGACGCCCATCATGCCCATGTCCTCGTGATTGAGGATGTGGCAGTGGAACACGGTCCTGCCGGTGAAGTCCCTGAAGTGGATGCGCACGACGATCGCACCGCGCTTCCGCACATTCACCGTGTCGAAGACGCCCTGGGCGGGGTCGTGGGCCTTCCCGTCGGCGCTCATCAGCTGGAAGTGGTTGGTGTGCAGGTGGAAGCTGTGGTCCTCGTCCGAGTCGTTGCGGACGGTCCACTCCTCGACGGTGCCGAGGCGGGAGACGAAGTCCGTCCGGTTCGGGTCGTACGTCCGGCCGTTGATGTAGAAGACCGTGCCGGCCTTGTTCTCCGTGAAGACGACGGTCTTGCGGTCCGCGATCGTCGCGTGGCTCAGATCCTCGTACGGGCCGAGGCCGGTCGGGAGCGCGGCCCGCGTCATGGGCGTGCCGCTGGTGACGACCGTGGCGAGGCCGGCCCTGGGGAACTGGTTCCCGGCCGGGCCCGTGTTGTACGGCAGGGTCTCCAGCGCGGTGGTGCCGGGAGAGCCGCCCTGGACCAGGACATCGAAGCGAGCGGCCGCGGGGACGAGCAGCGTGTCCTCGGCATGGACCCTCCCCACGGGGACGCCGTCCTGAGCGATCACGTGGAAGCGGATGCCGGGCAGGTGCAGCTTGTAGTAGATGTTGGCGCCGATGTTGGCCAGCCGCCACAGTTGGGTCTCGCCCGGCCTGATGCGGATCACCGGGTTCTGCTGGCCGTTGACGGTGCGGTGGGTGGCTGCGCCGATGCTCAGAGGATGGGTCTTGATGGCGTCACCGGCGACCTGGAAGTCCTTGAGCGCGATGGTGTGCTCGGTGATGTGCCGCAACGACGCAGGCAGGTGCCGCTTCAGGCCCTCGACGACGAGGATGCCCGACTCACCACCCGCGACCTGCGGGGCGGACAGCATGTCGGCGTGTGAGTGGTACCAGAAGGTGCCGGTGGGATGGTTGCGCGGCAGCCGGTAGGCGTAGTGGTACGACTGCCCGTACTTGATCGAGAGGAAGATGTCGTCGGAGGGCGCACGCGGCGACACGAAGAGTCCGTGCGTGTGCAGGTTGGTGTACTTGTCGGCGTTGTTCGTCATGGTCAGGTCGATGCGGTCGCCGGGCCACACGCGCAACGTGGGCGGCATGTACGCCCCGTTGTAAGTCGTCGCGTACAACTGGCGGTTGCCGACCCGGACCTTGCGGCGTTCCACCACGATCGTGGTCCTGAGCACGCCGTGGCGGCTGGCCACCTCCGGCGGGTCCTGGAGCCGCGGCCCCGCGCCTGCCGGCGTGGGCCTGTCCTCGGCCATACGCCCGTGCAGGGCGCCAGGCGGTCCGCTCGGTACGGTCCCCGTGCAGCCGGCGAGCCAGAGCGCGGCCAGGAGCAGCCCGGCAGCGATGCGGGTCGGCGAAGTACGGGGCGTGGTGGGCCAGTTCACGGGTCTCCCCAGGAAACGGGCGGGCCCCGACCGGGAACGTCCGGCCGGTGGTCCGTATGCGGCTGGTCGGTCAGACGGAGAGTAAGGGCACAACGGTCCCCTGCCACCCGGCCACGCCAGACCGACGCCGCCGATCCGCCCGAACAGGCCCCGTGCGACCGTCCGCGGCGGACCGGACTGCGTCCTGCAAAGGTCAGGCGCCTGGCCGGACCGGGCCGATGACGGTGCCGGCGTCGACGGCGAGCCGGCCCTGGGCAGAGGATTCGCCGGGGATCACTCCGCCCGGGGCCCTGAGCGTGAAGGTCGCCTCGTCGGCGGGAGCGCCGGCGGCGCCGTTGGGAACCTGGATGTCGAAGTGGACCGGGTGACCGGGCCCGAAGGCCACCACCCTGTTCTGCGAGCCGTACCGGCCGGCAGTGACGCCGACCGGGGAGCCATGATGGTGGAACCGCACGTCGGTCGGCGATCCCGCCAGCCTGCACGGTTCGTACCCGGGCGCCGCGGTCAGGGTGACGCGGTAATGGCGATGCCCCGAGGTCGCCGGGGCCGCACTGATCTTCGCGATGTGGTTCGCCGGTCGGCACGACGAGGGCGCCAGGGTGGCGCCCGGCGACGTCGCGGCAGTCGGTGACGACGCCTGCGCCGGCCCCCCTCCCCAGACACCGACCAACACGGTCACGGCAGCGGTGACGACGACCTTCCGCATGCTCCTACGCATCACGAACTCCCCATTCCTGCTCAGCAGTCCACGGATTCCCGGAACCCCGGTGAACTCCATCCCGGTGAACTCCATTCCTCCCCCTCACCGGAGCGACGAATGCCGTAGGACCATCACGTCTGTACCAAAACACCCGTTCCCCCCTGAGAGTGGCCGCCCACTTCCCCGACGGATGCAGACAGCCCCTTCACCGTGAGCCGATGGGTGAAAGGGGCCGTCTGCCGCACTCGTGGGGATCTCCAGGGTCAGTTGGAGAATGCCCCGCTCTTGATGGCCGAGATGAAGGAGGAGAAGGACTCGGCAGAGAAGGAGAGGGCCGGGCCCTCCGGGGTGGTCTTACTGTCCCGGACCGGGACGATGCCGGTCGCGCGGGCCGAAGTAGGGGACCATTCCAAACAGTTGCCGCCCTCTGGGCTGCTGTAGCTGCTCTTTACCCACTGGGTCAGACCGGTGATCACGACAGTGACTCCATCTGCTCTTCGATCATGCGAGCACTCACCCGTGTGGAAAGTGCCTCGCCAGTCAGTTCATCGTAGGTCCGAATGGCCCTCCGCACGTGATCGGGTTCATCGATGATGTTCGCCGTTCGGTACGTCTCGACGCACACCGAGACAGCGTGATTCGGAGAGGTGATCAGCGAGACCGGCCAATCGATGAAGAGACTTCCCGGGGCGTCCAGCGGCAGCACCTGGAGTCGCACGGTCGAACGCTTTCCCAGCTCCAACAGGGTCTTGAGCTGTCGCCGCATGACCTCATGAGGGCAAAACCTCCGACGCAACACAGATTCGCACAGCACTACTTGCACGTCCGGCGGAACATCTCCGTCCAGCAGAGATTGTCGGCGCAGCCTGTTGCTGACATCCCGCGCGACCTCGTCCTCTCCGGCGCGCGGCGTACCGGCCTGGAGCAGGTACTTCGCGTAGTCAGCGGTCTGGAAGAGTCCTGGGACGATCGTCGGCGACCACTCTCGAATCGCGACGGCTGAGCGCTCCAGTGCCATGCGTTGCCGGTACAGCGAGGGGAAGCTGCGCGACACGATCTCCTCGTAGAGCCGTTTGAACGTCCCGTCTGTCCCCAGGACTTCGTCCAGCTTCGCCGGTAGCTCCGGGGGGATGTGGCCCTTGCAGGTCTCCACCCGGCTGATCGTCGACTTCGACGTTCGGGCCAACCGACCCAGCGCCTCCTGGCTCAAGGCCCTGGGGTCGTGCAGCTCCCGGGCACTTTTCAGTTCCTCGGCGAACTCCCTTCGCGAGTCGGTAACTTCCTCTCCCCGTCCGCTGTCAAGGTCGTTCCCATTTCCCATCATTTCCCCCTGACCACGCAACCGGTCCCGGTGGCCGGTGTCGGCGTTCTTGCAGGTCACAGCGATTCACATATGCCATACCGACCAGCCCCCAAGCCGGTCGATGAATCGCTCGCCAGCGTAGCTCCCACCTCATAGCTTCGTGACCAGTTGAACGCACAGTGTCACCGTACGGGTGACTGTGCCCACCGACCATGGTGAAGGCGGCGCGCAAATGAGCGGCACCACCGAGGACTTGAGCCAGAAGAACAACAAACGGAACCAGCAGTCGGAGGGCCCCAACGGCGGGAAGAAGACTGACGGACGAGGACGACCATGCACCGCCTGCTAGCGCGCATCATCGCCGACCAGCCGACCGGACCGGCACCGGAAACCGCCGGCCCTGACGACCACTCCGTCAACTGCCCTTTCGGCGGGCATGACATGGAGCGCGTCGCACCCACGGTGTGGAACTGCGAGAAGGACGGCGTGACCCTCATCGCCCACGCGCCGGCCCACCGGCTGACGTTGAGTGACGAATGACGGTGGGATCGGCGCTTTCCAACAAAACCGAGGGGTCCGTCGCCGTTGCCGGGCTACCCGTAGTGCTGGGCGACGACATCGGCCTGGACGGCGTTGTCGGCGGCGTTGGTGGAATAGCCGGCGGTCATCACGCCCTCGAAGAAGGACCCGGTGCAGAGCCGGCCGCGGTAGGCGGCGAACAGCGCGCGGGCGGGGCTGTAGGCGGCGACGCAGGGGGTCTTGGCGGCGGCGTAGATGTCGCACGGCCGCGACGACGCGGCCTGGTCGTGGGGGTCCTGGGCGGCGGTGGCCTGCGGCGACTTGCAGGCCGCGAGCAGGACCAAGGTCGCTGCGGCCGCGCAGGTGCGCAGCCACCGGTGGTGTGGTCGGTCAGGGGCGCTCAACGAGTCTTTGCAACCTGGCACGTCGATGCACCGTAGGGGGATTGCCGAGCGGCTGTCCAGGGCTTGTGGCCAACTGCCTGCGGCCTACGGGCAGTTCTGCTGGGATTCCTGGAACTCCGCCACGGCCCCACCGTGCACATGAGACCACTCGGTCAACACGGCGATCGGCGGCAACAGCGTCCGGCCCAGGTCGGTCAGCGCGTACGCGACCTTCCCGCCCACGGCGTGCCGTTCGACCAGTCCGTATCCCTGCAACCGCCGCAGCGTCTGGGTCAGCATCTTCCGCGAGATCCCGCCGATCAGGCCGGCCAACTCGCCGTGTCTGCGGGGTTGCCGGCTCAACGCGTAGAGCACGACCACAGCCCACTTGTCGGCGATGATCTCGACCGCCAGCCGGGCAGGGCAGTCGGCGAGGAAAACGCTCCCGGGATACGCAGCCACGCCCCGACGGTACCCCGTCGCCAGGAACCCGGAGGTACCCGGCGCCTCACTAGCGTCCCCAGCGGAAGCCACCGAGGGAGGGAACCTGATGGACGCAGAGATCGACTGGCCGGGCGGGCGGAAGGTCGCCGCGCTGATCACGGTCGCGTTGGAGTTGTGGTCCCCCGGGCACTGGCCCGCCTACGCGCCGATGGCCGCGGCGTGGCCGTTGCCCGGCGCGGAGGACGCGCACAGCGCCTCATGGGTGAACTACGGTGTCACCACGGGCATTTGGCGACTTCTCGATGTCCTCGGTGACCTGCCTGCCACCGTCGGCGCCAACGGCCTCGTCGCCGAACGGCACCCCGAGACCGTGGCGGCCGTCCACGACGCGGGGCACGAGATCGCCGCACACTCCTGGGCGCAGGACGTCGTACCGGCACTGCTCGACGTCGAGGCCGAGCGGGACAACATCCGCCGCTGTACCGACGTCCTCAGCCACGTCACCGGCGTCCGCCCGACGGGGTGGATGAGCCCACGCGCCACCGGATCGAGGCACACCTCCGACCTGCTCACCGAGGCCGGCTACCGCTGGACCGGCGACCACGGCGACCACGACCTCCCGCGGATTCTGCCCACGGCCCACGGGCCCCTGGTCTCCCTCATGCACGGCGACCACTCCGACGTCCGCAGCGCGGCGGCGGGCCCGCATGCCTACCGCGAGCTGCACCTGGAGCTGCTGGACCAGCTGCTCGCCGCGCCGGGCCCCGGCGTCTTCCACCTCACCGTGCACGCCCACGTCGGCGGCCGACCGCTCCTGGCGGGCATGGTCGCCCAGATCCTCGACCGCCTCCGCGAGTCCGACGCCGTCTGGGTCGCCACCCACGCGCAGCTGGCCGAGCACGTCCTCACACCTCAGGGAAGGAAGTCATGACCCGTTACCTCGTCGTCGGCGGCACCGGCGCGATGGGCAGCCACGTGATCCGGCGCCTGCTCGCCACCACCGACGCCGCCCTCACCGTCCCCACCCGCGATCCGGAATCCGCCCACGCCACCGCCCTCGCCGCCACCGCGCCCGACCGCGTGCGACTCGTCCGCTTCGACCCGGCGAACGTCCACCCCCTGGTCGAGAACGCCGACCGCGCCTTTCTCAACACCGACTTCTTCGCGACCGGCAGCGCCGTCGGGGAGTACCGGCAAGGTGTGGACCTGCTGGCCGCCGCCAGGGCGGCGGGCGTGGCACGAGTCATCTGGTCCTCGCTGGACAGCGCGGTGTCCCTGACCGGCCGCCCCGTCCCGCACTTCGACAGCAAGGCCGCCGTCGCCGCCCACATCAACCTGATGCGGTCCGAGGAAATGCTCCGCCAGGAGTCCGACGGCTGGTACACGCACCACGTGTCGGTGCTGACCACCGCCCCGTACTTCGAGAATCTGCGCTCTCGCCTGGCTCCCCGACCGGACGGCCGCGGAGGCATGCACTTCAGGCTCCCCCTCGGCACCGCCCGCTACCCGCTCATCGCCCTCGACGACATCGCCTGGTTCACCGGCCACATCTTCGACAACTGGCAGTCCTGGGGTGCCCGCGACCTTTCAGTGATCGGCGACAGCCTCACCGGCGAGCAGCTCGCCACCACCTTCACGCACGTCACCGGCGTTCCCAGCACCTACACCCCGATGCCGCACGCCGAACTGCGCTCCGCCCTCCCCGACTTCGGCCACGACTACGCCGCCATGTTTCAGTTCTTCGCCGACCGAGACCTCTACGTCCGCGACCGGGACCTCACCCTCCTACGCCGCCTGCATCCCGACTTGATGACCTTCGAGGACTGGCTTCGTCGCACTGGGTGGAGGGGGGTTTGACCCCGCTGGGTCCAAGCGGCCCCCTTCGCCATGGCTGGGAAGGGGGCCGCCGCTCCGCTGCGATCACGGTGCGCTCCAGGGTCAGTTGGAGAACACGTTGCCCTTGACGGCCGCGATGAACGCGGTGAAAGACACAGCGGAGAGGGAGAGGGCCGGACCCTCCGGCGCCTTACTGTCCCGAACCGGGACGACGCCGTGCGTGGACCGCGTCCGCATCAGCCGGCCGAGCGCAGGTCGTCGGAGCGCACCAGGCGGATGCCGCAGAAGTCCTTGGGCGGGTCCGGCATTTCGGGGACCAAGTGGTCGGGGCGGAGGAACCTGCGGACCCAGTCTGTGATGTACGAGTACGCCACGAAGAGATAACCGGCCAGCCAGCGGCGGAACAGTCGGGGTAGGCGGGGGCGGCCGCCGTCCCGGGAAAGGACCACGTGTGTCTGGGTGATGAGCTTGCCGATGCTCGCGCCGACCACGCGGGTCAGGAGGACATGGTTGACGAAGGAGAACCCGACGGCCGCGCACAGCCCGATGTTTGCTCCGTGCCGGGGATTGCCGGCGAGTCCGAAGCCGAGGATGACGATAGCCGCGGCCAGTGTGCCGTCGATCGCGGCCGTCCAGAATCGGCGGTACTTGCTGACGGCTTCGGGAACGTTCGGAGCAGGAGCCGGAGCCGGAACTTGGGGGGCGGTCGGCTGGTACTGGTACGGAGTGGGCGGCTGTGGATCCGTCGGCTGGTACCCGTACTGTCCCTGGGGCGGCGGAGCCTGCTGATACGGGTACGGCTGCTGATAAGGCTGCGGTGGCTGCTGGTTGTACTGAGGGTATTGCTGCGGAGGGAAGGCTTGGCCTGACATGGCAAGGATCCTTACACGGCGCCGGCGCGGGCGTCAGATGCTCATCGCCTTGTGACACGCAGTGGCACAGAAGCCGCGCAAGTGCTTTCAGCGGTCCAGGCCGATGCGGACGCCGAGGGGCGCCTGGACTGGAGCCAGGCCGGCGTGGATTCCACCTCCTGCCGCGCTCACCAGCACGCCGCAGGCGCCCCCAAGGCGGCACCCGCCAGTGGGCCAAAAAAAGGGGTGCCATCCCACCATCGTGCGGACGAGGGACTCGGGCGCTCTCGTCACGCCGGGCCAGTCTCACGACGGCGCTGTCCTCGAGGCCGTCGTCGAGCAGATCCGAGTTGTCTCGTCGAGGCGGCGGGCGCCCCCGCACCCGACCCGACGCGATCAGCGCGGACAAGGCGTACTCGTCCCACCGCATACGCTCCTACCTGCGGAGACGGCAGATCCCGCAGGCCATCCCGGAGAAGAAGGACCCGGCTCGCCACCGCGTGGCTCGCGGCTCGGCCGGTGGCCGCCCGCCCGGCTCCGACCGCGCCGCATACAAACGTCGGAATGAAGTTGAGCGCACCATAAACAAGCTCAAGACCTTCCGTGCCGTGGCCACGAGGTACGACAAGCGCGCCTACGTGTTCCACGGCACCGTCACCGTCGCAGCCATCCGGCTCTGGCTCCGAGCGTGACCGCCCGACGAGTTCAACGCATCCAGCCGGGCGTTTCGACGCCCGTGAAGTCATTCCAGGCACGGCAGTAGGCACGGGACTCCGGGCCCACGTCCGCCCAGACAGAACTGAGATCGAACCCATTGTCCCAGGCGTTCAGCAGCGCCTCGAAGAACCCGGTAGCAACAGCCTCCCCGTCCTCATGACTGCCCTCCGCCTGAATCCGCTCCAAAAGTTGAAGTACCCGCCGGCTCTGCTCTGGAATGAACTCAGCGGACTGTTCGCCAAAGACTCTCCCGAGAGCCCCCAGCCGAACCGTCAGCGGCGGAACGTCATCCTCGTCCTCCTCCACCATGTCGGCCGCAGGGCCTCGCCAGGCAACAATCCCGGCACGGTCAGCATTCGCCAGGACCTCGCTGACGCCGATCAGTTCCTCCCACCACGGCGGGGTAGCCACCTGTAACCTCCCTACATCTGTACTGATTCAGTTCATTGCATCCCTCACCGCCTGAATCAGACCATCAGTGGCCCCCCTGTCACCCGCCCGCGACCCGCCGGACACGCCCTAGCACGGCCTAAGCAGTCCAAGCTGCCCATCAGAGGCGAAACCGTACACCTCGCCCCCGGCCCCGCCTTCCCCTGCCCGCTCGGAGCCTTCCCTCACACCCCGGGCGCGGAACGCACGGCAATTCCGTTCCGCTCGAACAACGCCGCCGTCACCCCGTCACCGGACACCAACTCGCCGCTGAACGACCCGTCGTAGACCGCACCGCGTCCGCACGAGGGACTGCGCGGCATCAACAACGCCTCGGTGCACCCGGCGTTCCGCGCCGCCGCCAGCGCACGTCGCGCTCCGTCCACGAACTCGGCCGTCACCTCACGCCCCGTGTCCTCGACGACCCGCGCCGTCCCGTCCAGCACGTCGTGCCCGTCACCGCCCACCAGTTCGGCAGGCCGCCGCGGTGTGGTGAGCCCGCCCGCGACCTCGGGGCAGAACGAGACCACCTCACGGCCGGCCACCGCCTCCTCGATCGTCGGCGACGCCTTGTCCCGCCCGTCGAACCGGCAGGGCACCCCGCGCAGGCACGCGCTGACCAGGATTGCTTCCATACCGCCAGGCTAGCCGCAGCGCCTACCGGTGCGCTGCCGGTTTCCCTGACTCGCAGGAGGTGACGGAGCAGGAGGGACCCGGCTCGGCTGTGCATCTGCCCCATGATCCGCTTGCCCGCACTCGGGCGAGTGCGGGCCCAGCGGTGCAGGGGGCGCGAGCGTTACAACTGCCGGTCCCCCTGCCAGGTGAGGGACGTGAGCGCGGCCAGACCACCGTTTGCCAGGCCTTTGTAGGTCACCGTCCGGGCAGGGCCGAGCTCGTGGGCGACGCGTCGCGCCAACTCTGCCCCTTCGTGGAACAGCCGCTCCCACTCGGCGTCGTACTTGCCGGCCTCCCGGTCCCGCACGTCCAGGTTGAGTGTGGTGTCGATGGTCTTCGCCCACGTGGACAGAGCGGCGACGAGGCCATCGGACAGGGGCAGCGCGGCGGCGGGATCGTCGGGAAAGAAGTCCCCGAAGCCCTCCGAGCGCAGCGGACCGAACGTGAACTCGCCCTCCACCGTGAGGTGGACCGGGTGCGGCGGTGTGCCGTGGCTGTCGCGCTCCCAGAGCAGGCGGTCACAGCCCCAGCACGCCCACTTCGCCGTTCTGTGGCGCTCGTCCCAGTAGCGCACCGCCCACGACGGCCCGAGGTGCCGTGCCAGTCGCTGGGCGATCGCCAGCCCCTGCTTGACGTGTTTGCGCAGGTCCGGGCGGGAGGCGAAGCCCCCCGGCGGGCGGGACAGCGACCAGGAGCGCAGTGCGTCGGCCAGATCCGCCGGGAGGAGCAGCCGGTCATCGTCCAGCGCGAGGTGGCGGGTGAAGGCGCCGAGGTCCTCGTGGGCCCCGGGCTCCTCCGGCTCGTACAGCGCGGACGGCTCACCACGGGCCTGAACGAGCACGTAGTGCGGTTCTTCGAAGGTCATGCGGGGTCAGCTCCGATCACGGATCCGTTGCCGCCCAGGCTAACGGCCACGCACCGGCTCTCACCGTGGAAAACGACCTCGCGGATCGGTCTGCCAGCCCCCTGGGCGGCGCCCCCTCGTGCCCTCGGTCAGGGCCTTTCCCGAGGTCGAGCGTCGCCCCTGTCCAAGCGATCTGTCCGCTACCCATGGGGAGTTGGTCGAACCGGTACTGTCTGACCGGCGGCCAGACGTACGCCGTCGCGCAGAGGTAGCTTGACGCGAAGCTCAGCGGGGCGGGAGGAGTGCGGGCGTGGAATTGGAGCTTCGGCACCTGAGAGTGCTGTGTGCGATCGCCGATGCCGGGAGCGTGGGTCGGGCGGCTTCGGACCTCGGGTACTCGCAGCCGGCCATGAGCACCCAACTCCAGCGGATCGAGCAGCACTTCGGCCAGCCGCTGTTCAAGCGGAACGCCTCGGGTGTGGAGCTGACGCGGTACGGCACGGAGGTCCTGGCCCAGGCCCGTGACGTCCTCACCCGGGCCGCTGCCATAGGGCGCCCGGCCGAAGACGGTGCGAGGACCCGCCGATCCCTCCGGCTGGCCGCGACCAACTCGCCGGTCCTGGCCGGCATGCTCATCCGGCTCCGGAGCCGACTGCCCGATTTCGCGCTCACGGTGAGCAGTGTGTATCCGTCGTCGGAGATCGTCGAACTCCTGGAGCACGGTGCGGTGGACGCCGCGATCGCCGCGGACTATCCCGGGCGCGAACTGCGGCACTCGGCCGCCGTGGCGCACCGCGGAGTGGTCACCGAGCCGTCCTTCGTCGCCCTGCCGGCCGGGCACCGGCTCCGGCACTGTCCGGAGGTGGCGCTCGCCGACCTGGCCGACGACGCGTGGTTCCTGACCCCGGACGACGGAGCGGGCTGGCCCGGGGTGTTCTACGAGGCCTGCCGGGCGGCCGGATTCACCCCGGCGGCGGTCCATGAATTCCTGGGCGACCAGGGGCAGTTACAGAACATGATCGCGGAAGGCATCGGGGTCGCCGTCGTGCAGGCGACGCTCCGGCCGATCCCCGACGTCCTCGTCAAACCGCTGGTCGGCACCCCCCTGTGGTGCCGTTACGTGCTGGCCTGGCGACGCAAGAGCCCTGCCGACGAGGTCGCGGACACGCTCTTCGCCTCCGCCGCCGAGGCGTACCGCACGCTCATCGCGCAGTCACCGCACTTCCGGACCTGGGCCTCGCGTACCTGGAGTGTGGCCGGGCGCTGGTAGGTACTCCGGGAGCGCCCCGGTGGCCTCGCTGCCGGCTGCCGGCGAGGCCGTCCAGCCGGATGTTATGGCCAATTGGGGCCATGTGCTATGTCACACCTTATTGTCGGCGGTCAGTCGCGCTGAGAAGGTGCCACACGCGCCTCAGCTCGATCCCAAGGCGCATCTGCCCACGAAGGAGCACGGATGCGTTACCGCTTCCCCCTGCCCAGAAGTCTGGCCGGCGGCCTGGCCGCCTGCGTCACCACAGCCGGCCTGCTCGCCGCGCCGGCACTGACCGCACCGGCACTGGCCGCGCCGCAGGCGCCGGCCGCCACCACCGCCCGGACCACCCCCCACTCCATACCGCCGACCGGCCCGGCAGTCGGCGCGAACGAACGGCCCGCGCAACAGGGCCGATCGGTCGGCGTCACCCAGCTCCGCCCGCTCAACGCGAAGAATCCCCCCACTTCTTCGACTGCTGCGGCACGGCACAAAGGCACGCAGCACGGCGCGGGCTCGTGCAGTCCGTCCGACTTCGGCGGCCGGACCGGAGCCGACCTGGTCACGTTCGTCAAGGCCTCGGAGACGGCCTGCGTCAACACCCTGTTCAGCGTCAGCGGCAAAGACGCACACGACATCTTCCGCGAAGAGCAGATGGTGACCGTGGCCAACGCCTTCAAGGACGCGGCCGCGGCGTACCCCGGCGACAACAAGGAAAACGCATTGCAGCTGGTGCTGTTCCTGCGCGCCGGCTACTACGTGCAGTACGGCCATCCGGACGATGTCGGAAAGTACGGCCCGACGCTGGCAACGGCCATCGAAGGCAGCCTGGACACCTTCTTCGCCAACTCGCACTCCAAGGACGTCACTTCGGGCAACGGCGACGTCCTGGGCGAGGTCTTGATCCTCACGGACAGCGCCAACGAGCAGGCCCGCTACCTGAACGTCTACAAGCAGTTCCTCAGCGGGTACAACAGCTCCTACGACTCCCTCCCCAGCATGCTGGCCGCCGTCAACGACGTCTACACGCCTCTCTGGCGCGGAAACTGGAACCCCGACTACGTCAAGGCGGTCACGGCCGACCCGAGCATCGTCGACACCCTCGACAAGTTCGCACTCGACCACCTGGACCTGCTGGGCAAGGAGAACTCCTACCTCGACTCCAACGCCGGCATGAACGTCGCGCGGTACGTCGAGCACCAGGAGCTTCGGGACAAAGTCAAGCCGCTCATGAAGGGCCTGCTGGACGCCTCGAAGATCACCGGCCCGACCGCGTCCCTGTGGGTCACCGTCGCCTCCAACGCCGCCGCCTACGACAGGGACAACTGCTCGTTCTACGGCGTCTGCAACCTGCCCGACCAGCTGGCCAAGGCCGCGCTGCCGATCAGCCACCCCTGCGACGCGACGCACACCATCAAGGCGCAGTCGCTGACCTCGGACGAGCTCAACGCCGCCTGCACCAGCCTGCTGAGCCAGGACCCGTTCTTCCGGAACGTCGTGAAGAACAACGGCCCGATCCCCGACCAGCACGAATCGACCATCCAGCTCGTGGTGTTCGGCAGTCGCAACGACTACCAGACCTACGCCGGGGCCATCTTCGGCGTCGACACCAACAACGGCGGCATCACCTTGATCGGGGACCCGACCAAAGCCGACAACAAGCCGATGTCCCTCATGTACCAGAGGAGCGACGACAACGGCTTCCCGGCCCGGATCTGGAACCTCAACCACGAGTACACGCACTACCTCGACGCCCGTGACGACATGAAGGGCGACTTCGCCCAGCAGACGTCGGTTCCGGACGTCTGGTGGATAGAGGGCCTCGCCGAGTACGTCTCGTACACCTACCGCAAGAAGACCGACGACGAGGCGGTCAGCGAGGCGGGCAAGCACACCTACAAGCTCAGCACCCTGTTCCAGACCACCTACAGCAACACCGACACCACTCGCACCTACCCCTGGGGCTACCTCGCGGCCCGCTACATGATCGAGAAGCACCCCGATGACGTCGCCAACATCCTCGGACACTTCCGGACCGGCGACTACCAGGGCGGCTACGCGGTCTACAACTCCACCATCGGCACACGCTACGACGCCGACTTCGACTCCTGGCTCACCGCCTGCGCGGGCGGTGCCTGCGCCGCCCAGCCCGGGGCGAAGACCGCGCCGTCGGCACACCTGACGCCGGTCCGACCGTCCCACTGACCGACAGCTCCACCCGGCCCGGCGGCGGCACACCCGCACCGCACGGCCATGGCCCTTCGACGGCCGGCGCCTTCCCCACAGCCGCCGGCCGTCGGAGGGCCTCACCGATCGCCGGTCACGGCAGTAGCCCGGCGTCGGCAGGACAAGGTCCTTCACCGCGGCTTCGGCCCGTCGGTGTCGCTCCCACTTCCGCGGCCGCTGCCGCGCAGCCTGCCGGCCGCGCCTCACGTGCCGATCGCCCTGCTCCGGGGCCGAGCCGCATCGCCTCCGACCCGTGTGCGCCGCCTTCGGGGCGCTCTTTTCCCCTCGGGTGGTGAGGGACGCGCGTCGCCGGGGAACCGATGGTTCCGAGACGATCGACACCGCGAGGAGTGTTCCGTATGACCAAGATTCTCATCGTCGCCGGTGACGCCAGCGAGGACCTGGAGTTCTTCTACCCGTACCAGCGGCTGCTGGAGGAGGGCTACGAGGTCCACGTCGCGGCACCATCGCGCAAGAAACTGCGGTTCGTCACGCACGACTTCGTCGAGGGCTTCGACACCTACACGGAGACGGCGGGCCATTCCTGGCCGGCCGACCTGGCGCTGTCCGAGGTCGATCCGACGGAGTACGCGGCACTGGTCCTGCCCGGTGGACGGGGGCCCGAATACCTGCGGCACGACCCGCACTTCGGCCGTGTGGTCGGCCACTTCTTCGACGTGGACAAGCCGGTCGCGCACATCTGCCACGCGGCCCTCATGCTGGCTCCGCTCGGGGTGTTGAAGGGCCGCCGGACGTCCGCCTATCCGGCCTGCTCCTCGGAGGTGGAGCTCGGCGGCGGGGTCTTCGTGGACGGCCCGGCGGTGGTGGACGGCAAGGTGGTGTCGGCCCGCGCCTGGCCGGACCACCCGAAGTGGATGCGGGCGTTCATGGACGTCCTGCGGGAGCACGCACCGGCGGAGAGGCCCGCGGGGAGCTGACGCGACGGTGCGGGGCGGGCCGCGACCCGCCCCGGAACCGCCGCGGTCAGAGCACCGGCAGCGCAGCGGGGGAAACCGGAGACCTCAACACACCACCCGTCCCAGGTGAGTTGACAGAGTCCTACGAGCGGATCATCCACGGATGTTCCGGCCACCGCAGCCACGAAATCCGGCCCGATCACGACCGCCTACGTCGAGGCCGACAACCACAGCGTCACCACCGTCGGCACGTACACCCTGGCCTCGAACGGTGCCGACGTGTTCGGCATCGCCTTCGCCCTCCCCGACATCGACTTCAGTGAGCCCCGCGTCCCACCTCACCACCACCGCAGCGAAATAGCCACTAACTCCAAAAGAGTTCATCAATGGCTATCTTGTGCGTGTTGTGACCGTTATGCCGCATACGGTGGCCGTGCGTGGCGGTCACGGTGTCCTGGCCGCCGGAAGGGACGGATGTGGAGGGTAGTGACCGTGGCGATGAGCCGCGCCGACCGGAGCCCGACAGACCGGAGGGGCGGGCCGGCGGCGGTCCGCAGCCACCAGACGGTGCTGCGGAGCGCCCCGCCGGCCGCCCGGCGAGCCGCCCTTCCGACCGCACCGGAGCGACCGCCGAACGGCGTGCCGCCGCGCCTCGTCGGCCGATCGCGCTGCCGAGTACTCCGCCACCGGGCCCCGCGCGCCCGGGTTTCTGGCGCAGCCCTCTGCGGGGGCCCTGGCTGACCTCGGTGTTCGGCCTGGTCCTGCTGATCGGCATCACCGTGATGTTCGTGACCGGGCTGCTGTCGTATGCCGCCTACAACCCGAACCTCGCACCGAGCAACGACCACACGCCGGACAAGGGCTGGCTGGGCTTCTACCTCTTCCCCTGGCCGACCCGGCCCTACTGGCTCTACCGCCTGACCCAGGGAGTCCACGTCACCCTGGGCGTGGTGCTCATCCCCGTCCTGCTGGCGAAGCTGTGGTCGGTCATTCCGAAGCTGTTCGCATGGCCACCGCTGCGGTCACCGCGCCACGCGCTGGAGCGGCTCTCGCTGCTGCTGCTCGTGGGCGGCGTCCTGTTCGAGTTCGTCACGGGCGTGCTCAACATCCAGCTGCACTACATCTTCCCCGGCTCCTTCTACACCCTGCACTTCTACGGTGCCTGGATCTTCATCGGCGCCTTCGTCGTACACATCGCCTTCCGCATCCCCACCATGGCAACGGCGTTGCGCAGCCGCCGCTGGCGCAGCGAGCTACGCACCCCCACCGCGCACACCCGACCCGAACCGCCGGACGACACCGGACTGGTGACTCCCGACCCCGCACCCCCCACCATGTCCCGCCGCGGCGCGCTCGGCATGGTGGGCGCCGGGTCGCTGGCCCTGCTCATCGTGACGGCAGGTCAGAGCATCGGCGGAGCCCTCCGCAAAACCGCGCTGCTGGCGCCGCGCGGCCAGGAACCCGGCACCGGCCCCAACGGCTTCCAGGTCAACAAGCCCGCCGCGCAGGTCGGTATCCGCACCCACGACATCGGGCCTGCCTGGCGCCTGGTCCTCCGAGGCCCCGGCCAGGAACGGAGCTTCACCCGGGAACAGGTCCTGGCCCTGCCGCAGCACACGGCGGCCCTGCCGATCGCCTGTGTGGAGGGCTGGTCCACCGAGAACCAGGACTGGAGCGGCGTACGGCTACGCGACCTGGCGGCCCTGGTCGGGTTCCGGGAGAGCCCGCCCGGGGTCTTCGTCGAGTCCGCCCAGCGCACCGGAGCCTTCAGCGCCGTCCACCTGCGCGACAACCAGGTCCGCGATCCGAGGTCACTGCTGGCCCTGCGGGTCAACGGCGCGGACCTCTCCACGGACCACGGCTATCCCGCGCGGATCATCGTCCCCGCCAACCCCGGTGTGCACCAGACCAAATGGGTCACCCGCCTCACCTTCGGAGCGCCACGATGAAGGGTCCGGCACAAGGCCGGGCCAAGGGCATCCGCGCACGCTACGGCGGCTCCCTCTGGCACCTGCTGCTCGTCCTGTGCTCCTTCGCCCTGACCTGCTACGCCGGATTCCAACTGCTGCAAGGGAACCCGCTCGGCATCGCCATCTGGTTCGTGGGCGCCGCGCTCCTGCACGACCTGGTCTTCCTCCCCCTCTACACCGTCACCGACCGCGCCCTGCAGACCCTCTTCCACAAGCGCCGGGGCGAGACGGCGGCACGCCCCTCCCGTCCGGTGACCGGTCGCCTCAACTACCTCCGGGTACCGGCCTTCGTGGCCCTGCTGCTGCTCCTCGTCTGGTACCCGCTCATCCTCCGCCGGGTCCCGGGCTTCACCGGCTACACCACCCTGCCCGCCGACGTCTTCTGGGGGCGCTGGCTGCTGATCACCGCCGCGCTCTTCGCCCTCTCCGCGGTATGCCTGCTGGTCACCCTGTGGCGCGCGCGGTCCCGCCGGCCACCGGTGCGCGACGCCCGGCCGGAGAAGCCCGGATGATCCCCGGACAGGACCCGCCCGCGCGGCACCGCACCCGCTCAACTCTCCTCCCCGCACCACGCATCGCGACCGGGCACGCAGCACGGCACGAGGCCCGGCCGCGGTGCGCAGAGGGGGCCGTCCGATGAGCGTCGACGAACAGGCACCGGAGCCCGGCGCGGGCCACCGCGTCCGGCACGAGGACCCCTACGCCCACGCGCTCGCGAACGGCCGCGGCCCCCTGTACATGCGCTGTACGGACGGCGGCATCCTGCTGTCGGAGGTGGACCGCTGGTGCGCCGCACCGGACCCCGCCGACCTCAGCGTCCTGCGCCGCTGCCACGGCGCGATCCTCGACATCGGCTGCGGACCGGGCCGTCTGGTCAGCGCCCTGCGCGTACGCGGCCGCGTCGCGCTCGGCATCGACATCAGCCGCGCGGCCGTCGCGCGGACCGAGCACACCGGAGGCATCGCGCTGTGCCGGTCCGTCTTCGACAGACTTCCGGGCGAGGGACTCTGGACCACCGCCCTGCTCATGGACGGCAACATCGGTATCGGCGGCGACCCGCAGGCGCTGCTGGCGCGCATCGGCTCGCTCGTGGCTCCCGCCGGGACGCTGCTGGTGGAAGCGGCACCCCAGGACGTCGACGAAAGGCTTCACGTGCGGTTCGACGACGGCCGCGGCCACCTGGGCAGTCCCTTTCCCTGGGCCCGCGTCGGCATCCCCGCGCTGCGCCGCAAGGCGGCGGCCACCGGCTGGCGGACCGGAGACCACTGGACGCTGGACGACCGCCACTTCCTCGTCCTGCGGCAACCTCGTGGCACCGGCCCCGACCGCGGCCCGGCACCGGCCGGCAGACCGCACTGAGGCGGGCCGCCCCTTCGGGTCGCGCGGAGAGTCAATGATTCACCGTCACCAACCCGTCAGCAGAAGGTGGTTGACCAGCAGTGCGAGGGCGGCCTGCCCCGCCAGCCACCGGCCGTGCATCCGGCATGGAAGCAACGCGCAGGCAGGCAGCAACCAGAGGACGAAGGGCAGCCAGATGCGTTCCGTCTCCGCCTTGCTCATCCCGGACACGTCCGCGAGCAGCACCATGCACAAGGCCGCTCCGACCAGTACGGACAGCGCGCCGGCCCCGCTCGGTGCCGCACGCCGCATCCGCCGCACGGCCGGCCGCACCCGGGGGAAGGCACGCCCCAGCCCCGCGACCGTCGCCAGACCCACCGTCACCACCTGGGCCGCCAGGTTGGCCCAGACGAAGTAGGCGTACGGGCGTACCTTCGCGGCGCCCTGGTAGTACCGCTCGACGAGGGTCGTGTACCCCTCGGGCCACCAGAATCCCAGGGCGGTGAACCCCACCACCCAGGGCATCGCACCCGCCGCCACGTACGGCAGAGGCCGGGCGGAACGGGCCAGGAGCAGCACGGCCGCACACAGCACGACCAGGACGGTCAGCCCGTAGGAGAGATACCAGGCGAGCCCCAGCAGCAGTCCGCCTCCCAGAGCCGTGAGGCGGGGCACCCGGGTGGTGCCGGTGGCCGCCAGGGCGAGCAGGGCGAGGGCCCAGGCGGAGACGCCGGCGAAATAGCCGTCGGCACTGACCCCGATCCACACCGCCGCCGGGGCCAGCACCAGGAACGGAGCCGCCAGCCGGGCCAGGCGCTCACCGCTCAGAGCCCGCACCGTCACCAGGACCGCGGCCGCGCCGGACGACCCGATGGTGATGCACCAGGCCGCGGCCCAGGCACCTCCGCCCAACCCGATCCGGTCCAGACCGACGAACGTCAGCAGCGCGCCGGGCGGGTGGCCGGCCACATGCGCGGGCCAGTTGTGCGGCGAGTCGGCCACGATGTGGTGGGTGAAGTCCCCAAGGAACGCGGGCAGTTCATGGACGTCGGCGACGGACCGCAAGTACTCCATGCTCGTGGTGAGCCGCCCGGCGACTCCCCGCTGCCAGCCGTCCACGAGCGCCAGCGACCAGATCCAGGCCATCGACCCGCCCCATACCGCCGGGACCAACGCCCGCCAGGGCAGTCGCCGCGCGGCGCGTGGGCCGTAGACCACCACGAGTGCGGCGATCACAAGTGCGGCCGGGGTCCCGGGGCCCCAGTGCGGCAACCACGACGCGTACAGCGGCGGCCACCCCAGTCGCAGAATCCCCTCGGTCCCGTAGACGGTCCGATTGACGGCGTTCCCGACGACCACCGCGAGGACGAACAGCGCCACCGCGGCCGCCACCGCCCGAAGATCGCGTACCCCGGCCCGCCTGCGTCCGGGCGCGGCCGCCGGGGCGCCATCGGCAGGCAACCCGGCCTGCTCGCCGTCCTCGCGTACGTCTCCACCGTCCTGCCGGAGCGGGCGGGCGGTCACCGGCGGTCCGTCGGTCGCAGCCGGGCCAGGGTGGCGGCGAACCGGCCGCCGGGAGCGACGGCCGCGACCCGCTCGGCATCGTCCGCGGTGTCGACGTCGCGCAGCGGCGGCAGGTCCCGCACCCGGAGCCCGGCGGCGGTCAGCCGGGCGCGCTGCGCGGCGCCGGTGTGGGCGGTGGACATGGGGACGCCTCGCAGCAGACCGGGATCGGGGGCGGCCAGGCCGAGCGCCCAGAACCCGCCGTCCTCGGCCGCCCCGAACCAGGCATCGCAGTCGTCCCAGGCCCCGATGTCCAGTGCGGGGGCCAGGAGTTGCGGGGTGACCTGAGGGGTGTCCATGCCGATGAGCACCGTCGGTCCGGCACTGTCCGCGAAGGCCGCGGCCAGCCGCTCGTCGAGGCCGCCGGTGCCCTGAGGCCGGACCTCGAAGCCCGGCGGCAACCAGTCGCCCGGCCGCCCGTCGAGGACCACCACCCGCCGCCGGGCGGGCATCGCACGGACGGCCCGGAGCGTGTCGCACAGCGCCGCCTCGGCCAACTGCGCCGCCTCATCAGGGGAATAGGGCGGCGTCAGGCGGGTCTTGACGCGTCCGGGCACCGGCTCCTTCGCGATGACCAGGACCGTCGTCGGACCGACCGGCGCGGCCGGACCGGTCGTCGTCCGCGACCGACCGGGCCGGCCGCCCGGCTCGTCCCGCGGACCCGCTGGACGCTCTGCGGGCCGGGTCATCGCGGCACCGTCTCCGGCACCCGGGCCGTCAGCGGCGGCTGGTTGAGGACGCCGCGCATATCGCGGACCGCGTACCAGGTACCGCGCCAGGTGCCGGTCACCTTCGACCGGCCGGTACGCGGCCGGTAGGGCACATCCCGCTCCTCGATGCGCCAGCCGGCGTCGGCGGCCCTGACGACCATCTGCAACGGATAGCCACTGCGGCGGTCCGTCAGATCCAGGTCGAGCAGCGCGGCGCGGCGGGCGGCGCGCAGCGGGCCGAGATCGCGCAGCCGCAGCCCGGTACGCCGGCGCAGCATCCGCGCCAGGACGAGGTTGCCGGCCCGGGCGTGCGGCGGCCAGGCACCCCGGCCCTGCGGGCGGCGGCGGCCCAGCACCAGATCGCTCTGCCCGTCGCGCACGGCGCGGACGAACGGGTCGAGCAAGGCCGGGTCGAGCGAGGCGTCACAGTCGCAGAAGCAGACGATGTCCGCGTCGGCGGCGAGCAGCCCGGCGTGAGCGGCGGCACCGAAGCCGCGCAGCGGTTCCTGGACCACGGTGGCACCGAGACCCCGGGCGATCTCGGCGGAGCCGTCGGTCGACCCGTTGTCGACGACGATGGCCCGCCAGCCGTCCGGGATGCGCTCCAGCACCCACGGCAGCGCGGCCGCCTCGTCCAGGCAGGGCAGCACGACGTCCACCGACGCCGGGCGGGACCCGCCGCGCGCAGGCCCCGCCGTCGGACCGGCGCCGGGCGGGGCCGTGCCCTTCCCCGTCCCCTCCCGCGTTCCCGGTCGGGTGCCCGCCGGTGGCCGCTCCCGCATCCCTTCCCGCGCGAACTGCGCCATCCCCTCGGCGAATCCGGTCTCCGCCCGCCATCCCAGCTCCTCGCCGATCCGCTGCGAGGAGGCGGTGATGTGCCGGACGTCGCCCAGCCGGTACTCCCCGGTCACCACCGGTTCCGGCCCGCCGTACGCCTCGGCCAGCGCCCGGGCCATCTCGCCGACGGTGTGCGGGTGCCCGCTGCCGGTGTTGTAGGCGGTCAGCGTGCCCGGCGCTCGGCCCGGCAGGGCCTCCAGCGCCACCGTGTTGGCCGCCGCGACGTCCCGGACATGGACGAAGTCCCGCCGCTGGCCGCCGTCCTCGTAGACGGTGGGTGACTCGCCACGGGCGAGCGCCGACCGGAAGAACGAGGCCACCCCCGCATACGGGGTATCACGCGGCATGCCCGGACCGTAGACGTTGTGGTACCGCAGCACGACGGCCCGGCCGCCGGTGGCCCGGGCCCAGGAGGCGGCGAGATGCTCCTGGGCGAGCTTGGTCGCCGCGTACACGTTGCGCGGGTCGACGGGCGCGTCCTCGCGGACCAGACCGGGCAGCAACGGAGCCCCGCAGCGCGGGCACCCCGGCTCGAACCGCCCGGCCTCCAGATCGGCGACCGCCCGCGGGCCCGGCCGCACCGGGCCGTGGGAGGGGCAGCGGTAGTCCCCCTCCCCGTAGACCACCATCGAGCCGGCCAGCACCAGTTGACGCACCCCCGCCCCGGCCATGGCCGCCAGTAGGACGGCCGTTCCCAGGTCGTTGCAGCCGACGTAGTCGGGCGCGTCCGCGAAGTCCTTGCCCAGACCCACCATCGCCGCCTGATGACAGACCGCGTCGACGCCGACCAGGCCCGCCTCGACGACCGCCCGCTCGCGCACGTCCCCGACGATGCGGCGGACCCCGGGGCGCGGCGGCGGGGGCTCCGCATGGGCCGAGGGCAGCAGTGCGTCGAGCACGACGGGCTCATGGCCACGCATGAGGAGCGCCTCGACGACCTGCGATCCGATGAATCCGGCACCGCCGGTAACCAGTACTCGCATGCCGATCACGCTAGGCGCGATACCCCGTCACGGCGCGCGCCACGACGAGCACGTCGCGACTCCGTACGGGCCGGCCTCCGCCAGTCGGCCGAGCGCGCGCCGAGAAGGCGTACGCGTCCCGCACCGAAGCAGGTTGGGGCAACGGGCGATGCCGCCGGAACCCGTCCCTCGACGGGAGCGCGCATGCTACGTTTTTACCGCACGGTCAAAAAATCGAGCGCGCGGTAAGCAGGAGCGAACCCTCATCGAGGAGGCGCGGCGTGCGCAGTCGGCGAACTGCGCGCGAGGGCCTCGCGGATACCGGGGTTGCGCCAGGCGTCACCGACCGGGAACGCACGGCGGGCGGGGATCACCGAGCAGGCGGTCCTCCACCGCGATCCGGTGGAGCCGTTCGACCGAGCCACGACGAGGGGACGAGCGTGAGCCCGTACATCGACAACACCGAAGTGACCAACGAGGAGTTACCAGTGCACGGAACAGGCGACGCGAACACCGAACGCCGGGGCACCGCCGCCGCACCCGAACGCACCGAGGAATCGGAACCGTCCACGGCACGGGCATGGACGGCTCTGGCACGTGATGTGGCAGTCCCACTCGCGGTGTTCTACGGAAGCCGGGCCGCGGGGATCGGCCAGTTGCCGGCGTTGATCCTCTCGGGCCTGGCACCGCTCGCCGGCATCCTCCTCACCTGGGCGCGCCAGCGACGCGTAGATCCGACCGCGCTGTTCGTGATCGCCGCCATGGTGCTCTCGGTACTGGTCGCCATGGTCACCGGCGACGCCCGCACGCTGCTGGCACGGGAGAGCTGGGTCACCGCGGCGCTGGGCCTGTGGATCCTCGGCTCCCTGGCGACGGCCCGCCCGTTCCTCCTGGACGCGGCGGTCAAGGCCGCTCCGGCCGGTATGGCGCACCGCCTGGACCGCCTGTGGCACAGCAACCCCGTCGTCCGCCGATGGATGCAAGTGGCCAGCGTCGCATGGGGTGTTGCGTTCCTCCTCGACGCCCTCATCCGCGTGGTGATGGCCTATACGCTCCCCCTCGACAGCGTGCCGACGCTCGGCGTCGTGCTGCTGGTCGTCACGCTGGGCCTGGCACAGGCCGTCGTGACGCTGCACGGCCGCCGCAACGGCGCCCTCGCCCTGATACGCGGCCGCGACTGATCCGATCGCCCCCCGACTGCGCCCTCCGGCCGTCGGAGGACACAGCCGGACGAGTCGTCGCGACGGCTCGTCTCCGGGCAACCGCTCGCCCGAGTCCGCCACTTCGGGTACGCCTTCTCCTACGAAGCGCCGGAAGCCGGCCAGGGCAACGGCCGACGTCACGCTCCCCTGCCGACACCGAGTAGCGGTCGAGACGATGCTCAGTGCCCTGGCGGGGGCCTCAGTCGCCAGGGGTGACCGGCTCGGGATCGGCGTCGAGCGCGTCGAGCACCGCGTCGCCGTTCGCCCTCGCCCACTCGGTCAGCATGTGGATCGGATCGATCAGCGTCGCCCCGAGGGGGGTGAGTTCGTACTCGACGCGGGGCGGCACCTCGGCGTAGGCGTGGCGGCGGATGAGTCCGTGCGCCTCGAGCCGTCGGAGGGTCTGGGTGAGCATCTTGCGGGAGATGCCGCCGATCAGCTTGATGAGCTCGCCATGGCGTACTGGGCCCTTGCTGAGGCCGTAGAGCACGACCACGGTCCACTTGTCGGCGATCAGCTCGACCGCCAGACGCGCCGGACAGTCGGAGAGAAAGGGATCACCGGGGCCAAAACCGCTCATGGCGCCAAAGGTACCTGCTGGTTCCTATCAAAAACCTAGCCTGGGTTCTCTTCCCCCTCCCCCTGAAAGAACCAGGAGAGTCATGCGCGTCATCACCCAGCAGATGCTCGGCGGTCCCGAGGTGCTCACCATCGTGGACGCGCCCGAGCCCCAACCCCTGCCCACCGAGGTTCTCGTCCGCGTCAAGGCGATCGGGCTGAACCCGCTGGAGGCGCTCCTGCGCGCCGGCGAGTTCCCGCCGCTGCTCGGCCGGCCGCCGTTCATCCTCGGCTGGGACATCAGCGGCGTGGTCGAGGAGGGGCCGCTGACGTATAGGTTCAGGCCCGGCGACGAGGTGTTCGGGATGCCGCTGTTCCCGCGGGCGGCGAGCGCGTACGCCGAGGTCGTGTCGGCGCCGGCGTTGCACCTGGCACGCAAGCCGGCCTCGCTCTCGCACGTCGAGGCGGCGGCCCTGCCGGTCGTCGGGTTGACGGCATGGCAGGGCCTCGTCGACCTCGCCGGCGTGACCGAGGGCGACCGCGTCCTGGTCCACGGTGGTGGGGGCGGGGTCGGCCACGTCGCGATCCAGATCGCGAAGGCGCTCGGCGCGCACGTTGTCGCGACCGCCAGCGGGGGCAAGCGGAAGTTCGTCGAGGGGTTCGGCGCTGACGAGGTGATCGACTACACGGCGGTCGACTTCGCCGAGGCGGTCCGCGACATCGACGTCGTACTCGACACGATCGGCGGCGACACCGTGGAGCGGTCGCTCGAAGTGCTCCGCCCAGGCGGTCACTTGGTGACGGCGGTCGCCGAGGAGGACCCGGACCTCATCGCCAAGTACGAGGCGGCCGGCATGCGCTTCAGCGGCATCGCGGTCGACCCCGATCCGGTCGCCCTGCGCGGTCTCGTTGCACTCGTCGAACAGGGCAGGCTCCGGGTCCACGTGCAGGAGACGTTTCCGTTCGAGCGCGTCGCCGACGCGCACCGGCTGCTCGACGGCGGTCACCTCCAGGGCAAGCTCGTGCTCACCGTCTAGCAGCCGGCCGATCGCGGACGGGCGAGGACACCGAAGAGGTCGAAGAGGACGAGGAGGAGGGTTCCGGAGGCCATCGGTCACACCGTCCGGACGGTCACGCCGGCGGCGGTCAGGCGGTCCGTCCGGTCGTCCGGGGCGGCGTCGGTGACGACGGCGTGCAGGGCGTCGGCCGGTGCGACGTGGGCGAGGGCGGTGCGGGAGAGCTTGCCGGCCTCGGCGACCGCGATGACGCGGCGGGCGCAGCCGATGGCGGTGCGCTTGATGGCGGCGTCCTCCAAGTCGTAGGCGGTCAGGCCGTCTTCCGCGGTGAGGCCGCAGCAGCCGATGACGGCGGTGTCGAAGCGCAGGGCGGTCAGCGACGCCTCGGTCAGCGGGCCGGTCAGGGTCAGCTCGCCGGGCCGGGGCCGGCCGCCCGGCACCAGCAGGGTGAGGTGCGGGCCGTCGGCCAGGGCGTTGACCGCGTGCAGGGAGAGCGGCATGACGGTCAGCCGGCGGTGGGCCAGCGCCCGGGCCACTTCCAGGCAGGTGGTGCCGCCGTCGAGGACGATCGACTCGCCGTCCGCGATCAGCTCGGCGACCTCGGCGGCGATGCGCCGCTTGGCCTCCCGCCCCTCCTGTGCGCGCAGCGCGAAGGGGGGCTCCTCCCCGCGCAGCAGCAGGCTCCTGGCTCCCCCGCGGTACCGCTCGATGACGCCCTGGGCGGCCAGCGCCTCCAGGTCGCGGCGGATGGTCATCTCCGAGGCGCCGGTCAACTCGGCCAGTTCCGCGACGCCGATGCTGCCCGCTTCGCGTACGGCCTCGGTGATCCGCTTCAGTCGCGCTGTGCCAGCCATAGCCACATTTGAACGCACCACGCACCCGGAACGCAACTTCCGAACAGAAATTCCGTTCGCTATGTTCGTTGCATGGAGACTCAGACATCCCGGACCGGGACGCGTCCGGACACCCCGCCGGACCGGCTGCGGGCCGGGCGGGCGGCCACCTTCGCCTATTTCGCCCTCAACGGCTTCCTGATGGGAATGTGGATCGTCCATATCCCGACCATCGAGCAACGAGCGGGGATCAGCCATGCCGTACTCGGCTGGCTCCTGCTGCTGCTCGGCGCGGGCGCCTTCGCCGGCATGCAGCTCGTCGGGCCGCTCACCGACCGCTTCGGCGCCCGCACCGTCGTCCCGCTCAGCGCGGCGCTGTGCAGCCTCACCCTGATCCTGCCCGGACTGGCCACCCACGCCTGGACGTTGGGGGCCGCGCTGCTGCTGCTCGGACTCGGCAACGGCTGCCTGGACGTCAGCATGAACGCCCATGCCGTCCAGGTCGAGCGCGACTACCGACGGCCCGTCATGTCGGCGTTCCATGCCACCTTCTCCATCGGCGGCGTCCTGGCCGCCCTCGTGGGCGCGCGCACGCTCGCCCTGGGCTGGAGCCCGGCGGCGGCCCTCGGCGCGGTGGCCCTGCTGGGCCTGCTCACCGCCGCACTGGCCGCACCGGCCCTGCTCCCGGCGACCGGCCCACAGGCCACCCCACGCACCGACCAGCGGGATTCCGCGTCCCCGGACGCCACCGCCCCGACCCCACGCCCCCGGCGCACCACACCGCGCCACATCTGGGTACTGGCCGCCCTCGCCCTGATGATCATGCTGTGCGAGGGCGTCGCCAACGACTGGAGCGTGCTCCACCTCCGCACGGTCCTGGGCGCGCCCGCCGCCACCGCCGCCCTCGCCTACGGGGCCTTCGCCACCGCCATGACCCTCGGCCGCCTACTGGCCGACCGGATCGCCGCCCGCCTCGGCCCGGTGGCCGTCCTCCGCTACGGCGCCGCCGCGGCCGCCGCCGGTCTGACCGCGGCCGCCCTCTCCCCCTGGATCCCGCTGGCCCTGACCGGCTGGGCCGTCTTCGGCGCCGGACTCTCCGGCTGCGTCCCCCAACTCTTCAGCGCCGCCGGCCACTTCGACCACGACAACGCCGGCGCCAACGTCTCCCGGGTCGCCGGCCTCGGCTACCTCGGCATGCTCGCCGGCCCCGCCGTCATCGGCCCGCTGACCCACGCCGTACCGCTCAACCTCACCCTCCTCCTGCCCGTGGCACTCTGCCTCGTCGCCGCGGCCGCGTCCGCGATCCTGCGCCCCCGGCCGACGACAGCCGCATCGGACGCCACCCCGGCGGCGCTCACCTGACACACCCGACGAGCGCGCCCGCTCCGGCCCGCCGGCGAAACGAACGAACAGAACGAACAGGGGGCACAGGGCAGGATCGCCGGACGGGCCGCTACGCTCATCCTCCGTTCACCACCGTGATCATGAGGAGCCCGGACCGTGCACAGCGCCGTAGCGACGACTCAAGGCGACCGGATCCGCTGGGTCGAACTGCCGGGCCGCGAGCCCACCCGCGTCTACGTGCACGGCCTGGGCGCCACCTCGCCCGCCTACTTCGCGGCGAGCGCGACCCACCCCCTGCTGGCCGGCCACCGCTCGCTGCTGATCGACATGCTCGGCCACGGCCTCAGCGACCGCCCGACGGACGCCGACTACACCCTCGAAACCCACGCGGACGCCCTGGCCACCGCCCTGACCGCGGCGGGGGTCTCCGGCGCACAGCTGATCGCCCACAGCATGGGCGGCTCGGTGGCCATCGTCCTGGCCACCCGGCACCCGCAGCTGGTCTCCCGACTGGTCCTGATCGACGCCAACCTGGACCCGATCCAGCCGCGCGCCGGCGCCGGCGGCAGCACCGGCATCGCCCACTACTCCGAGGCCGAATACCTCGCCGGCGGCTGGGCGGAGATCCGCGACCGGGTCGACGCGCACTGGTGGTCCACCATGCGCCTGGCCGGACGCGAGGCCCTGCACCGCAGCGCGGTCCACCTCACCCGCGGCACCACCCCGTCCCTGCGGGAACAGCTGCTGAAGCTGGACATCCCGCGCACCTACCTGCTGCCGGCCGCCGACGGACCGCTTCCCGGCGCGGACGAACTCACCGCGGCGGGCGTCTGCGTGCGCCCGGTCCCGGACTGCGGACACAACATCATGCTCGACAACCCCCACGCCTTCGCCCAGGCCACCGCGGCAGCACTCACCGATCCCGAACAGGCCTGACGGCAGGGCGCGTTGGGGTGGCGGGCACCGGGCCCCGCGGTGGGCGCTCGCGGGCCCGACGCGGGCCCCGGACACCGGCCCCTGCCAAAAACCGCCCGGCACATCCGACGAAACAGAGACGGAGGCACGACGATGGAGCACTTCATCCGGCCCGAGGGAGCACCGCCCACCAACGGCTACAGCCATGCGGTGGCCTTCACTGGACCGATAGTCGTGGTCTCGGGACAGGTCCCCGCGGACGCCGACGGCCGGCTGGTGGGCGAGGGCGACGCCGAGGCCCAGATACGCCAGATCTACGCGAACCTGGAGACCGCCCTGAGGGCGGCGGGCTCCGGCCTCGACCACATCGTCAAACTGACGGTGTACCTGACCGACTTGGCGGACCTGGACGCCTTCCGCCGCGTCCGGGACGAGCACCAGGATGCCGAACACCCGCCGGCCTGTTCACTGGTGAAGGTCGCGGGGCTGGTGAACCCGGCTTTCCGAGCCGAGGTCGAGGCATGGGCAGTGGTACCGGCGGATTCCTGAGGCCCCGATCGACCGGCGGCGTGTAGCGCGTCGCCATCGGCTGCCCCGTGCGGGTCGCGGGGCGTCCGAGCGGCCGCAGGATGCTCGGGTGGACGCCCCAGAGGTCGGGACAGCCGGAGGGAAACACTGGGGACAGCCGGATTCCCCGGCGCCCGGCGGCTCCATAGCGTCCTCGTCATGACGAATCTCCCGGCAGAGGCAGGGCGGCAGCCCCTGCGACGGCGGCGCGGGCCGCTGGTGTACCTCGTGCTCGCGAACCTGGGCATGTGGGCGGCGATGTCGCCACTGTTGATCAGCGGCTTCCAACGTGGTGACGCGCGGGAGGAGACCGGTGCGCTGGCGGAAGTGTGCATCGCGGCCGCGATGTTCGCCCCGGCCCTCGCCGCGCTCCTGGTGATCCGCCTGGTCGAGCCGGGCGGTCGGGTACGGGACGCCCTCGCCCTGCGCTGGCCGCGTCCGTGGGGACGAGGCGTGCGCGCCTGTCTGACGGGGCTCGCCGTGCCCGCCGGCCTGACCGTCGCCGCGCTCGCCCTCGGCAGCGCCGCGGGCGTCTACCCGGTGGGCGAACTGCACTGGGGCACCACGGGCACGTGGGCAGTCGGCATGCTGGTGCAGATCGCGGTGTCGCTGCCGCTGTTCTTCGGCGAGGAACTGGGCTGGCAGGGCTATCTGTTCCCACGCCTGGCCCGGTCGGGAAGCGGCACCCGCCTGCTGCCGGCGTACCTGCTCACCGGCTGCGCCTTCGCGCTCTGGCACCTACCGACGCTGCTGATGGGCGGCCAGTATCCGGGCCGGCCGTGGTACGTCTCGGTCCCCGCGATGCTGGTCAGCTGCACCCTCGTCCTGCCGATCTTCACCTGGCTGCGACTGCGCTCCGGTTCGGTGCTGCCCGCCGTCCTCGCGCACGCCTTCGTCAGCACGGCGAGCGTCGGCATGGTCAAGCAAGGCGCCGACCCCACCGCCCGGTTGGACCCGCTGCACATGGGACTCACCGGCTGGCCCGGCTGGATCGTCATGGGCGCGCTGGTCGCGTTCCTGGCCCTCACCGGAAGGCTCCGGATGCCGCCCGGCGTCACCGGTCCCCCTCAACTGCCCGCCCGCGCACCGCTCGCCACCACGGCATGACGCCGAACGGCCGGCCTTCACGCCGGCCGCCAGGCGGTTCCCGACGCGGCCGGCCGTAGCAGCTCCATGGCGAAGTCCCGGGCCGTGCGCGGCGCCCGGCCCCCTGCTCCGCCTGCCGCACGCCCGGCGCTTCCCTACAGCGTCCGGCCGAGCAGGGCGACGACATGGGCGATGCGCTGTTCATCGCGCTTGTAGTGGGTCCACTTGCCCACCCTCGTCGCCCGCACCAGTCCCGCGCGTTGCAGTTCCGCCAGATACGCCGAGACCGTCGACTGGGCGAGTCCCGCCTTGGCCTGGAGGTGGCTCACGCAGACCCCCACCTCGATCGGGTCGGCGATCGCTTCCCACTCCGCGAAGTGCCGCACCGGATCCCGCAGCCACCACAGCATCTGCAACCGCATCGGATTGGCCAACGCCCGCAGGACATCCAGCAGTTCGGGATCGGGAGCATCCGGTGCGGTCGCGGGTGCGGGTGCGGTGTCTGTCATGGACCCCGAGTATAAGTTTACTACCGACGTTTCGAAGAACTTCGATACGAGGTGGTGCGGAGCGAGAGGGGCAGGCGACGCTCAAAATCGCCGCACCACCACACCCGCACGAGATCAGGCACCGTCATTCCCCGGCAGCAGCGCGTCACCGAGCCGACGCCAGTACGGCATCGCGGAGCGCCCCGGCTCGACCCCGATCACCTGCACGCCGACGTGGTCGGCACCGGCGCCGAGATGACCGTGCAGCTTCTCGACGATGGCATCCACGTCCCCCCAGAACACGAAGTCGTCGACGAGCCGGTCACTGCCGCCGCCTGCGATCTCCTCCTCCGCGTAGCCGAGCCGGCGGAACTTCGCGACGTTGTACGGCGTGGCCAGATACCCGCGCAGATGCTCCCGCGCACGGGCGCGCGCCACCTCGGGGTCGGACTCGAACAGCACCGCCTGCTCCACTCCCAGGAACGGGTCCGAACCGAGGATCTCCCGCGCCTGCGCCGTGTGCGCCACATTGACGTGGTACGTGTGCGCCCCGGCCGAGCGCTCACGCGCCAACTCCAGCATCCGGGGTCCGTACGCGGCCAGGACGCGGCGCATCGGGGCCCGCGGCTGGGGGTCGGCACCCGCGAGCGCGTCCAGTTCGTCGAGGTAGGCGTTCATCGCCGCCAACGGCTTGACGCCGGGCCGCGGTTCGCCGCCGAACCCCAGGCCCAGCACATGCCGGTCGGGATAGGCATCGGCCAGGAGTCGGCTCGCGCCGTAGGTCGATCGCGCGTCGCGGGGCCAGATCCGGGCGATGCCGTTGATGACATGCATCCACTCGGTGCAGGAGAGCAGGAAGCCGGCGTGCGTCAGCGCCTCGCGTCCGCCGACCTCGGGGACCCAGAACGCCCGCCACCCCGACTCCTCCAACTCCCGGACGGATTCGCGCATCAGCGCCGCCGGTTGGTTCTCGAAGTCGAAGGTGTAGATCCCGAACTTCCCGAGATCCAGACCGTCAATCCCACCCATGGCGCGTCTCCTCCGGCACGTCGCCGGCACCCCGCCGACGATCAACAACACATCGAACTATCGCAGAATCCCGATATGAAGTGCAAGCAGGCCACCACCGCCGGCGAGCACGACACCGTCGCGCCTGATGCCACCTCAAGTCCCGTGGCTGCCACGCACGTTGCCCATCCAGCCACCGCACAGACGTCTGGAAGTCGGAATCGGCCCGGGAGACCGGCACCGGCGCGCTGTCGGCCCTCGCTGCCCCGCCGATCAGGAGGGCAGGTGGCATCAGGCCCAAGGCCCCCAACAAAGCCACAGCGAGCCCAGGACGGGACGGCTTCTCCCTCGCATGCCGGCCGCTCACCGTGCCGCCCCGCTACCGGCCATCGCACTCAACGGCGCCCAGGTGAAGAGCAGCTGCGCACCGTGGCGTCCCAGGTGATCCAGCTCCGGATACCGCAGCTCGGGCTTGGAGGACAGCGCGGTCGGCCAGCGCGTCAGAACGACGTCGACCTCACCGCGCTCCGCCATCTCCCTCACCAGCCGCCACCCCGAGCGCAGGCAGGGGTTCGGCTCCCCGTACGGGTCGGAGATCTCCGCCTTGATCTGCAAGCTGTGCTTCTCGGCGAAGCTGTGGCCTTCCTCGACGGCCCGCTGCTCGGCCAAGCCATGGGGCTGTCCGCTACGGGTTGCGCAGACATAGAGGACGGCCGGGGTTCTGGTGCTGATCCTTGTCATCTTGGCCCTCCCGGGCAAGGGGCTGTTGAGGCCGGGAGACGTCGCAGCCGCCCGGTACCGATGCACAGCAGCATCGCGACGCGGGCACGGCCGCCAAAGGCCCAGCTGATTACCCAACTTGGGTAACATCACCAGCCGTAGATGATGAGCGACATCGCGTAGCTTCAACGGCGGGAGCCAACCGCATGCCGAAGTCAGCCCAGCCACGCGAACTTCCCACCAGGCTGCTCACCGATCCCGAGATGATCGGCGCCTGCCGGGTCCGCGACTTCAGCAGAGTGTTCCGGCTGGTGAAGAAGCAGGCCGGCATCTATCCATCGATGATCGCCCGCCTGTGCGATCTCACCCCGAGCCGCGTCGGTGAAGTGATCGCCGGGGAACGCCGCTTGCAGCACATGGATGTGGTCGAACGCATCGCGGACGGCTTGCGCATCCCAGGCCACATGCTGGGGCTGGCCCGCCGGATATGGGAGACGCCTCCGTCCCTCACCGTGACCGATCGGGAGCCGGCAGCCGAATCTCCGTCGCTGTTGCCAGAGCAGCCCAAGCCCGTGGACCTTCCCGGGGCGGACGTGGACAGCATCCTTGCCCTGACTTCGGCACCCGATCCGAGCCCATCCACCTTGAAAGCGCTACGGGCGTCGATCGAGGACTACTGGCGGCGCGACGACCAGCACGGCGGCGAAACGCTGCGACCAGCGGTGGTCGGGCAACTCCGTTACGTCGTAGGACTCTTGGGCGAGAGCAGGTCCAGGCCCCTCAAGAACGACTTGTACGGGGTCGCGGCCGAACTCGCGCGGCTCACCGTTATCTAGAGGTGGTTCTTGGCGTGAGGCACGTTGACCGAACTAACTCACGTGTTCTCGCAGGTCAGTTGGGGTTTCTGCTAGCTTCCCGGCATGTCCGGTGAACAGCGTCCCGGCAGGGATCTGAAGAACTTTGTGCTGCCTGAGTTAGGCCAATTACTGGAGACGGGAGACCCCTGGGAGCCGTATCAGGTGCTGGACTCGTTCGGACGGCCGATCGAGCCTGTCGCCACGTACCTCAGAGACCTGATGGCAGCGGACAGTTCGCCGTTGACGCCACGCTCGTACGGGATGGATCTGCTGCGCTGGTGGCGCTACCTGTGGGCTTTCGGCATCGAGTGGGACCGCGCGGTTCGAGAGGATGCCCGGGACTTCATGCTGTGGATGAAGCTGGCGGACAAGCCGGTACGTGTCCACTGGCGTCACCGCGGCAAGGACCCTGCTGCGATACCTCCGGCCCGGCGTGACAGTCCGGCGCCGGGATCTCCGAACCCGGTGACGGGCAAGCCCATCGTCGGCAAGAAGTACGCGCCCACTACCCGGGCGCATTGCGAGACGGCGCTGCGGACCTTCTACGACTTCCACCTGGAGCGCAACACCGGATCGCTGCTGGTCAATCCCTTCCCCTGGTCCGAAGCCGGCGCTCGGCGCGAGCCAACGCCCACCACAACCCAGAGAAGGAACACAACAAGCAGCGCACCGGCCTCTACCGGCCCAAGGTCCCCAAGCGGATCCCGCGCCGCATCCCCGACGAGAAGTACACCGAGGTCTTCGCGGGTCTCCGCTCGCACCGTGATCGTGCCCTCCTGGCCTTCTGGGTCGCCACCGGCGCCCGCGCCGAGGAACTGCTCACGGCCAAGCAGGGTGATGCGGTCGTCGGCCAGCAGACCATCGGCGTGATCCGCAAGGGCACGCGCGCCTACCAGGAACTGCCCGCCACCCCCGACGCGTTCGTCTGGCTGCGGCTCTACCAGGAAGAATCCTGGAACAAGGGCTTCCCCCGCAGCCGCGCGCAGCCGCTGTGGTGGACTCTGCGCCGCCCCTGGCGGCCGTTGGGGTACGACGCGGCGCGCATGATGTTCAACCGCGCCAACGAGCTCCTGGGCGCCAACTGGACTCTTCACGACCTGCGCACATTGTCTCTGCTTAGTTTCCGTGTGGCGATTGACTTCAGCGGGGCTGGTGGCCTGGGTGTTTGGGCTTTGCGCTGAGCCGTGTGGTGTTTCTACTGTCAGCGCCCATGATCTTGAGTTTCTTCTCGTCCCGAGGCTGGGAGTCCTGGGACGTCGAGCATCGGCCGTTGATCCCCGAGCGGATGCCCGTGCTCGTCGACGACGACCTGCGCTTCGAGGACGGACCCGCTGTGCCGCGTCCGACGGTGGTGGTGAATCGGTGGCTGCGTGAGCTTCCGGCCAGCGGGGCGCCGGCGCCGAGTTCGTGGGAGAACTACGCGCGAGCGGTCAAGGAGTGGATGGAGTTCCTGGCCGAGCACGGGGTGGGCCTGTTCGACTCGCGCGAGCGATTGAAGGCCGGGCTGAGCCGGTACGCCGAGCATCGGGCGGCGGGTCCGTTGAAGGCTCGGTTCGCGGCGACGACGCGGGGGCCAGCACATGAGCATCCTGTCGCTGTTCTACCGGTGGGCGATGCACGAGGGGTACGCGGCGGCTGAGCCGTTCACCTACCGGGCCGCGCGGGCTCTGTTCGCCGGGACCAGCCGGGAGGTGCGGGTGAATCTGGCGGTGCGCCGCACCCCGAAGCCGCACGTGACGATCAAGTACCTGGAGCCGGACTTCACCGAATTGTTCCGCAAGGGGCTACGCGGGCTCGCCCCGGACGGCTCGCAGGACACTGGTTTCCATGGGCGGGAGTTGACCCGCAACGGGGCGGTCGGGGATCACGCGCTGGCCAGTGGGATGCGGCTGCAGGAGTTCACCTACCTCCTGCCCTGGGAGATCCCCGCCCTGCCGCCGGAGCCGACCGGGGTTCCCATCCCGTTCCCGGTGCCGGCTGGGATCACCAAGGGCAAGAAGTTCCGTACCACGTGGACCTCCTACGAGGCCCTCGCCGGGCTGCACGACTACCTGGAACTGGACCGCGCGGCCACCACGGAGGGCTCCGGCTGGATGCCGCCGCGCCGGTGGGGCGAACCGCTCATGGTCACCCACCCCGACCCGCGGGGCGGTCGGGTCAACGGAGTCCGCCGCTCGTGGGACTTGCTCACCCCGGCCGAGCGCCGCCGTCTGGTCGCCCCGAGCGGTGGTTCGTGCCTGCTCGCGGTGAAAAACGGGGGTGGCCCTTTCACTGCCTGGGCGACGGTCTTCGAACGGACCTCGGACCGGATCCGGGCCCGCTTCGAGCCCCGCTTCCCGCATGTCTGGCCGCACCGATGCCGTCACACGTTTTCGATGAGGACCCTTGAGTACCTGGTCACCGGGCACTACCGGCAGGCAGCGAAGCTGGTGCGGGACACGGACGCGGACGCCGCGCTGATCTTCTACCTCTCCAGGGCGGACCCGCTGCTGGTGCTGCGTGATTTGTTGGGTCACTCGACTGTTCTGACGACGGAAAAGTACCTCCGGCGCCTGGATACGACTCTCATCTACCGGGATGCATACGAGGGTGCCGGGGCTGCGGCTGGGCTGACCTGCGACGCGACGGCCGAACGCGAGGCCGCGGCGGAGTTCTCCGACGATTTCGAGGACGGGGGCGCCTGATGCCGGCGATGCCCATCGATGAACCGCTCGGTATCGCCTGCGTGTTCAGCGACGGCCGCCGCGCGGAGTTCGCCCTGGACGGCCTACCGAACCCCCAGCTGGCCCGGGATCTGGCCTGCGGCCTGGCCGAACTCGTCCATCCGCACGGGACGGTCGATGCCGCAGGCAGTGTCATGCACTACGTCAGTTCCGCCCGTCACATGGTGCGGACCCTCGCAAGCCGAGGATTCACCGGCGGTGCCGACCAGTTGAGCCGTGGCGTGCTCGCCGGGTACTGGATGGGCACCTCGATGGGCCGCGAGGCCCACACGCGCCGCATGATCATGGGCTTCACCGCAGGCGGTGGGGGCCTTGCACCCGGGGTGGAGGAATTCGCGAACGGAAGGAACTTCAACCCGCAGCCCTATCGCAAGCCCTTGCCGCCCTACCCGGAGGAGGAGTGGGACCGCCTCACCACCGTCTGCCGCACCGTGGTCGAGAAAACGTACGCCGCTCACCGGCAGGCCCTCGTCACCGCCACACGCGGCCGACATCCTGTCGAAGGCGGCTGGACACCGGAGAACTTCCGATGGCTGCTGTCCCGGGTCGGACCCATCGGAACCCCCGACCTTGCACGGACCCTCGGCGTGACGTTCGAGGTCGTCCACCGGCAGGGGGCCGCTGACTTCCACGAAGCTCTCCAAAGTCTCTTCCCTCACCTAGACGCGGCGATCGCCTACCGGCTGCTGTTCGGCATCTACTGCGGCATCGTGCCGGACGGCATCGACGGGCTGGGGATCGGAGACGTGGACTGGGCCGGGGACGCCTCGATCCTGCTGTCCTACGTCAAAGGCCGCACCGCGGCCGAGAGCCTGAACCTGCCACGCCGGGCCGTGCGCCTGCTGGAACAGTGGCTCGCGCATTCCGCGCTGCTGAGGAGCTTCATGCCGCCCGGAGACCGGGATCGGCTCTGGCTCTGCCTGGCTCGTCCGGGCAACCCCGCCCTCGCGGCCCAGAAGATTTCGAGTGCCCCCGGCAGAGGTGGGCCCAGCGTCACGGCATCATCGGTGCTGACGGCAGACCTCTGAAAATCCACCGGGCCAGGATACGTACCACCCACCACGCGATGCGCGACAAGCAGACCTGGACCGGCAGCGGGCGGGCGGGCGACGATCGATCCGAACCACAGCCCGGCCGTTGAGGGCGATCACTATCTCACTGCCACGACGCCGGCCCAGCGCAGAGCTGTCGAGGCCATCGTCGAGGACGCCCAGCACGACCTGCTCGCACGCGCCCAACCGCCCACGGTCCTCACCGACGAAGACGCCGCCATCCTGGCCGAGGGTTATCCGCAGCTCGTGGCCGCGATGGATATGGGCGAAACAGCCCTCGCCGAACTGGTCGGCGGGCAGCGCGATGTGTTCTCCGCGGCTTGCGGCGACCAGCTCTCCGGATTGCACGGTCCGAAGGGCAAGCCCTGCCCAGCCCGCCCCTGGGTCTGCCTGCTCTGCCCACTCGCGGTGTTCGCACCTCGGCACGCGGCGAACCTGCTGCGGCTCAAGGCGTTCTTCTCCCGGCAGTGGCAGCAGATGCCCGCCGCCCAGTTCATGGCCGTCTTCGGCCCCTACGCCACCCGAATCCAGCAAGTCCTGGACCGCTTCGACCCGGACCGCGTTGGCGCAGGCCGCCACCCAGGTCACCGATCAGGATGAAGAACTACCCCTGAGGCCAGAGGAGTTGACCGCGTGACCGGCATGACTTCGACTTTCGCACACAGCGCGCATGCCGCGTCCCCCTTCGTCCTCGCAGACGTCTGCAAGGAGGCGGGCCTCCAGCTGCCCGCAGGGGCTGACCGCGTGTTCTTCGACGACGACCTGTGGGACTTCACCGAAGTGATCGGACTGCCGGTCCAGATGCCGCTGAGCACCCGACGCTTGGACTTCGCCACCATTGCGTCTCCGGACTGGCGCCTGGTCGCCAAAGAACTCGTGATGGCCATGGTGGCACCGCGGCACCCGGTGGTCGCGCCGCTGCCTCGCGCCTACCGCACCGCGCTGCATCTGTGGACGTGCGCGGGGCGCCTCGCCGAGCTCAGCCGTTTCTTCCGCTGGCTCGACGTTCGGGGCGTCACCTCGCTGGGCCAGGTAGACACGGAGTGCTGTGAGGCATATCTGTGGCACCGGCGCTACGTGCTCGACGAGAACGGCACCGTGGTCGGTAGCCAGAGCCCGGCAACCCGGCGGGCTGCCGCCATGGTCCCGGTCGACTTGGTCAACTACCGCGAGCTTTTCACCGCCGACCGGCCTACCGCCGACCTGATTCCGTGGGGCGGTGCCACCCCTTCGGCCGTCGCCGAGATGCCCAACGGAAGGGACGAGAACAAGACCCAGCCCGTCGAGGACGGCGTGCTGCAGCCGATGCTCGCTGCCGCTCTCTACCTGCTGACAGTATTCGGCCCGCACGCCATCTCGCTCACCGAGCAGATACGGGAAGCCGACCGCCTCGGAGCCCGCAAGTCCCGCGACGTCAGACGGGTCCAGGGACGGAAGAAGGCCCGGGCTCAGGATCCGGAACCGAAGATCACCGCATTGCTCGCCGAGCACAGACGGACGAGCGATCCGCTGGCGCTGCTGCCTGACCACCACGTTACGGAGAGGATCGCCAAGGGCTGGTCGAAGCGTGATCCACTGGTGGGCATCTCTCTGGACCTCCTCGCACGGCGGGCCGGGTTCAGCTTTTTCAGCCCTCGGTGGCTGCCCGCGCTGCGAGGGCCGTTGGAGGAGACTCTTGCGTCGGTCGGCGCGGAGCGGGAATTCGGCAGGAACGCGGTCGCGGTCACGGTGGCCACCGGGGACACCACCGTGCCGTGGACGTCGCCGCTGCACCGACAGCAGGCTGTCGCGCTGGTCGGCATCGTCCGTACCGCCGCAGTCATCGTCCTGGCAGCGGCCTCCGGGATGCGCTCATCCGAGCTGATGGAACTGGAAGTCGGCTGCCGCCCGTCGGAGGAACCCGCCCCGGCCTGATCCGCTACCGGCTGGTCAGCAAGGTAATCAAAGGCCAGGGACTCGGCGGCGTCGTCGACGAATGGGTGGTCATCGAACCCGCTTACCGCGCTGTGGAACTCATCGAATGCCTGCACCCCGCCCCTGTCGAAGGAGCGACACTGCTGGGGCGGTTCGCCTTCGATGTCCGCTACCGGTGGTTCCGGAACTGGGTCAACTCCGAAGCCGGGGTACGGCTCGGCCTCGCCCCCATCCCGGACGGCCTCGTCAACCTGCGGCGACTACGCAGGACCCTTGCACTGGAAATGGCCTACCGGCCTGGCGGCGTCCGCGCGACCAAGATCCATCTGAAGCACATCGTTGTCGCGACAACCGAGGGCTACAGTTCTCGCCCCGGCGGGGCCCAAGCCGAACTGCTGGCCGAGGTCAGCAAGCTGGAAGGCGACCGCAACCTCGACCTGGTCCTGGCCGAGTTCCGAAACTACCAGCAGGGCGTCCTCCCGTCCGGGCCGGGAGCCCGGAGCCTGACCGAATTCTTCGCCAGCATCGACGCCAAGCTCGACCCGATGGCAGCGCCGACGCCGAAGACCCAGCGCAGTGACCGCGATGTGCTCAACCTGCTGGCCAAACGGGCCAGGACCCTCCACCTCGGGCCGGCGAACTACTGCTGGTTCACCGACCCTTCACGCGCGCTCTGCCTCAAACTCGCCGGCACCCCCACCGCCGACCGCCCGCTTGTCGGCATGTGTGACTCGGCCCGCTGCCCGCAGGCCACCCACCATCCCTGTCACCGCCCCGTCTGGGCCGAGCATGCCGAACGCACCAAGACCTTCCTCGGCCAGCTCGGCGCACCACGCAAGACCGAACGCACCCGGCTCCAAGCCGACTACGACCGGGCCCTCCGCGTCGTCGCCGAGATCGACGCCGCCAGCACCATCAAGGACGAGGAGTCCGCATGAGAATCTCCGCAGCCCAACGGACCGAGAACGAGAACCGCATCCGGGCCACTATGGACCGGCTCCTGCGCGGCGAGATCCCGCCCGGCGCAAAATGCGACATCAAGACACTCGCCAACGAAGCCGGCGTCGACCGCACCGCGTTCTACGGCACCCGCCCTTACGCTCACCTCCGCATCGAGTTCGAACGACGGGTCCAGGCGCTGCAAGACGCCGGCGAGATCCCCGACCCTCGCGAGGCTCAGATCGCCCGCCTCAAGACAGAGAACACCAAGCTCAAGGAGCGACTGGCCCAGTCGGAGCAGACGATCGACGACCTAACGGACTTCCGCACCCAGTCCTTGGCCCAGCTCGCCGCACAGCACGAAGAGATCGGCCGCCTTCGCGAAGCCGCCGCCAGGGCCGACCGTGTCACCCGACTCCCCACAACCCGCTCAGCAAGCAAGGTCATCGGGTCGTGCAGTTGATGCGTGCTGCTGGTTCATTCCTCTCCGCGCGCACGGCGCCGCCAGGCTTCATCGAGGGCCGCACGCTGGGCATACAACTCCATGCTGGCCTTCAGCAGCCGTTCGGTGTCCTTGGCGGAATGTCCGTTCGCCTCGATGGACTCCTCTCCGGACAGTTCCAGTCGGAAGGTCTTCTTCCTTGTGTCGGGCTCCCAGGGCGTTGATCGCGACGCGCAGGTTGAGCCAGACTCCCGGCCCGGCTGTCACGCCGATAACAACGTGCACCGGTTCGAGCTCGAATTCCTGGATCTCACCAGCCTCGGCACCCACGTCACGGAGGACCTCCATGGCCTCCTTGGAGATCGTCGGGGAAACCCGGAGATAGACCTTCTCAAACTCGGCCCGCGCTTCGAGCCGGATCACAAGGTCGTCATTCGTACTGGTCATACCGCGACGCTGCTGTACTGACCGGGCACGTTGATCAATCGTGAGAATGGCGGCTGGTTGCCGCACGCGGTGTGGGGCCGGTGGTGGTTGTACTGGTGGAGCCAACCGGCCAGTGTGTCGCGTCGTTCTTGCTCGCTGGTGTAGCAGCGGGCGTAGGCCCAGCCATCGGCCATGGTGCGGTGGAAACGCTCGACCTTCCCGTTCGTCTGCGGGCGGTAAGGGCGCGTGAACTTCGAGGTGATCGAAAGCGCTTCGCAGTTGTCGCACCACAGGTACGAGCGGTACGCGCCGCCGTTGCCCGACAGGACCCTCTCAATGGTGACGCCACGGTCAGCGAACCAGTCGACAGCCCGGTGCAGGAAGCCGACGGCGGTGACGGCTGTTTCGTCGTCGTGGACCTCGGTGTAGGCGACGCGGGAGTGGTCGTCGATGACGGTGTGCACGAATGCGTATCCGACCTTCGGGCCGCCGTAGGCGTTGCGTGACTTGCTCTGCGTCGCGGCGCGGTGCTTCTCGCCTTGGTGGCGGCCGACGTAGCGCCAGCCGCCACCGTCGGGGATGTTCCCGAGCTTCTTCACGTCCACGTGCACCAGTGATCCCGGATGGTCGTGCTCATACCGGCGGACGGGCTCACCGGTCTCACGGTCGACGTAGGCGAGTCGGTTCAGGCGGGCCGATCGCAGGATTCGATGCACTGTCGACGGGGCGATATTGAGTCTCGCAGCGAGCTGGACCGGCCCTTCCCGCAGACGTAGTCGCAGGCTGACGCACCTCTTCGTCACGGTCTTGGGTGTCTTGGCCGGAGAGCTCCGCGGTCGTGAGGATCGGTCCTGCATGAACTCGCCTGCGAGGTAGCGATCGACCCAGCGCTTCACGGTCGGCCAGGACACCTGGAAGCGGGCCGCGACTTCGCTGATTGGCCAGCCGTCGTCAGCGACGAGTCGAGCGACTTTCAGCCGGTGGCGCGGGGTGAGGGCCACGTTCGAATGCGACATTTCTGAGCTCCTAGACAGGCTGAAAGGCCGACCATGGTGTGTGGCCGGCCCTTCAGCTTGGAGATATGCGGGGAGGGATAGTGCAGGTCAGTCGACCGGGGAGACTCGGATGAGGTTGCCGTCAGGGTCCGTAATCACGAACGTGCGGCCGAAGACAGCATCATGCGGCTCCTGCACAACGTGGACGCCCTTCGAGGCCCACCTCGTGAAGATCTCGTCAATCGCCTGCGATGGCCCCGGCACCATGAGTCCGATCTCTGTCGTACGAGGGAGGCTCGGGACCGCGTGCTCGCTGTAGCCCGTCCACAGTGCGAACAGGACACCGGGGGCAGCTTCGAAGGCTACGTAGTGGGGACTGGTGAAGGTCGGTTCGATCTCGAACAGGTCGCGGTAGAAGGCGGTGGCGGCCTCGGCGTCGCGGACGCCGATCAGGAACAGGTTCGGTGCGGGCATGGAGTGCTCCTCAACTCGTTGATTTCTCGGTCCAGCACTCAGTGGATCACCCAATCGCGACGGAACCTGTCACCTTTTCTGAGAACATGGGTAAGCATGAAGGCTTCAAGACTCCTGCATCTCCTGCTGCTCCTGGAGACCCGTCAGCGGCTCACTACCACGGAGCTCGCCGCGCGTCTTGAGGTGTCCCGGCGGACTGTGCTGCGGGACGTCGAGGCGCTATCGACAGCGGGCGTGCCCGTCTATGCCGAACGTGGGCGGAACGGCGGGATCGTCCTGCTCCCCGGTGCACGGCTCAGCGCATCCCATCTGGAACCACCAGAACTGGAGGCCCTATCCGTGGCCGGCTTGGACAGCGCACTACGTGAGCGAATGGGCCTAACTGCGGCGTGGGAGTCGGCCGAGCGCAAGATCGCCGCCCGCCAGGCTGCAGCACCTGAGTCGCCGAGCCCGCTGCGGCTGGCTGACCTTGTGCTTGTCGACAGCACCGCGTGGTTTGCTGCCCCCGAGGCAGCGGTCGAAGTATCGGATCTGGCCTCGACCCTGCGACACCGGCGGCGCCTTCGAATCCTGTACCGGCGCAGCGCCGAGAGCCAGGCCTCGACACGGGTGGTCGACCCGTACGGGATCGTGGCGAAATCAGGTCGCTGGTATCTCGTCGCCGATGACCAGGGCGACAGCCGGCTGCTCGCTCTGGAACGACTGTCGGCCTTCGAACAGCTAGACGCACCAGCCGTGCTCCAACCAGGCGAAACCCTCCGCACCAGATGGGCCGTGTTGAAGAAACGCACTGAGGAGCAAGATCGCGTGAGCGTGACCATCCGCCTGCCGGAAAAGGGTCTCGACCTGGCGCGGCGCATCCTCGGCACCCGCATCCACCATGTCTCCGACGCGGAAAAAGGCTCGTGCGTCGTCGTCGTGCGCTACCCCGACATCGAGTCGGTGCGTCAGCTTCTTCAGTTCGGCGACCACATCGAGGTGCTCGCCCCTGAGACGGCCCGCGCACGCATCAGTCAGCTCGCCAGGGACCTGGCTGACAGACACTCAACCCCCGCATCGTGATTGCCGATCAGGTCCCCTGTTCTCAATCAACGTGCCCGGTCAGTACAGCTAGCGATGGCCCCAGAGACCCGTGCCACACACCCATCGGTTCACTCGATCCGGTCACCCAGGAAGTGGCTTGCCTCACATTCGGGCCATCGGAATGCAACACGGCCAGTTGTCAGCGTCGCGAACGCGTCGTCCTCCACCACCCAGCTCAATGACACACGAACCCATCTGCACACAGCCTCTGCGGACACAACTTGATCGGCGACGTTCTTGATGCTCGACGATCCGAACATGCCGCCGGTCTACGTTCAGCACATCCTCGGCCATAAGCATCTGTCCACCTTGGACATCTACAACCGGCCCACCAGGGACGACGTGATCTCGGCAGGGCTTGCACACCACGCCCGCCAGGAGCACAAGCGCAACAACCCGCCTCCGGCCCCGCCCGCGCCGGCCTACAACCGGGACTCCCTCGACGTCCTCTTCGGCGGGAGCCCCGGGTGACAACTACCACCGTCCCGCTCGTCACCCCGCCGGCCCTGACCGCGAAGAGCCTGGCCGGCAGCGAGATCGATGCCCAGCTGCAGAGGTTTCCGCCACGTAGCCCGGGAACCGACTGGCCCACTACCCGGATCTCCCGCGAGGAGGTTCTCCACAGGTTGGAGCGGCCGCCGTTCAAGAACGGCAAAGACTCCACCCACCAGATGCGGATGGTCGGTGCGCGCCTGCTGCTGCGATGGCTGGAGACCTTCGAGGGGAAGACCTGGCAGCAACGCTGGAACGCCAGCCCGGGCTCCGCCACCTCGGTCGGCTGGACCGAGGCCCCGCTTGCCTGGGGGATCGTTCACGGCAGGAGGCCGCAGAAGGCAGGGCTCGGGTCCGGGCTGCTGGCCCTGGTCTGCGCTGATGTCATCCGTCCCAGCATGCCGTGGCTCGCAAGCAGCCTCTCTCCCCACCTGCGCGAAGCCATCGAAGCCGCCCGCGATCCCAAGGGATTTGCCGAACTTCGTGACGCACGCATGCCCGGACAGCCGGACCCGCGGCGCACATCGAAGGCGCTCAAGGCCGTGGCCCGCATCTTCGCGGCGAAGGGCGGCGGCACCGACGACATCGTGGTCGGCGATGTCCTCGAACTGCTGTTGGCGGCCACGGGGACCTCCACGAGCCACACGCGAATCGCCTACGCCCTGCTTCAGAGGCGCGGCCAGTTTCCCCCTGACGCACCCAAGACCCTGCGGAGCATCGAGATACGTGCCGGACAGGTGAGCCCGGCCCAGCTCGTCGACCGGTTCGACGTGAAGTGCAAGCCGATCCGCGACCTGCTTGTCAGCTACCTGACCGAGCGACAGCCCTCCATCGACTACGTCACGTTGGTGCAACTGTCGAGCAATCTGGTCGGCTACTTCTGGGCCGACCTGGAACGGCACCACCCCGGGATCGACAGCCTTCACCTGGCCCCGGAGGTGCGCGACGCGTGGAAGGCCCGGATCGCGGTCAAGACGGTCAAGTACCGCATGCCGAACGGCACGGTCGCCAGGACAACAGAGCCGCGCATCGCAGCCTTGAGTATCAGGACGGCAGTGCGGGGCTTCTACCTGGACATCGCCGAGTGGGCTCTGGACGAGCCCGAGCGCTGGGGACCGTGGGCCGCTCCGGCCCCGGTGACAGAAGCCGACTGCTCTGCCAAGAACGTCGAGCGGGAGGTCCGCACCAGATCCGATGCCCGCACCCGAGAGAGGCTGCCGGTCCTGCCCACGCTGGTACAGGCAGCTGCCCGTCGGCTGAACGAGGCCAAGGAGCGGCTGGAGGCATTGGAGGCGGCTGACCTGAGATCCACCATCACGGTGCTCGACGAGAGCTTCACCCTGCCCCGGTCTACCGAGCGAGCCGGCGGCAAACCTTCAACGGTCGTTGACGCCACAGGAGCGAGGCGCGACTTCCGAACGGAGGAGAAGCTGGCCTTCTACGGCTGGGCGACCGTGGAGATCCTCCGGCACACCGGGATGCGCATCGAAGAGCTCAGGGAACTCGGCCACCACAGCATCATCAGCTACAAGCTGCCGACCACCGGAGAGGTGATCCCGCTCCTGCAGATCGCGCCCTCCAAGACGGACCAAGAGCGCCTCCTGCTGGTCAGCCCTGAGCTCGCCGACGTTCTCAGCGCCGTGATCAGCCGTGTTCGCGGGCATGACGGCAGGGTGCCGAGCATCCCGTCCTATGGCCTGCACGAGAAAGTCTGGAACCCACCCATGCCGCTGCTCTACCAGTGGCCCGTAGGCGGCGAAAACAGGACGATCTCCACCACCACGATCCGCCAGTCACTCAACACGCTGCTGGCGGATACCGGCATCACCGACGCCCACGGACAGCCGTTGACCTTCCAGCCGCACGACTTCCGCAGGATCTTCATCACCGACGCCATCCTCAACGGCTTGCCGCCGCACATCGCCCAGGTTATTGCTGGTCACGACCACATTGGAACCACGATGGGGTATGCCGCGATCTACCCGGAAGATGCCATCGAGGCTCACCGAGCCTTCATCGCCCGGCGCCGCGGTCTACGACCCGCCGGGGAATACCGGGCGGTGACCGACGAGGAGTGGCAGGAGTTCCTCGGGCACTTCGAGCGGCGCAAGCTGGCCCTGGGGCAGTGCGGCCGAGCATACGGAAGTAGCTGTGTCCACGAGCACGCCTGTGTGCGATGCCCGGTACTGATCGTGGGGCCGGACGAACGGCCCCGTCTGGAAGAGATCCGCGAGAACCTCCACGCCAGGATCACCGAAGCCGAACGGGAAGGATGGCTGGGCGACGTCGAGCAACTGACCGTCAGCCTCACCGCAACCCACGACAAGATCAGCCAGATTGACGCCAGCGAGAGGCGGAAGAGCTCGCCGGTATTCGTCGGCATGCCGACGATCAAGCAACTAGCGGTCCGGGAAGCCCAAAACCTGAACAAGACGGACTAAGCACGCCGCAGTCGGACGCTAAACGGCCTCTCTGGCGGTAGTTCGGAGAAGGCATGCGCCGCCTTCCCGTACTTACCTCACAAGATGTTGGTGGTGGCGTCAGTGCTGGATGAGGCCGCCGACCGAGACGGGAGGGACATGGCCGGTTGCCGGAAGGGTCCGCGCCAGAGCGAGGCCGATATCGACCAGCGACGACCGGCGCAGGCCGGCCACGTCGGGGATCGGAGTCCAGACGGACTCGGCGGTTTCGCCGTTCGGCTCAGGCCGGAGTTGGCCGCCAATGATGCGGACCCGGTAGAAGATGCCGACATTCTGGTGCTCTGGTCCCCCGGGGACGGTGCGTTCGGCGGCGGGGATCACCCTTGAGTCCACGCCCAGCAGGCGTTCGACCATCGCGTCGCAACCGGTCTCCTCGGCAACCTCCCGGATCACCGCATCGAACGGATCCTCCCCGTGCTCGACCCTGCCGCCCGGAAAAGTCCAGTTCTTTGAGACGTGATGGGCAAGCAGGACCCGCCCGTCCTCGATGCACACGGCGTACGCCGCCAGCCGAAAACTCATGCCCGTACCTCCCACCGAACGCTATCCCAACGTGCAAGATCCGCGCATCGCCGGGCATCGGCAAGACGCCCTAGGTGTTCTGTCCGGGGAGGTTGTGGACAGTGAGCCAGGTCTCGGCCGTGGGATCTTGAACGGGTGAGGGCCTTCCGGGTTCGGTGTGGATT